>SLPZ01000290.1 GCA_007131725.1 Balneolaceae bacterium
GCAGGATATATTTACATCTGAAGAGCTGGCCGAAGCCACGGAGCTGTCGGCAGAGCTTTTGGCCAGTGTGGTGATCTGGAACACCGAAGAGGGGATGCAGGTAGAGAAGCTGCCGCCCCGGGCACAGATGGCGCCGATGTATGGAATCACCCTGGAAGATGTAACCGGCAACGGGCTGCCGGAGATCATCATGGGCGGTAACTTGTATGATGTAAAGCCGCAATCCGGGCCGTATGATGGCTCCAGGGGAACAATATTAACTCTTGAAGAGGGCACATTAAGAAGTATTCCGCCACATTTGAGCGGTATCCATATTCAGGGAGAGATCAGAAATATTCAGCGGATAGATCAGACAGGTGGAAAGAGTTTACTCCTGATGTCTTTGTTTAATGATTATCCCCGTGTCTATGAAATGAAATGAACGTGAGTTTCCCAAGATTGAAATGGGAAAAGGTCCCGACATGAGCTGTCGGGGCCGAGGGGGGATGGTAAGTTGAGCTTAGATTTTGCCCTATTCAATGGCAATCCTGTGGACACATTTTTTAGCAAGCAAATATGTGAGAGAATTAAGTTGTTGCTTATTTCCATTTATACAATTTCATCTTATCCAAAATGGCAGGGTTTAGATTGTTGAGTAAAGCCCCAACGGGATGATCGGCAATAGCATGGGACGGAGTCCTATGTTTTTGAGAACGTTTCCACCAGTAAGCCCTGAAGGGGCGTCAGCCTTGAAGAAAAGAACCTCTTGGGCTGACGCCCTTTAAGGGCTTTTCTAAATCGGTGCATTTTTTTCATAGGACTCCGTCCCATGCTATTGCTGGACGTCCTTTCAGGACTTTACAGTTTTAAAAATGTCAATATGTATAGTCAATCCCACAAATTTGTATCCACAAGATAGCTTCAAAGGGGGACATTCTTCGACTAAATTCTTATGTCGAATCCACGTTAAATGAGAATTAGTTGATGATTCACTATCAAGCGTTAAACACCTTTTCCCAAATAAAAAACCCCGCCAGGTATTAGCGGGGTTTTTTGAAAAAGGTTATTTGATCAATCAGATGATCGTCAATTCACAGCGGGTGTGATTACCAATTTTCTGAAATCAACCGGTCCGTGATCGCCCTGGAGCATAATCGGGCCTGGCTCACCTTCGCGGCTGTTGAGAGACCCACCGGTGATTCCCGGTATTGGCCGGTTAGATATTACCTCAATTCCGTTGTGTACAACGGTTACGTGTCGTCCAACAAGTGTTATTTCAAAGGTTTGCCATTCGCCAGCCGGTTTGGCTGCATTAACGGAAGGCTCAATAAATCCGTAAACACCACCGATGATGAGATCAGAAATATCCCAGCCGTAATTGTCTTCAATCTGAACTTCATAGCGACCGCGCAGATAGATTCCGCTATTGCTTCCTTCAGGATATCTGAACTCTGCACTCAGCTTAAAATCATCATATCTTTCTTTGGTTACCAGGTTACCGCCCACTTCTTCGTTTACAAGAATTCCGTCAATCATCCTGAACTTGTTGTTTTCGGGAATAATCCATCTTGACATGTCATCGTCGAGAAGATTTTTTGGTGATCCCCAGACCGGCGGCTCTTCTCTGTCAAGGCTTGGAGCCGGTTCACCGGTAAAGTGCAACGTATTGCCATCGAGGATTTTAAAGCCTTCCATTTTGTCTCCGTCAAGGGTAAACTCAAAATAGATGTCTTCATCAATATGCATCCATTGCGGTGGGATGGAGAAGTGGAATTTATCTTCGGCCTCATCGTAATGAACTTCTGAAATTGGGCGTGCACTGCCTTCGTAGCCAACATAATTTCCGATAAGTCTTGAAAAGCCTGATAGTTTCACTTCAAGCCATGCGGGAAATCCCTCATCAGCATATAGTCCGTGACGGAATAATCCGAGATTTTCCAGCTCTTCATCTTCAATGGTTACTGTAATATTCCAGCGACCAATCACCTCCTCTCCGGGGATGGTGGTCTGTGCAAAAACAACTGCAGGGAACAGTAGAATGGTAAATGCAATTAAAATTTTTTTCATGATTAGTTAATTTTTGTTCTGAATGGTTCTAACATAAAATTGCCACAATCCAAAACTCAGTAAATCTCTTTTTTATGATTTACTTTTATTGAACTGCAACATTCTTAAAAATAGCTAATCTCGCGTTGGCAGGAAACTTTTTAATAGGAAGATTTCAGTTTAATCTGTTAAATATTCTGAATTTTTTAGCTTTGAAATTTTATTGATTGGTAAAAAAAGGCCTCTGATGTCATGAAACACCGGAGGCCATGGAAAAGATATGATTCAAATAATTAAAGTGGTTTGATGTCTTCTTTGAGTACCTGTTTCTCCGCTTCTTTGTCGTTGAATGTAAAGATAAACAAGAGGAACACAACAAGAGAGAAGATTGCCGGTACCCACCAGAACTGGTACCATTGATCAAGACTCAATGATGCCTGATCACCAAGGAACAGATTGTAAACTGTTCCAGCAACCTGGGCGCCAATCAGCATACCAATTCCATACGTTATCAGCACGATAAGGCCCTGTGCCTGCCCGCGAATTTTATCACTTGCTTTCAAATCAATGTAAATCTGTCCGGTAACAAAGAAGAAGTCATAACAGATGCCGTGCAGCGCAATTCCGGCAAGAATCATCCAAACAGTAGGTTCGGGGGCACCAATGGCGAACAGGGCATACCTCAAGAACCAGGCAAACATACCCACGCCAAGCATCCACTTTACACCCAGCCGAACAAAGAAAAACGGCATCAAGACCATGAAGAGCACTTCGGAAACCTGCCCGATAGTTTGTGTTGCCGCAATATTCTGGAAACCTGTATCACCCAGGAATATTTGGGTGAAATTGTAATAGGCAGCCAGCGGAATACACAACAAGAGCGAGCTGGCAAGGAATATGTAAAAGGATTTGCTGCCAAGTTCTTTCAGGGCATCAATACCGGCGATACTGCGGATTGAAACCGTTTGCCCTTTTGCAGGCGCAGGTGTATGTGGAAGCGTAAATGAGAGGGCTGCAAACGCAAAACTGGCGAATGATGTAAGATAAAGCGGCCATGCGGTAGCCTCGGGTCTAATACCCTCACCCACAAAATAAACCAATCCAAAGCTTACGGTTAAACCGGCAACAATCCAGCCGATTGTTCCGAAAACCCGGATGATGGGAAATTCTTTTTCCTGGTCTTCAATGTGATGAAACGCGCAACTATTGGCAAGGCTCAATGTTGGCATGTAGCACAGATTAAAGAGAAAAAGCATAAAGATGAACATCATAGGATTACCCACGAAGAGTGGCGTGATGAGCATAAAAATTCCGCCAAAAAAGTGAAGTGTGCCAAGAACTTTTTCTGTTGCAAAATATCGGTCAGCAACAAGGCCAACAAAAAATGGAGCAATTATAGCAGCAAGAGGGACTACGGTAAATGGCCAGTGTGTTAAATCAGTCATTCCCTCTTGTGTCATGTAAACTGCAATAGCCGTATACCATGCTCCCCAGATAAAATATTCAAGGAACATCATCCCGCTTAGCCTGACTTTAATAAAATCTTTCATCTAAATAATTAATTATTAATTAGTTTTTTATTGGTGACTTTTCAGGTAATTAGTTCAGCCTATTCAGATTGATTGATTTAAACTGAATACATCTATTTTATTGTACCGTTTAGTTGATGTTTACCCCCAAAATTATTTTAAGCGATTTGCATTCGTTTATGAATATCAGCTTTTCTTCAAAATGGCATCAATAAAGAGTATCTGAAAAATATTAACTACTGCTGGAAAAAAGTTTTATTCTGGTTTGTTCTTTTGAAGATTCGTTTCCTGCCTCAGAAGTGCAAGTAAAAAATTGATGATTGTTTGCACAATATTAAAAACTTCTTTATCTGTAAATATGACCCTATAAAAATGCAAAGCAGTAAAAAATTCATTGCTGGAAGCATCATTTTAAATGCTTTGCAGTTATCTTAGAAAAAGAGGTTTTAAATAAGAGTGCTAACTAAAAAAATAATAACATGAGTAGAAAATTAAGATTTGGTATGGTTGGCGGCGGTAAAGACGCATTTATCGGTGCTATCCACAGAAAAGCGGCTTTCATGGATGGACAGATTGAGCTTGTCTGCGGAGTATTCAGTGTTGAACCCGAAATTTCCATGGAATCCGGATTGGAGTATTTTTTGCCAAAAGAGCGTATTTATGACAGCTACCGGCAAATGTTCGAAGAGGAAGCCAGGCTTCCCGAAGATGAGCGAATGGATTTTGTATCCATTGTAACTCCAAATCATGTGCATTTCGAACCTGCCAAACTTGCCCTTGAAAACGGATTTGATGTGGTGATTGAAAAACCGCTTGCCTTTTCTCTGGATGAAGCCGTTGAACTGGAAAAGATTGTTAAATCAACCGGCAAGATCCTTGCGTTAACTCACACCTACACCGGTTATCCGATGGTGAAGGAAGCCAGGCATCTTGTTGAGAGTGGGAAACTGGGCAATATCCGCAAAATTTATGTGGAGTATCCGCAGGGCTGGCTGGCAACTCCGCTCGAGCATGAAGGCAACAAACAGGCATCATGGCGCACAGATCCCGACCAATCGGGCATGGGCGGTTGTGTGGGTGACATCGGCACGCACGCCGCGAACCTGGCGGAATATGTAAGCGGGCTTGAGATCACCAAACTTTGTGCGGATGTGAATATCAAGGTTCCCAACCGACTGTTGGATGATGATTGTGCCGCACTGTTGAAATTCAACAACGGTGCATCGGGAGTACTGATGGCAACTCAGGTTGCTGTCGGTGTGGAAAACGACCTCAAACTACGCGTATATGGCGAGAAAGGAGGGCTTGAATGGAAACAAACCGAACCCAACACACTGATCTTCAGGCCGCTGGACGGGCCTGTGCAGGTTATACGTACCGGAACCGGATATTTATCCGATGTGGCGACAGCCAATACGCGTACGCCGGCCGGTCATCCCGAAGGATACATCGAGGCATTTGCAAACATCTACATGGAGTTTGTCCGTGCGGTACGAGACCGCATGAGTGGAGAAGAAAAACCGGTTGAGGAGTACGATTTCCCCAACGTATCCGATGGAGTTCGCGGCATGGCCTTCGTTACAAATATGATTAAATCAAGTAAATCAGAAACTAAATGGACAGAGTTTAAGATATGAAAACAATTAAAGGACCCGCCATCTTCCTGGCACAATTTGCCGGAGATGAAGAACCGTTTAACGATATCATTTCAATGAGCAAATGGGCAGCTTCGCTTGGATATAAAGGAATTCAGATTCCCGCATGGGAGCCGAACCTGATTGACCTTGGAAAAGTTGCCGAAAGTAAAACCTATGCCGACGAATATCGCGGCAAAATTGAGGAAACCGGTGTGAAAATCACCGAACTGGCCACGCACCTTCAAGGCCAGCTTGTGGCCGTGCACCCGGCCTATGATGTGATGTTCGATGGCTTTGCCCCAAAAGAGGTGCACGGAAAGCCCAAAGAGCGCCAGAAATGGGCAGAAAATCAATTGATGCTTTGTGCTAAAGCCAGTGCCAACCTGGGGCTGAAAGCTCATGCATCGTTTTCGGGATCACTCCTGTGGCACACGGTCTATCCCTGGCCGCAGCGGCCAGCCGGATTGGTGGAAGACGGTTTTGCCGAACTGGCAAGGCTATGGAAGCCCATTCTGGATGTGTTTGATGAAAACGGTGTGGATGTCTGCTACGAACTGCACCCGGGCGAAGACCTGCACGATGGCATCACTTATGAAATGTTCCTGGAGGCAACCGGAAATCATCCGAGGGCGAGAATTCTCTACGATCCGAGCCATTTCATTCTACAGCAGCTCGACTATCTCGCATTTATCGACATCTACAAAGATTACATCAATTCGTTTCATGTGAAGGATGCGGAATTTAATCCCACCGGAAAAGCCGGTGTTTATGGCGGATATCAGCCCTGGGCCGACCGACCCGGCCGCTTCCGTTCACTCGGCGACGGACAGGTTGATTTTGTGAGCGTATTCACCAAGCTGTCTCAGTACGATATTGACTGTTGGGCCGTGCTGGAGTGGGAGTGCTTTATCAAGCATCCTGAGCAGGGAGCCGAAGAAGGAGCTCAGTTTATTCAGGATCACATCATCCGCGTAACCGAAAAAGCATTCGATGACTTTGCCGGCGGCGGAAGCGATAAAGAGCTGAATAAGAAAATCCTGGGGATTTAGTCAATAAATTCTCATAACCTGAATTAAGCTATAAACCCGTCCGGCATGTTTGTCAGGACGGGTTTTTTATGATCAGATATCTGATGAAAATAACGGCATGAACCGGCACTCAAAAAAAGTATTAATCATCGGTAAAGTCTGGCCGGAACCTGAATCCTCAGCCGCAGGCAGCCGGATGATGCAGCTCATTTCACTATTCAAGAAGTTCGAGTGGAATTTGATATTTGCATGTGCTGCAATAAAAAGAGAATTTTCAGTTGATTTAATCAACACCGGTGTTGAAACAAAATCCATTGAGCTGAACAATTCATCATTCGACCGATTTGTTCGATCTTTACAGCCGGATGTCGTTCTGTTTGATCGTTTCATGACCGAAGAGCAATTTGGCTGGCGTGTATCTGAACAGTGTCCGGAGGCAGTGCAAATACTGGATACCGAAGACCTGCATTGTCTCAGAAAAGCAAGACAACATGCATGGAAACGGGGGGTAAAGTTTGAGTCATCAATGCTGCTTGATGAAGAAACGGCTGTTCGTGAAGCGGCGTCAATTTTTAGGTGTGATCTGTCCCTGATCATTTCAGAAGCGGAGATGGAGCTGCTTACGGACCTTCTTAATATTGATGAAAAATTGCTTTTTTATCTTCCATTTCTATTTGAAAAAATGGACCAATCTGCTATCCGGCAATTGCCGGATTTTGATAACCGAACCGGGTTTGTCTCCATCGGTAATTTTCTGCACGAGCCCAACCGGAATGCAGTTTTATGGCTCAAGGAAAAAATCTGGCCCTTTATCCGAAGACAACTGCCGGAAGCCGAGTTGTATATTTACGGTGCCTATCCAACACAGCAGGTATTTCAGCTACACAGTCCGGACGAGGGATTTTTTGTGATGGGCCGGGCAGGTTCGGCCAAAGAGGTCATAAAAAAAGCAAAAGTTTTGCTTGCACCGCTTCGATTCGGGGCCGGGCTGAAAGGCAAACTGGCTGAAGCGATGCTGTGCGGAACTCCGTCGGTTACTACCAAAATCGGGGCGGAAGGTATGCAGATCAATAACAACTGGAGCGGTATGATTGCAGAAGATGCAGAAGCAATCGCAGTTGCCGCAGTTCAGCTTTATACCAATTCTGAACTTTGGAAAAAATCCCAAAAAAATGGTTTTGATATTATAAACACCCGGTTTGACCGCAATAAATTTGAAGTACCTCTGATAGATCAATTGGTGAAAATAAAACAGAACCTGACAAATCACAGAAGCAGAAATTTTATAGGTAAAATGCTGCGTCACCACTCTTTAATGAGTACCAAGTACCTCTCGAAATGGATAGAGGAGAAGAATAAAAAATAGGTACAACGGGCAAGCTGCCCATTACACAAAAACTCGAATACGTACAACGGGCAGCTTGCCCGTTATTCAAAAACCCGAATACCTGGAAAATCTTTCTAAGGCCAACATACTCAGGCAACGAAACGGAATATTGCTTTGCTGGGTTATGTCTTGCCGGAGAAGCTCTCCGGCGTACGTTACGGCAGCGAAAAAGCCACATAGGTATCGCCCGATTTGGTGCCCATTTTGCCACCACCGGCGGCAATCACCACAAATTGTTTTCCATCCACTTCGTACACGGCCGGTGTAGCATAACCGCCTGCGGGAAGTTGTGTTTCCCAGAGTAAATCGCCGTTGGTTTTATCGAATGCCCGGAATTTTTCATCCTGTGTAGCTCCGATAAAGAGCAGGCCTCCTGCTGTAACAACCGGTCCGCCGTAATTTTCCGTGCCGGTTTGCGGAATGCCGCGCTCAGTGAGTTCTTCAAATTCACCCAGCGGTATGTTCCATACGTGTTCGCCTGTGTTTAAATCAATCGCATTCAGAGTACCCCAGGGCGGTTTAACTGCGGGGTAGCCCTCCGGATCGAACCAGCGGTTGTAACCGGTGTTTGAATATGGAATTTGCGGTGCGCGGCTCATGGTAATTTCGGCTGCAGCAACCTCAGGGGCATCCGGATCTTTCAGAAATTGCACGATGGCATCCACTTCTTCATCGCTCAAAAAGTCAAAAGATGGCATCACACCGAGCCCCTGTTCAATCACTTCATAAAGTTCCTCTTCACTCATTCGCTCACCGATATCCACCAAAGTGGGATTGGCCCCGTGCTGGACTCCTGTACGGTTTGAACCGTGACATACCGCACAATTGATCGAGTAAATCCGTTCTGCAACTGGCATTCCCTCATCCGGGGCTTCGGTTTCCACCATCTCCAGAATCCAGGGCATTTCGTTTGAGTTGACGTAAAGTATGCCTGTTTCCGGATCAAAAGCAGCACCTCCCCATTCAGCGCCGCCGTCAAAGCCGGGAAAGATCAGTGTGCCCTGTGTGCTGGGCGGATCCCAAGGGCTTTCGGTTCGGATTTCTCTGAAGCGTTCTAACAAGTCCTGGTGTGCTCCGGGAGTGATGTCGCTAATATCATCTTCCGTAAATTCACGCCGGGCAAATGGCGCCGGTTTTTCAGGAACCGGCTGTTTTGGCCAGACTTCTTCACCACGCAGATCGGAGGGAGGTACTTCTTCTTCAGTCATTGGAAAGAGCGGCTCTCCGGTTTCGCGGTCAAATACATACACAAAACCGGTTTTGGTGGTTTGAGAAACGGCGTCAACAAGCCGCCCGTCGCGTTTAATGGTGATCAGGTTTGGAGCGGCCGGCGGGTCATAATCCCAGATGTCGTGTCTTACAATTTGATAGTACCATATCAATTCGCCGGTCCCGGCATCAAGAGCAACCAGCGAACTACCGAAGAGATTTTTCCCGATCCGGTCACCGCCGTAAAAATCGTGTCCGGGAGAGGCTATCGGTATGAACACAATCCCCCGCTCTACATCCAGGCTCATACCCGGCCAGCTATTGGCATTGCCCACACGGGTCCACGCATCGGGCGGCCAGGTGTCGTAACCGTAGTCGCCGGGGTAGGGTATTGTCCTGAAGACCCATTCAATTTCGCCGGTTCGTACGTTAAATGCCCGGATGTGCCCCGGCGCCAGGTTATAGACTCTTGAGCCGTGAATCAATTTATCCCCATAAACGACTCCCGGACTGGTTGCCGTAACCTGGATGTTCATTGCATCACGGTCGAGGCCAACCGAAAAATCAAGCGAGCCGTTTTCTCCAAAATCTTCTGCCGGCTTACCGGTATCAGCGTTGATTGCCCAGAGTTTTGGGCCTGCTACGTAAAACAAACGTCGGTCACCTTCTCCATCGCTCCAGTAGGCAAGCCCCCGGTTCACACCGCGTGATCTCGGTTGCTGGCCTTCAAACGGATCAAACATCCAGATTTTTTCTCCTGTGGCAGCATCCAGTGCAAAAGCTTTTTTCAAAGGGGAGGTGCCGTACAAAATTCCGTCGATAATGAGCGGATTGGCCTGA
>SLPZ01000073.1 GCA_007131725.1 Balneolaceae bacterium
CCCTTCTGCCTTTTACAATTTCTGATGCGATCCAAAAATCACGATATCCCGGATTTGCCGATGAACCGATATATGCCTGGTAGATATCATCCCCTTCAACTTCGCTCACAGGAACCACATTCCCGGGACTGCTGGGCAGTGCTATCAGCGGCTCTATCCGGCTAAGATCAATCTCGTGCATTTCATCATATTCTGCCCCTTCATCAGGCAGCAATTCAACCCAGTCATCTTCGCGCTTGTTTTGAGCCATAAATCGTTTTACCTCACCATCCGAAGGGAAAACAGAGGTTGTCGCTCCCATCTCTGTTCCCATATTGGCAATTACGTGGCGATCCATCGTGCTTAAATGATCGAGGCCGGGGCCAAAATATTCAATCACAAAACCGCGTGCACCTTTCACGTCGTACTTTCGCAGCATTTCGAGAACTACATCTTTGGCACTGACCCATTCAGGCAATTTCCCCGTAAGCTTTACACCCAGCACTTTTGGCATCTTTATATAGAGCGGCTCCCCTGCTATTGCAAAGGCCACATCAAGGCCTCCGGCACCCAGTGCAAACATACCCATACAGCCTGATGCCGGTGTGTGGCTGTCTGAACCGGCCAGTGTTTTTCCGGGTATTGCAAAATGTTCGGTATGTACAGGATGACTCACACCATTTCCCGGGCGGCTGTACCAAATTCCAAACCTGTCAGCCGCAGATTTTAAGAAAAGGTGATCATCCGGATTTTTATTGTCGGTTTGAAGCAGATTATGATCAACATATTGACAGGAAACTTCAGTTTTGGCTCTGTCCAGATTCATCGCTTCAAGCTCAAGCATCACCAGAGTTCCGGTGGCATCTTGTGTAAGTGTCTGATCGATTTTAATTCCGATTTCAGTTCCGGGCCTGATCTCACCCTCAACAAGGTGAGATTGAATCAGTTTTTGAGTTACATTCAGTGGTTTTTTCATAACAAAAGTTTTTTTTGATTTACTAAAGAAAAAAAAATCAGAAATAGATCGTTCATTATGTTTTCTGCAATCTATTTAACAGGATTCAGTATTAACGGAAAACTGAATAATTTTTTTAACCGGCTCCAAAATCTCCATTTATTATTATATTTATATAAGCATACTTTATTAAATTATTTATTCTTAAATAAACCACAGCTAAAGCTCTCCAAATTAGGTTTTTTCAGCAAATTTTTCGTTTATTAATAGAAACAGACTTTTATATGAAATACAAAGAGCTAATAGATCGTCTCTCAGAAAAGACAGGGGATTCAAAGATAAAAACCAGGGAAATACTGCAGGATGCCGTTGATGTTTTATCGGAACAGCTTTCTCAGGGTAAAGGTGTGTCTGTACCTGATCTTGGCACCTTTAGCACGAAAGTAAATCCTGAAAAAAAAGTATATAATCCCCATTACGAGGCCTATCTTATGGTGCCTCCCAAACGAACAGTTGAGTTTAACCCATCAACGAACCTGAAAGAAGAAGTAAAGTATCTGAAAATAAACGATGAGTGAAAAAATCACCTTTAAAGAGCTGGTAGAACTCATCGCAAAGCAGTCTCAGCAGAGTCAGAGTTCTGCAAACAGTTTTATCACCGAGCTTGTGCAAATCATTGAAAGCGGGCTTAAATCCAGCGGTTCGGTGAGTATTTCCGGGTTTGGAAAGTTTGAGCTTCGGTGGATGAATGAACGTAAAGGAACCAATCCTCAAACAGGTCAGGAAATTACTATTCCGGGGCAAAACAAAGTAGTTTTCAAACCTTACAAAGCACTTCGTGAGGATATTAATGCACCTTATGCAGGACTTAAACCTCGAATAATCAGAGATCAGGTTGAAGAATCAGAGGCTGTTGCCCCGAACCCCGCAGCCAAATCAGAAAAAAAAGAATCGATCGATGACCTGCTAATTGAACGGGAGAATCCGCATTTTGTCAAACCTTTTACCAAAGAAACTAAATCAACAAAAAAGCCCGAACAAACTAAAGAGAAAAGACCTGTTGCAGCTAAAATTCCCGGCGAATCCAGGATGGCAGAAGAAGTGCAGAAGTCTGGCAGTTTCAAGTGGTCGTATGCAGCAGCTTTAATGATTGTTCTAATCGCTTTCATACTTCTGTTTTTTATGTTGCAGCGAGACACAGAAACCCCTGAGGTTCCCGCAACTGTACATATGGAACAGGTTGAACCTCCGGTTGCAGATGAAACAGATGTTGTTGCTGAACCCCGCGAACAAACCGAATTTGAAACCGAAAGTTTTTCGGTTGAACCAGGCCAGTCTCTCTGGACCATTGCCGAAAACCAACTCGGAAATCCCTATCTTTGGCCTATACTTTATAATCTGAACAGAGACTTACTTATAAATCCAAATCAATTGCCGGCAGCCTCAGAGATTCAAATTCCTACAATTTCCGATCCCGAAAACCTGAATGAGTTTGAAAGAGAGCAGACAGCACTGGGTTATTTTTCACTTTATGAGTGGAACCGGGAAAACAACCCGGAAGAAGCACGTTATTTTCTTTGGGCGGTAGGAGTTTTTTCACCGGAATTGCTGGATGAACCCCCATCTGAAGTTGAACCGGATGATCTGGCTTTTGCTTTAAGCAGATAATTCATCTTGAATTTTAAAATGAACAAGGAGTTTTATGATACGGCATATAGTTATGTGGAAATTAAAAGAAGAGGCTGGCGGAGCCACAAAAAAGAAAAATGCTGAAAAGCTGAAATTGATACTCGAAGGCCTCCGCATAAATATTGACGAAATTAAAGCCGTTGAAGTAGGCATCCAGATCAATTCCGATGATGATGAAGCCTATGATGTGGTATTGATTTGCGATTTCGAAACTGAACTCGATTTTCAAATGTACACACGAAATCCTCATCATAAAAAAGCCATAAATTTCATTGAATCTGTCACCGAGAAAAGAAGATATGTGGATTATATGGTTGATCTTTAGTGATTAGCCCATGTTTTCTGAATTCCGTATTGTGTAATCTTTGATTCATAATTACCATTTGAGAGATGTCTGACCATAAACCACACAGGCTGGAAATCACAGGTGTTTTAGATCTTCATCATTTCAGGCCAAAAGACCTTTCTACATTGATTGATGAATACATTGATGCCTGCCTTGAAAAGGAGATCTACCAGGTGCGATTCATTCACGGAAAAGGTATAGGAAACATCAGGCGCAGCGTACACGCCCTGCTGGACCGAAATCCTCATGTAACAGGATACCAGCTTGCAGACGGCTCAGGAGGAAGCTGGGGAGCCACCATCGCCAATCTTTCACCTGAACCTGGAGAATCTGAGCCATAAAAAAAGGTATCTGTTTAGCTTTTTAAAAAAATGAACTTGAAGCGTTCGAGGCTGTCCAAAAATATCGCGAAATTGCAATAACATAATCAATTTCGTCATGCCGGACCCCCGATCTCCCGAAAGGGACAGGCTGGCATCTCCTGCCTATATCAAAGGCTGGAGATCCCGCATCAAGTGCGGGATGACGCCCTTTTTGGACAGCATCATTCTTCAAGCGTCAATTCTTCGTATCAAAAGAACGCTTCAAGGAGCTTACGCACGCTTGAAGGTTCTTTTTTCGCTGAACCTGGAGAATCTGAGCCATAAAAAAGCCTCCGAAAAAGATTCTTCGGAGGCTGGAAATATTTCTGATAATAGAATCGAATTTTAATTCAGAAACTGATCGAATGTAAGAGAGACATAATATATGGCTCCAAGATTCGGTCCGCCAAAGTTCATAAAATGACGGTTATTGGTGATATTGGAACCGCCAAATTTAACAACTGACTTCAAACTCGGCACCGTGTAGGTGATTTGAGCATCCAGCGTTGAAATTGATGGTACCATACCATTGGCAAATGTTGATGTCCATTCGAATTCATCCTGCCAGCGAAAAGTCAGATTGAATCCGAGCCTGTCAGTCAGTCTTCTGTTGCCAAATGAGACATTAAACTTGTGCTCGGGTGTATTGAAGTCAAAGATGAATTCATCGGTTTCGTCTGTGATGAGCTTATTCCAGTTATAATTGGCTGATAACAGAAAATTTCTGGGAAGGCTGTAATCAAAACCCATAGCAAGACCCTGAGATCTTACGGTTTCATCCATGTTTGTATAAAGCTGGAAAGTGTTGGATGCATCACCACTTAAAAGTGTTGGCAATGTCTCGGGAGATACAGGTAAAATGTTGCCTTGTCCATCCTGCAACTGTCGGACTCTGAATTGTGCAATGAAGTCATCATAAATATTATAGTAATAAGCAGCATCAACCAGTAACCGGCTGCCTAATAATCCTTTATAACCAACTTCGAACGACTGAATCTGCTCAGGTTTCACAGCGTTAAATTGAGTGAAAGGCACCAATTCAGCAGAAGCTGCCATTCCATCACCGGTTTGCAGAAGAACATCAGTAAAGCGTTCTACCGATTCCAGTGTAAATGCACTTTCCGTTACATTATACTTTTCTGCCAGATAGGGCAAACCACCAAGCAGGCGTGCTGTCAGGACGTTCAGGTCGATATACTGTCCCTGTGTGGTTGGGTTTCTGAAACCGGTTTGATAAGATGCCCGGATATTCTGATTCTCTGTTACACGAAATACGGAAGAAATGCGCGGGTTGAACTGGCCGTCAAAGTTTTCATTTTTATCATACCGAAGGGAACCGGTGAGTCGCAGCCTGTCTTCAAAAAGTGATCTTGAGGCTTGCAGAAAACCGCCATATTCGTTGATATTCACACCGCCGTCGCCATCATCAAAAATGGTTCCGTTAGAACGAAGCTGATACTGCCTGAAACTCAAGCCCAATTGAAGATCTACGAAGGTAATTTCATTTTTGAAATTGTAGATACCTTCAGTGTGCAAAAAACGGGAGTTATCATTAAACATTGCACCTCCTGGAATTACATCAGACAATGCATTTGCTTTTGCGTCATCAAAAGCCTGTGTACCCGGTTCAAACCGGTTAGCATCGGCTCCTGTAATTCCCAACTGTGGATTTCCATCTCTCGACCAGTTATGAAGATTCGACAGTACCTGTGGATTGCTCAACAATGCCTGTACATTGTCAGGGTTGTAACTTGGAGAACCGAAATTTGCCACATAAGCACCAACCAATCCCTGAACAAAATTTGCTCCATAAGTTGCAAACCAATCCTGAGTAGGCATGTATTGATCGTTAATAGAGAAGCCTACAAAATCAGCAATATAAGAATCTCCTGAATCCTCAAAGGTTCCGTAAGCACGCACCATAAAGTTATCCCCTTCAAGTTCTAATTTGTGCTGATGTATGCTAAAATTGTTAAGGCTGTAGCGTTGTGCACCCGTATAAACTGATGTGCCGTAACCATAATTAAAGGTATAGCTCGCTTCAAGGTTATCGGTCATCCTGTAATGAAGGGATGTGCCCAGTTTCAGGTTTTCGGCATCATTATCCACTAAATACCTTTCCCGGTACCCGGTTCTTGCTACCGGCTGTGCGGGCAGGCTTTGTGCAAACATCATTGCATCCTGCATCGGCACACCTGCCTGGTTTAATCCCTGAGATACACCTTGAATAAAATCAGGGTTAAGACTCAAGAGGCCGATATTGAAGGTACCATCGTCTCCGTAAAGATGTACACCGTCGTATGCCGGATTTACATCCACACCGGCTGGAGCAAGTGAAGCATTTTTATCGGAATAATCGATTCCCCGCCAATCGTTTGCAGCTGAATAACTAAAATTAACTTTGAACGCAAAATTATCGCCAATTCTGTCGGCATATCGCAGTGATGTTTCAAACATCGGGCTGGGATTTCCCGGTTCACCGAGTGCTTCGTTACCATCAATATGGTTTACCCCGCTTTGAACAAAAACACTTAATCCCGGATACCGGAACGGATTTTTACTGTTCACCAATAAAATACCGTTGAATGCATTCGGGCCGTATAAAGCTGAAGAGGCACCCGGAATAAATTCAAGGCTTTCCACATCGAGAACCGAGGGGCCGTTCAGATTTCCGACCGGGAAATTCAGGGCTGGTGCCTGTGTATCCATTCCGTCAGTAAGCTGTACCATCCGGGTATTACCGGTAGAATTAAAACCTCTGGCATTGACAATCTGAAAGTTGATGCTGCTTGTTGTCATATCTACACCTTTCAGATTGGCAAGAGCGTGGTAGTAGCTTGGTGCAGGTGTTTGATTAATGGTGATGATGTCCATCTTCTCGATGGATACCGGCGCTTCCATTATGCTTTGCTCCACCCGGGAGGCTGAAACAACAACATCGGTACCAAGAATCATTTCTTCACGGAGTTCTATCCGCAAATCCGATACATTTTGTTCGGTAATCTCGACATTCTCTGAACTGTACCCGATAATTGAAGCAACAAGAGTAATGGGTGGGGTATCATTCACACTGAGGCTGAATTCTCCTTGTGCATTGGTTGCAACGCCAACCATTGTGCCTCTTACCACTACATTTACTCCGGCAAGACGCTGGCCGGTTAGTGCATCGACTACTACACCCGAAACCGTGATTCTTTCTTCGGAATCATCACTGTAAGATGAAGAAGCTGCAAAAACATGATTATTCAACGAAAAAAGCAATACTACAAAAAAATAGAGCATTGTTTTTTTCGCACATGGTAGCTTGTTTTTCATGATATGGCAGTTAAGTTAATATTTAATGGGAACATAACAGCAGTAAAAGCAGGTGCCTGCTTTGTGCCCTAAAATAATGTCCATTTTTTGCTATATGCAAGCGCTTTCAACACATTTTTTTAATATTTTCGTTATATAAAAGTAATACAAGTACTTGTCTGTCAGGTATCTTGTAAAATTTATGAATCTTAGAATCTATTTTGATGAGAAAATTGTCCATTTTTAATCTGCTGCTTGCTTTTCTGATTATATTCGTAATGGTTTCAACCGGTATTGCCAGGCAATCAGGCAAAGCCACTATTTCTGTGCAGGCAACCGGTGAAGTAGAAATACCGGCCAACCTCATTCAGTTTCATGTAAACATTACCCAGTTTCATGCCGACCCAAAAGAGGCTTTTGCACGGCACAAGGAACTCGAGAGTTTTTTAACCGATCTTATTTTAGAAGAAGATATTTCTGAGCGTCATATTACAGCAAATCCTATCAGTATATCACAAACAAGGCGGCAACAGGAAGGGACCGGATTTGAAACCCGGCAGCAGGTCACCATCCGGATTGATGATGTAACACAGTTCGAAAATATGCAGCTTACTCTCATCGAAAACGGGTTTACCAGTTTTTCCGGAAATTTCAGCTCTACAGACATCGCTGAAGCACAAGATAAAGCACTCGATAAAGCCGTGCGCGAAGCTTACCGAAAAGCCGAAATTCTTGCCAATGCAGCAGGCAATACAATTGATCGTGTAATCTCTATTGAATATGGTGCGTCAGATGTAACCCCCAGAGCCCGCGGGCTCCAGGTTGCGTTTGAGTCCGCAGACAGAACATTACTGCAGTTTGAACGGATGCTTCCCATCAGGGAAAAGGTCTTTGTCGTTTTTCAGGTCAAGGAATAAACGAACTTAAAGAATCGGTTTAAGCACACGCCATACATTTTCTGCCAAAATTTTATGGCCTTCTTCAGTCGGATGAATTCCATCGGGCAGATTCAGGTCGGGCTCTCCGGCAACTCCTTCAAGTATAAATGGCAGGAATACAACATCATTCGTCTCTGCCAAATCATGAAAAACCTGGTGGAATGCCTCAGTATAATCTTGACCCATGTTGGGCGGCGCCTGCATACCTGTTAATATAATGGTGGCTTCAGGAATGGTTTCCTCTACTTTGTTAATTATTGATTGCAAATTTTCTTTCGTGCTTTCGGGGTCTATTCCGCGAAGGCCGTCATTTCCTCCCAGTTCAAGGATAAATATGTCCACAGACTGCTGAAGAATCCAATCAACTCTCCGCAAACCGCCTGCCGATGTCTCTCCGCTCAATCCGGCATTTACCACCCTGTAATTGTACCCCAAAGAATCTATCTTTTGTTCAATCAGCGCAGGGAAAGCCTGTTCGGTTTCCAGGCCATATCCGGCAGTTATACTGTCTCCAAAAAACAGAATGGTTTTTTCGTCCTGTGCCTGAACATGAGCACCCAAAAACAGAATTGCAAAAAATACTCCAACCTTCATCATTTTCATTTCGTCTAAATATTATGCTGTAAATTATCTCGTTTCAAAGGAATGGTTGATAATAACCAATTTGTTGCATCTATTGTTTCTTCACGTAAGTTTGAGACAAAATCGTTGAATTAAGAATATAAAAGTGATGCTGTTCAATAAGGGCGGTCAATTAGATATATTAACTACGAAACCGTCATGCCGGACACCGATCCGGCATCTCCTGCTTTTATCAAAGAGAGGAGATCCCGTATCGAGTACGGGATGACGCCTTTTTTGGACAGCCTCATTTTAAACTCTTATGTCAAACTGACGTTACATATCATAATTAATACAGAATGACTGATACTTCAATACTTACTGCTCAAAACTTAACGAAAACTTTTAAAAGCGGTGAGCATTCACTGACTGTTCTGAATAACGTATCGTTTTCTTTGGAAAAAGGAATTAGCTGTGCCATTGTCGGGCCTTCGGGAAGTGGAAAAACCACTCTTTTGGGTCTGTGCGCCGGACTGGACAAACCCACCTCAGGTACTGTAACGCTAAACAGTCGCCAAATATCCGGTTTTACTGAAGCTCAGCTTTCAAAAATAAGAAACGAACAGATTGGTTTTGTATTTCAATCGTTCCAGCTCATTCCTACTCTTACAGCACTCGAGAACGTTATGGTTCCGATTGAACTCAGAGGCCTCGCATATAAAAATGTTGAGCAGCGTGCTCTGGACCTGCTCGATAGCGTTGGCCTTGCAGAACGCACCCATCATTACCCAAATCAACTGTCAGGCGGCGAGCAGCAGCGCGTGGGGCTTGCACGGGCTTTTATCCATCAACCCGATATTTTGTTTGCTGACGAACCCACCGGAAACCTCGACGGTGATACGGGTGCTCAAATTGAGCAGCTTTTGTTTGATTTGAACCGGGAACAAGGCACTACCCTGGTCATTGTAACGCACGATAAAGAACTGGCCAGAAAATGCGACCGGATCATCGAACTGAAAAACGGCCAGATTGATTCCGACAGCTATGTAAACACTAAAAAAGAAGACGCCCACCTGAATATTGCCTGATGAACTTTTTCCGTGAACTTTTGAAACCATTTACCTGGAAACTTGCCTGGCGGGATGCCAAACCGCAGTGGAAAAGCCTGATGCTCTACACATCTTCCATTATTGCAGGTGTGGCTGCACTTGTGGCAATTCTCTCTTTCCGGTCTGATGTACTGCTGACGGTTGACGATCAATCACGCGAATTGCTTGGCGCCGATCTTGAACTGCGGTCTGGCCAGCCGTTTCCCGATCCTGTCATCGCTTTTGTTGATTCCATTGGCGGCAGCAATGCTACTGCCGTGGAATTTAACTCTATGGTGATGTTTAAAAACAGCGGAGCTAACCGGCTGTCGCAGATACGGGCTGTTGACGGGCTATTCCCAATTTATGGCACCATTAAAACGGAACCGGAAGATGCCGCTGCCAGGTATCAGGCAGAAGAATTTGCACTTGTTGAACAGACCGCTATGCGGCAATTCGGGGCTTCTGTTGGCGACAGTATCCGAGTAGGAAATATTGATATGGTGATCGGTGGTGCCCTGATCAGCGTACCGGGAGAAGCAGCTGCATTTTCGCTGATTGGCCCGCGAGTTTACATCGCCAAAGGCCTGCTCGAAGGGTCGGGTTTACTGGATCGCGGCAGCCGGGTGACCTATAAAAAGTATTTTCAGTTCGATTCGGCAGAAACCGCTGAGAGAATTTCCGGTGAATTGCGACCGCTTGCCAGGGAACACCGTGTTAGCATTGATACAGTTGAGAGCCGAAAACAGGATTTTGAAGCCATTGTAGATAACCTCACCAAATTTCTTGGTTTAATCGGTTTTATTGCTCTTCTGCTTGGAGGGCTCGGAGTGGCCAGTGCTATTTATGTTTACATCAGGCGAAAAACTCCCGTGGTGGCAACACTGAGGTGCCTCGGAATGGAGAAAAATACCATTCTGGCTACTTTCGCCATACAGATTGCGGCACTCGGTTTTATCGGTGCTTTTTTTGGAACCGGGATTGGTATCTTTTTACAATTTTATCTCCCCGGCCTGTTTGCCGATCTGCTTCCTTTCGAAATTGTTCAGCAAATATCCCTGCAGGCCATTTCCCTCGGCTTGATTACCGGCGTATTAATCAGCGTTTTGTTTTCTTTGCTGCCCATCGCGGCCGTTACCACCATTTCTCCCCTGCTAACCCTTCGGAACACAGAATTTTCACCTATTGGTGCACTCTCAAAACGGGTTAAAACCGCAACAATAGCAGTAACACTTTCCGTGCTGGTATTCATTGTTGGTTATTTGACGGAAAGTTTCATCGCCGCGGCCATATTTACAATCAGCCTGATACTGTTCGTATTTTTGCTGTGGGGAATGGGTGTCCTGCTCATGATTTTGGTAAAAGGCCTCCGGCTCAAAGCGTTTTCTTACACAGTGCGGCAGGGTATGGCCAACCTGTTCCGACCCAATAATCAAACAACCATGCTGATTACCACACTTGGGATGGGCATGCTACTGATAGGCACGCTCTATCTTTCTCAGGATATGCTTCTGCAGCGAATAAATCTTCAACTGGGAGATGACACACCCGATGTGGTGTTTTATGACATTCAGACCGACCAAAATGAAGGTCTGATCAAAACTGTTGAAGAGAATGGCGGCACCCTGCTCCAGAATGTGCCTATTGTATCCATGCGCCTTTCAGAGCGAAAAGGACAATCCATTCGCGAAGCGCGTGAAGACACAACCGTTCAGATCAGTAGATGGGCGCTCTCCCGTGAGTATCGCGTAACCTACCGCGATTATTTGACGGAATCGGAAACCATCACCGAGGGGGAGTGGATTGCCGAATCTGACGGGATAGAATCGGTTGTGCCTATTTCCGTTGCCCCACAAATCATGGAAGAGCTGCAGTTGGAGCTTGGCGACAGCCTCACCTTTGATGTGCAGGGCGTACCGGTTCAAACCAGGGTGGCCAGTGTGCGCGAAGTGGATTTTCAGCGGCCGGAACCCAACTTCTTTGTACTGTTCCCCGCCGGGGTGCTGGAGGCTGCTCCCCAGTTTTATGCAGCCACTGTATTAACTCAAAGCCGGGACCACTCACTGGAAATACAGCAGGCAGTTGTAACCGATTTTCCCAACATTTCCGCCATCGATATTTCCGTTGCATTGAGCAGTGTACGCGAATTTTTGGATAAGATTTCACTGGCCATTCAGTTTATGGCCCTGTTCAGCATTTTCACCGGATTTATTGTACTGGCCAGTTCCATTACCATCAGCCGCAGGCAGCGTACCAAAGAGTCGGTTTTACTGAGAACACTGGGTGCGGAAAAATCACAAATCGGCTCCATTCAAACCATTGAATACGCCTTGCTGGGATTTTTATCAAGCCTGGCCGGATTGCTTCTTGCATTTGCAGCAAGCTGGGGACTGGCTTATTTTTACTTCGACCTGGCCTTCGTTCCCGATGTGTTCACACTTACGGCCATCACTCTTATTATTATGTTCACCGCTATTGCCATCGGCTGGAGCGGAAGCCGCCACATTTTCAAACATTCGCCGCTTGAAATTTTGCGGTTAGAAACGAATTAAATATCTATTTTATGACCTCAAACCAAACCGTCTGGCTGATTTCAATAATCATCTTGCTGGTTTGCCTGTTGCTTGCATTGATTTTATACATTTATACCGGGCACATATTCATCGCCATTTTAATTGCCCCGCCGCTCATTCACTGGATTTTAAAAAAACGACAAAAAGAGCAGAATCGGCGATATTGAAATATTCATGATCTGTACCTCAATAACTGCCAGTAATTCGGCAAAATCAATATTTAAGACTTTTCTGTCTGTTTACGTTTAGGATTATTTTAGGCAAATTGCATATACAGATAAAAGACAAATTTACCCTTAACCAATAATAGACCAAAGCCATGAAAATTCTGGTTCCCATTGACTTCTCCGAACGCAGCAAGAAGGCACTTCAGGTTGCCGATAAATTTGCAATCCTGTTTAAAGGAACAGTAACGCCTTTTTACTCGCATCTTCCCATATCAGAATTGGATGAGCCTTATGCGCTGGGAATGAGTACCAAGATGTACCAAAAGTTTGAGGATCTTGAAAAAACACTGGTTGACAGAGTGAAAGAAATTGCCGGTGAAAATGTAAGGCAGGAATACCTTGGCGACCCGGTTGTTGTGATGGGAAACGCAGCGCAGGGTATTATTGATGCATCCGAGGATTTCGATTATGTGATAATGAGCAGCCACGGCCGAACCGGGTTTTCAAGGTTCTTGCTTGGTTCTGTTTCAGAAAAAGTTCTGCGCCTTTGCAACAAGCCGGTTATGATTGTTGAAAACGAATCTGATGTAGATGATTTCAAAAAAATTCTTATCACAACCGACTTTTCAGAAAATTCTGCTGAAGCTTTTCCCTATGCAATTGAAATTGCAAAAGCCACAAAAGCAGAAGTGGATTTGGTTCACATCCTGAGTTTCGACCAGTTCGAGGATGAAGAGAAAGACCTCTCTCTCAGAAAAATCAGGGAGGAACGCCTGAAACTGCTTAAAAAAGAGCACTTCAACGAAATTTCAGATCAAATAAAACACAAAGTAATTGTTTCTCAGGATTCTCCCCACGAGGCGATTTATAATCACGTTAAAGAAAATCCATACAATCTTGTTGTGATGGCCACGGTGGGCAGAACCGGTATTAATTACCTGATGATGGGAAGCACTACGGCCAATGTGGTGCGGCATATTAAAACGGCTGTACTCAGTGTAAATCCAAAAAAGGCCATATAACCTGAGGCCGATCTAATTTTCCGAAAAAGCGACTGAGGCTGAATAAAAAAGGCGCTCAAAAAGGTTAATAATCATCGGACCCAAATTGACCGAAAGGGATAGGTTGCATCTCCTGTTTTATCAAAAAGAGGAGATTTCACTCCGCTATCGCTATGTATTCAAAAAATGAGCGCATCAAGCCAGCCTGCTCCCGAACGCTTTCGGGATCCGGTAGGCAGGTGCGGTATGACGCCAATTTTATTGGATGGACTCTCTTTATTTTCACGATAGATAAATTTTTTGTCTATGCAGATTCAAAATAAAAAAGCCACGTTATAGGTCTATAACGTGGCTTTAATGGTTTACCAATAAAAAAACGGATCAAAAGATAACTTTTAAAGTACCCAATAAGTTCCATCTTTCTACAGAACGGTCTGCAACTTCCGAACGGAATGAAATCCCGGGTAAATTATCCGGCAGTGGTGAGTAATCGTACTGTGCATAATCGTACACTGCTGATACCTCATCCCAGACTGTGTATTGTCCTGCAAATTCGAACCGGATATTTTCTGAAAGCGAAATACCCGCTCCAAATGCAAATATGTTTTTGTGATCGTCACCGTCTACAAATCGGCTGGGTATGTGGCTGTATCCGCCCCGAAAGGATAATTGAGGGCTGATATCGTAAGAAACTCCACCCCTGAAACTCCAAACCGACCGGAAGTTTTCAGCAATAAAATCATTTTCGGCCATCTCATCTTCAAACAGGCTTCCATCCCTGAAATCGATGCGTGTTTTTGCATAGTCCTGATAGTCAACTGCTAAAGACGCCGAAAAATTGTTCAGGTCATGAATTGCAGCTCCGATGGATGTTCTGGACGGGGTTTGAACTCGATACCGAAATTCGAATGCTTCATCATCCTCAAATTCAACTCCGTTGTCAAACGTGGATATGATTCGGGCATCAAAATCTTCATCCACATTCAGCCTTGACCCTCTCTCGTGGCTGACACCAACATTAAAAAAATCGGTTAAACGATACACCAACCCGCCTCTGACCTTTACGTTATGAAATGTGCTTTTTACCCGGTCTTCAAGAATGATGTTGTCGATATCGGTATCACCAACACCATCACCGCTGCTGTCAATTAAATCACCATCGTAATCGTTAAATTCGTCCACTTCCTGGAATAATCTGTCGTAATCAAACCGGCCTGTGGTAATACCCACACTCGCACCAATCATCAGATTTTCCTGAAATTCCGTAGCTACAAACATGGTATATTCTCCGGTTCGCCCCCGCTGGATAATTTCACCCTGCTGGCGGATTCCCAGGAAATCGCCAAATCGGTCAAATCCAATTCTTAAGATAGATTCGTCCCAGTCTTCAAACTCATCACCAAAATCAGTGGCAAATGTGTTGTATGCAATATCCTGGTATGGTGAGCCATCGTACTTAAATTTGTCGGTGATGGTGCTATTTTCGTTTCTGGCCCTGAAACCAAGCGCTCTGTTATAAACCGAATGTTGTGTATATCCCGCACCCATCACAAAGCTGCCGCGGATGGTAGGGTACTTATACAAAAATCCGATATTGGAGATTCCTCCCTGATTATCATCAAGAACTCTTGACTGGCCAAGAAATAAAGCATCTTCTTCAACATTTCGGTAATTCAACCCGAAATCCATAAAACTCTTTTGAAACAGCGCCATACTCGCAGGATTGTCAATAACCGAACCAAAACTTGCAGGAAACGCTGTTCCAGGCATTACTACAGATAAGGGATCATTAGAAGCCCCTTGTTCCGTAAAAAGAGTGGACTGGTAGCTGTATAACAATGCATTGTTGGGATTGGTCTGGGCATGAGCCTGGTTGAAACCGAGAAACAGTGCCAGCAGTAATAAAATCTTTAATAACCTACGCATACTTCTCCTGTATTTTGTACAAACCAATTGATTTTAGATGATATTTTTTCAGGCTTTATTTTCTGTCAGTTTCTGCTTCTTGAACCTGAAGAGGAAGCCCGGCTATTTGATGAACTTCTTGTTGATCTGACAGTTGAACGTGAATTGTTGCTCGACCTGCTGGACCGAACCGTTGAACGGTTGTTGCTGTTCGAACTTCTGCGAGTAACCGAAGACGATCTCGATGAGCTCGAACGGGTAGTTCGCTGTACGGTACCGCTGTTATTTACAACACTTCTTACAACACTATTTACAATGCTGCTCCGCGAGCTGCTGTTAGAACTGGATGAAACCCGTCCTGTTTGTCTGTTATTAGTTGATTGTGAACTAACAACTCTTTCTCTGATATTACGAACGGCCTGTTGCTGGCTTGTTGATGGCCCCTGGAAAGAAGCTGTTCTCTGCTGAGATGAATTTGAGCTTCTCACAGCAGATGAACGCTGATTATTGTTTGTTGCTGCACGGTTTACGCTGCTTGTGCTTCGGTTTGTAGAACGGTTCACAGTTCCGCTGCTTCGTGTGGTAGTATTGCTTCGGTTAACCGCACCAGAACTTCGGTTGGTTGTTGTTCTTCTGTTTACACTGGTGCCGCTGCTCCTGTTAGTTGTTGTGCTTCTGTTTACATTGCCACTGCTGCGGTTATTGGAACTACTTCGGTTTACACTACCGCTACTGCGATTTGTGGAACTACTACGGTTTACACTACCACTGCTTCGGTTTGTGGAACTGCTTCGATTTACAGATCCCGAACTGCGGTTCGTATTTGAACCTCTGTTTACAGATCCGCTGCTTCTGGTTGTAGAGCTGCCACGATTTACTGTACCCCGGTTTGTGTTGCCGCTCGTGGATCGATTCCGCACAGTTGAACCGGAAGACCTTGTTCTGTTCACCGTACTGCTTCGATTCACCTGTTGACTTCTTGCTGATGAACGTACATCACTGCGGGTACGTGTGGCGGTATTTACTCTCGCATCACTTCGGGTAGTTCTGTTTACTGTGCTGGCGCCACGTGTTGTCAAACCTGTGGTTCTCGGCCCGTACGTACGCACTGCGCGGGTTGATCTTGTTCCCGTTAGATAAGCATATCCAAAGTATGGACGGGTATATCCATAATGGTAACCATAATAGTGTCTGTGGAACGGAAATACCGTGTATGGTCCAAATCCATAGTAGTGGTAGTATGGCCTGTGCCATCCGTAATGGAATCCGAAACCAAAATGCCATCTCGGAGATCTATAATATGTATATGGGTGATAAAAGGAATAGAAGAACGGATCGTAGTAGAAGTGGCTTCTACCGAAATAATAATGATTATGGACAATTGCTCGTCTTGCATGCCTGTTATGTGCAAGAGTTGCACCATAGTTCAGATACCATTGTTTGGCTTCATAATCTTTAAAATAGTAGGACTCTGCGTCTGCCCAGCCATCTTCATAGCCAAGTGCATAATCCTCTTCATTTACAATTTCATCTGCACGATCCTGAACTGCCTGCTGTCCGGAAGCTGCACGGTCTGCTGCCACTCGTTCAGCAGCACTCGGATATCTGTCTTCAAGGGTTTCCAATTGGGTATAGCATCCTGTCATCAGAAACGCCAGTACTGTAAGTATAATCGAGTAATTTGTTATATGTGATCTCATAATAGCCTCCGGGCTTTCTGTGTACCTTTAAGTATCCACAAGTAAAATATCAATTAAATCAATAAAACCACATCACATAATCATGTGATTACCGGTATTGCATCAAATCTCACCACGAAGTGATTTTGCAATTACCTCGGCTTTAGAGTTAACGTGTAATTTCTTATAAATGTTTCGTATGTGTGCCCTCACGGTATCAATTGATATATCAAACCGATCGGCAATTAATTTGTAGCTCAGGCCATCTACAAGGCCGTTTACAATATCCTGCTCTCTTGCCGTTAAATCGCTTTCCGGCTTTTTTTGAGGTTCCTGTGTGCCAAAAAATTCAATAACCTTGCGGGCAATTTGCGGAGACATCGGGGCTCCTCCCTCTACCAGGTTTTCTATTGATGTTTTGATCTCCGGCAAAGTTGTGTGTTTTAACAAATAACCGGATGCACCGGCACACAATGAATCAAAAATTTTATGCGAATCATGGTAAATAGTGAGCATGATGATTTCTATTTCCGGAAATTCTTTTTTGATGATTCCTATCCCCTCAATACCCGACATTCCCGGTAATTGAATATCCATTAACATCACATCAGGCGGGTCGTGCTCTTTTAAATGCTCAAGCATCTCCTCTACTGAATCTACAGCGGTTTTGCAGCTCATATTGTCCTGCATATCTAAATATCGCTGGATCAAATTTCTTATTTTTACATTGTCTTCAACTATTCCTATTTCAATCATGGCTGGCACCTATTTAATGGATCCGGTTGCTTTAACCGTAAATCCTCCGTTTTGATTAATTTCAATGTTAGAACCGATGCGTTCGGCTCTCATCTTAATGTTTCGGAGCCCCTGCCCGGTTTTCCTAATTGTTTTTAACTGGGTTCCGTTGTCGCTAACAATCAATTCGTAATTATTACCGGAAAATGAGAATCGAATATCCACTTTTGTGGCATTTGAATGTTTTACCACGTTGTTTACAGCTTCTTTAAATATCAGATATACATTCTCTTTTACGTCAACCGGGAGCCTTTCGTACATTCGAAGCTTGTCAAAGTTGTAATTAAATTCAACCTCACCATTGGCAAATACCTGATTTACATAATCCTGCATCCGATCGGTGAGATCTCCGGCCGTGTCGTTTCTGGAGTCAATAGACCAGACAATATCATCCAGGCTGGACACAATTTTTCTGCTTTGTTCTCCGAGCTGTTTCAGGGTACTTTTTATCTCATCACTTACATCACCCGCAAGTAAAAAATCGGTTTGCAGGGCAAGCTCTGTCAGCGATGAACCCACATCATCATGTAAATCGCTGGCAATCTGAACGCGCATTCTTTCAATATCAACTTGTTTTCGCACCCTGAAATACCGCATATAAAACCAGGCCAGCCCAATTATAAAAATTACTACCAGCATCAAAAACCACCACTGTAAATAGAATGGCCGCATGATTGTAAACGAAAATCCGGCTGTTTTTTCGCTTCTGATTCCATCTGCATTATAAGCCCGCAGTTCAAATTCGTATTGTCCGGAAGAAAGAGAGGGATACCGAATGGTTCTTTCTCTGGTTGTTTGCCAGCCCTGGTCTAGTCCTTTCATCCGATATTCATAAATTATCTGATCGGGTGCTTCAAAACTGAGGCCGGTATAGGTAATCTGTACAAAATTCTGGTCGTGATCGAACTGATGTGACCTTGTGGGATTTACCAGCTTTCCGCTGACCAAAATTTCTTCAAGCTCAATTCCAGGGGAAGATTCTCGTTTTCTGATCCTCTCAGGAAAAAAACGGCTTAATCCCTCAACAGTACCCAGCCATATGGAGCCGTCACTGGCCAGAAAAGATCCGCCTGCATTCAGCTCGTTGGCAATCAGTCCCTGGTTCTGGTTGTAACTTCTGAAAGCCCTTAGCCGCTCTTCTCTGGTCGATTCACTCAAAAACAGATCAGGTTCGATGTAATATAACCCCCTGTTGGTTCCCACCCAGTAGTCGTTGTTGCGGTCTTGAATGGTGAAATATGAAATGATATCGCTTCCCCCCGACTCAGTAATTGATTCAATTGTTTCACCGTCGTAGCGTGCAATGCCGTTAAAGGTTGAAAACCAGACATGCCCGCGGTGATCGATGTGGATTTGAATAACTCCGTTACTGGGCAGGCCGTCAGCAATGGTAAAAAAAGTGAATTGATGGCCATCATATTTTGCAGCACCGCCGTAAGTTGCAAACCAGTAATTACCATTATCGTCTTGTTTTATATCCATCACAGTATTGTGCAGAAAGCCGTTGCCTAAATAATGCTGAACATATCCTTCCTCGCGAAGCTGAATCACACCTTCGTTGTATGTAGCAATCCAGAATTCGTTATTTTCAGGATCTTCAAAAATTTTCCTGACTACTCTGAACGGAAATTCATCCTCTTCGAGGCTGTAAAATCTTTCTCCGTCGAAAATACTGATGCCGTCTCTGGTTCCCGCCCAAATTTGTCTGTGGCTGTCCTCGAATAGCGTATACACTTTATTGTCCAGCAACCCGTCTGCTTCGGTGTACGGAATCATTTGCTCACCGTCGTATTTCAGAACTCCCCCTCCGTATGTAGCTATCCAGATATTATTTTCGGAATCTTCTTCAAATCCGGTTACCACGTTGTTGGTCAATCCATTATCTATATCGTAGCTGTGAAAATAATCCCCTGCATACATGGTAATTCCGCCACCAAGCGTTCCAAACCAAATGTTTCCTTCACGGTCAATAATGGATGAATAAATAATGATTGCCGGTAAGCCATGTTCGCGAGTAAAATTCTGAAAATTTTCACCATCAAAAAGTGAAATCCCATGCTCAGTACCCAGCCATATCCGGTCGTAATCTTCAACCGTTATGGTTTGAATACGCTCATCAAGTAATCCGTCATCCGCATCGTAAGTTATGAATGTACCGTCGTTATATTTCATCAGCCCGGCCCGTAAAGCAATCCAAATCCGGTCGTATTCATCGATATACAGGTCTCTGATGCGGAGCTCAGGCAGGCCGTCTGCCACTGAAAAAAAATCGACTTGATCGCCGTCAATCTTCACAAGCCCTTCTCTTGAGCCAATCCAGATAACTCCATCCTGAGTTTGCCTAACGGCACGTACACGTTCAATTGGCAGACCGTATTTTTCATCAACTGAAATGAGTTCCCCATTTTGCCTCGACATCCACAGCCCGTTGCCATCGGTTCCAAACCAATAATTGCCTTCCATATCCTGAAAAATATCAAGGATAGAATAACGTGACAGTTCAAGAACATTCTGCGGTGTAACAAGCGAGTCACCCAGCAGTGTGGAAACCCCCGATTCTGTGCCTACCCAAATGGTTCCATCACGGTCTTCAAATAAAGAGTGTATGCGATTGTGGCCAAGCCCGTCTTCTTCATAGAATTGCTTGAAAGTTATCCCGTCAAACCGGTTAAGGCCGTAGCCGGTTCCTACCCAAATATAGCCCCTGCTATCCTGCACAAGCGCGTGTGCCACCGACTCGCTCAGCCCCAATTCAATCGAGTAGGTGCGGAATGGAAGATATTGAGACCAGACAGATTCTGCTACGGCAAATAAAAACAGGAATAATAATATGGTTGTATAATTTGGTCTCATTCCTGTAATCTAACAAGTTATCCGGTATACACAAATCACATCTTCATGTGAACCGGATACCGGGTGCCTTTTTCTGGAAATCAAGGCAAAAAACCGGTTGTTTTGTTTGTGTTTAGCGTCTTGAATTTAACAACTGACAGAGTACCGTGCTTTTCGGTTCCTGTTAGAGTTGTGAGGAGTAGAAAATGTCCCAAAAACAGCTATCCGCGACTCTGGCAGGAGCTCTCTAACGTTCGCACTCTGCCAGGATGCTTCTGAGAAATACCCGTCTGACCGCTCAAAGCGGTCTGACGGGTCGTTAGACAAAAAAAGCCGGATGGTTTATCCGGCTTTAATTGAAAAGTTTTTTACCCAAGATAGGCACGAAGCGCCGCGCTTCGGTTATGGTGGCGCAGCTTTCGCAGTGCCTTTTCTTTGATCTGCCTCACCCGTTCGCGGGTCAAATCGAAACGCTCGCCGATTTCTTCGAGTGTAAGTGAGTGTTCACGGCCTATACCGAAGTAGAGGCGAATTACTTCAGCCTCGCGCTTTGTTAATTTAGACAATGCACGCTCAATTTCAACCTTGAGCGATTCACCCATCAGATCATTGTCTGGATCGGGTATCTCTTCGTTTTCGAGCACATCGAGCAGACGGTTGTCTTCACCCTGTGCAAACGGTGCATCCATCGATAAGTGACGGCCTGATATTTTAAGCGTATCGGCAACTTCCGATACCGTCATTTCCAGGCTTTCGGCAAGTTCTGCAGCCGACGGCACCCTCTCATATTCCTGCTCCAGTTTGGAAAGTTCTTTTCCGATTTTGTTAAGTGCACCAACACGGTTCAGCGGCAGACGCACAATACGGCTCTGCTCGGCAAGTGCCTGTAAGATAGACTGGCGAATCCACCAAACGGCGTACGAGATAAACTTAAAACCACGTGTTTCGTCAAATCGCTTGGCTGCTTTAATCAGGCCAAGGTTCCCTTCGTTGATGAGATCTCCCAAAGACAAACCCTGGTTTTGATACTGCTTTGCAACAGAAACAACAAAACGGAGGTTTGCTTTTGTCAGTTCTTCGAGGGCGCGCTGTGAGCCTTTTTGTATCTCCTTCGCCAGCCTTACTTCATCGTCGGGGGTAATTAATTTCTCTTTTCCAATTTCGTGCAGGTAGCGATCCAATGATTCGGATTCGCGTGTAGAAATTCCTGAGCTTTTTGCCACGTTATAATGATTAAATTTGTTGGATTGTTTACTTAATTAAGGATGCCCTTACTACGTTTTGTATATGAATATGTTGTGTAGAAGCAACAAAATTAACTGTGAAATATAAAAATTTATCTTCATAATTTGAAGGCGAATGTAATAAAAATCATAGTCTTTTAAAAAACGATTTTCCTTTAAGCCTATTGTCAATTCCATGAAACTCAAGAATGGTTGCCGGAACATCTGAAAAGGTGGCTCTTATACCAAGATTTTTTCCTGGTTCTGCACCTTTTTTCAGTGCCAGCACAGGTACAAATTCCCTGGTGTGATCTGTGCTGTCATCAGCCGGATCATTGCCATGATCGCCCGATAATATCATCAAATCCCCATCCTCAAGTTTTCGAACCATCTCGGGCAGTGCCCTGTCTATCTCTTGCAGGCATTTTGCAAAACCTTCCGTATCCTGTCGATGCCCGTAAATCTGATCGGTGTCAATAAGGTTCACAAAAGTAAAACTGTTCTCTATTTTTGCACTCATCAGGCTTAAAAGCTGTGAAATTCCCTCTGTATTGCTCTTTGTTCTGCGAAATTGGGTAAAACCGGTATCCGCAAACAGATCAATAATTTTACCGATTGAATAGGTTCTGATTCCGTTTTCCAGCAGTTCAGACATTAAATTGGGAACTGGTGGTTTTAAGGAAAAATCATGCCGCTGGTCTGACAGACGCTCAAAAGCCCCCGGCTTTCCATGAAATGGGCGGGCAATAACTCGCCCCACGCCATGCTCATGCACCATAACTTGCTCCCTGGCATATTCACACCATTCATACAATTTTTTTACCGGTGTAATATCATCATGGCAGGCAACCTGAAAAACACTATCGGCCGATGTGTAAACAATCGGATTTCCGGTGCACATATGTTCTTCTCCATAATCTTCAATAACTTTTGTGCCCGAATACGGTAAATTGCAGAGCGCATCTTTCACACCAATTCCTGAACAAAATTTTGAGATAATTTCATCCGGAAAACCTTTTGGATAGGTTGGAAACGGCCTTTCGAAATGAATTCCCGCAAACTCCCAATGGCCGGTTGTTGAATCTTTTCCGGCCGAGGCCATCCTCATCTTTCCATAGGATGCCAGTGGTTCGCTTAACGGTTTAATGGAGTGAAATTCTCTGATATTACCCATTCCGAGTTTCTCGAAATATGGGAGTTCAACATTGGTAATTCTGCTCACGTTGCCAAGCGTATCGGCCTGCTCATCCCCATATTCGTGAGCGTCTTCCTGTGCACCTACACCCAGTCCGTCAATAATCACTAAAAAAGTTCTGGGCATGGCTTACATATTTACGATCATGGTATCCTTATTTTTTAAGGCTATGTCAAGCGCCTGCTTTGCATCCAGAACAATCTCATTCATGTCTGTTTGCTCCGGATCGAGCTGTACTGATCCGGCTTTGATATTAACCTCCAGTTTTCGGCCATCTCCAAAATCAATTTTATTTTTCAGGTCGTTCATGTTTGTCTTCAGCCATTCCTGGTGATATTGTTCATTTACACCAAAAAGCAGATAAGAGAAAACATAGTCGCTGTTGAAACCGATTAATCCATTATAACCGAGCCGGGACGGGTTGAGCGCTTTTACCATGAGGCGCTGTAGTTTTTTTAGTTCTTCGAGCCGAAGCTGCGAACGCAATTCAGTTAGGTTATCTATTCCGATCAGGCCAAACCAGATATCTTCTCCGCTTTGTTGGATTCGATGCAGCTCTTTCTGCAACACTGATTCCCAGATCTCCGGCACAAAACTTCCGTATTCTGTTGTGAATAAATCTTTCTGAAATCTTTTACTCTCCAGTTTTGCCTGAATGGTGTATGATGCAAACCTTACCAAATTTTTCAGTTGATGTTTGACCGATTCTTTAAAAATCAGCGGGTTTTTATCATAAGCAAGAACTACAATATGCCTGCGGTCCGAAATCAGTACAGGAATTGCCAAAGTTGCCCCCTCTGTAAAACTCTCGGATGATGAGATACGTTTGGGATTTTGGTTGAAATGTATAGAAAACATTGGCTTTCCCTTTTGTAGAGCATCATATGCTAATGATTTTTCTTCAACCATCAAGCCAGGCTGCGGTGATGGCGGTGCATTTTCTGAACGGATAACCGTTACCCACGTTTCCATCCCGCGAAGTGCAACTGCCACTCCGCCGCCGGGCAGCAGTTTTTGCATCTCTTCGGCCATTATGTTCAGTATCTCCACCTCATCCAGGTTCACGGAGAATTGATTTAGTGACCTCTCATAATCCACCCACTGGTTCTGTTCATTGTAAAGATCCGTTAGCTCCAGGTAGGTATTCAGAACATTGATGTGGGCATTTTTATAAGCCAAAATTGCCCGTTCCATCACTTTGGAGCGAATTTTTTTTTCGGTTTCCAGAACGGTAATAGCAATAGTCTGTCCGTTATTTTGGAAAGGTATCAAAAAAAGGTGATCAACAGGGACGACATCAAAATAGTGGGGAAGCTCAGATCGGCCTATATCACGGTCAATTTCGAGCTGCAGCGGTTCTTTAATATCTTTGTAGTCGTTCAGGAAAAAATTTTCAAAATCAATCCTGTCTTTGAACATCACATTATGAAGCTGTTTGAACGTAGTCTCAAGCACAAATTGCTGTCTTGAACGGTTCACCCAATACAAATACCCGGTTTGCGCTCCAACGGACTGACCCAATAGCTGCATCAGATCGTCCATGATGTGTTTAAATTCGAATAACGCTTTCTCTTCCCTGTTTGTGTTCATGCCGGATATTTATTCGCTGATGCAGTTATTCATGCAAAGTAGGGACATTAGAGGGATTCTGCCAACTTCTCTGCATCAGAAATCATGTTTTCAAAAAGTGAAATACCGTTTTCCCAGAACGCGGGATCTTTAATGTCCAGGCCGATTTTTGCTACAAGGTTGTGAGGCCAGTCGGACCCACCAGCTTCCAAAATGGAGAGATATTTTTCCGAAAAGTCTTTTTCTTCCGTCTGCCGATACACATCATAAAGTGCCAAAACCAGAAGCTCTCCGAACGCATACGCATAAACATAGCCGGGTGAGTGTAAAAAATGTGGAATGTAGCACCACCAGATGCCGTATTCCTCAGTCAGTGTAATTGATTCACCATAGAGGTCTTTTTGAGTTTGAAGCCACAATTCGGAAAACTCATCGGTGGTTAATTCTCCCTGCTCACGCCTTGCAGTGTGTATTCGATCCTCAAACCGGTTCATTGAAATTTGCCGGAACACCGTGGCAATGGTATCATCAATCTTGCTGATTAGAAGCGCCAGTTTCTCTTGAGGATCATCCAATGCATCCATCAGTTTGTTAAAAACCAGCATTTCACCAAAAACGGATGCAGTTTCTGCCGTGGTGAGGGGAGTTGAAGATTGCAGCTCTCCCTGTTTCCTGGACAAATACTGATGCACGCCGTGACCCAGTTCATGTGCCAGGGTTTGAACATCACGCAACTGGCCATCATAATTCATAAATACATAGGGATGAACAGAAGTTACAGTACTTGCCGAATAAGCACCTCCCCTTTTCCCGGGTTTGATGGCAGCATCAATCCAGTTTTTATCAAAAAATTCTGATGCAATCTCTTTCATTGCAGGGTGGAAATCTCCATAGGCATCCAGAACCATATTTTTGCCCTGATCCCAGGGAACAGTCTTGGTGGTTTTTAAAATCGGAGCATAACGGTCGTAATCAAACATCTCATCTACTCCCAGCAGCCGGGTTTTTAATTTGTAATATCGCTGAACAAGATGGTAATGCCCCGTAACAGCGTTAACCAGTGCTTCTACTGTTTCATCGTCTGTTTGATTGGACAGGTTCCTTGATGAAATCCAGCTATCATATTTTCTGAGCCTGTCGTTGGTGAATTTGTCGGCCAGGATGGTATTGAAAACATAGGTCAGTGTTCTGGAATGATCTCTGAATGTATTTGTGAGAGATGCATGAGCCCGCTTTCTCAACTCGCGATCGGGATTGTGCAGCTTGCTGAGTACCTCCTGTTCAGTCAATTTTTCTCCGTCGAGCTCGAATCGAGCCGCACCGAGGGTTTCATCAAAATAACGGTTCCAGGCAGCACGCCCTGTCACCGATTTGGCACTCATCACCTGCTCGGCTTCTTCAGTTAGCGTGTGTTTTTTATACTGACGCGACACTTGTAGATAGTGCTTCCAGTGTTCCAGTTCTTCCGATTGGATTAAAGCATCTGCTTTTTCGGTGTCAATTCTCAGCCATTCAACATCAAAAAATACAAGATGCTGATTTACCTCTGAACCAAGTTCATTAGCCTCCTGAAGCAGTTTTCCAAGCCTGGCATCTTCGGTATTTACAGACCAGCTTAAATAGGCAAATGAACCTATTCTGCCTAAAATCCCGGCAATTTCCTCGTATTGTTGCAGGGCATCTGAAAATTCCTGCGCGTCCAGCTCACCAACTCTTCCCCTGTAAGTAGCATTAAATTCTTTTGCCAGCTTTACCGCTTTTTGACGATCGTTTTTCAATTTCGGGTCTTCGGGAGATTTATAAAGATCAGACAGGTCCCAGTTAATATTCTCAGCTCCGTTTTTTTCTTTTTTACTTTTTTTGGTCATTAAATTCAATGGTTTAAATATCAGCTTTATTATTTTGCATCACTCTTTGAAGATCGCCTGTACCAGATGAACTCCGCTTTATTCAAACCGAAAATATAAAGAATACTTATCCGGCAATAAATTCCTTTTTTTGATCATCTCTAAGTGAACTTTTATCATGAACTGATGGGTTATAAAGGCATATTCATTATTTTTTTGTATCACAAAATATGAGTATGTGTTTTGCGTAGAATAACCGTCAAATGTGTTTTGCAGGAAATACCCGTCAGACCGCTTTGGTACGTGTTTAGCAACCTGACAAAGTGCGTTAGTCCCGATAAGCCTTTTGGGATCGCGGACAACTATTTCGCAGGTAAGTTACCTTTGGATCACAACTCTGACAGGAACCGAAAAGCACGGTACTCTGTCAGGTTGTTATCTATGTGTATTGTCTGAAAAACCCGTCAGACCGCATTGAGCGGTCAGACGGGTAACTGCAAAGTTATTATTTTGCATCTTAGAATACATCATATTTTTATTGCAATAATGCTTAATTTACGTGATTATGTTAATCACAACCCTGACGGAAAATTTCAATATTATTCACAGGTACTCAGATAATGTATTTCCGTCCATCTACCATTAAACATCATTCACACATCTAATATAATATCAAGACCATACTGTTTTGAAATCACTTGAATCTGTATTTGGACCCAACTCAGCACTTGTAGAAGAACTCTACAAACAATATCAGGAAAACCCTGGAACGGTTCCCAGCCACTGGAAAAAATATTTTGACGAACTGGAAGGCGTGGAAACCGAAATCCCATCTCCGGACGGAAATGGTGCACCGGTTGTAAAGGAGAAACCACCCGAACCAAAAGAAGAGAAAGAAAAGGAAAAGATTCCGGAGCCAGAAGAGCCGAAAATTCCCGAAACTGCGGAATTGCAAAAGATAAAAGGGGTGTCTTCGAAAATTGTGGACAACATGGACGAAAGTATCTATGTGCCCACAGCTACTTCTTTGCGTGTACTGCCTGTGAAAATGATGGCCGAAGACCGGGCAATTATCAACACCCATCTGCTAAGAACCGGACACCCAAAAGCTTCTTTTACCCACTTGATTGCCTGGGCCGTAATAAAGGCCATAGAAGATTTTCCTACACTCAAGTCCTATTATGCTAAAAAAGACGGTGCTCATCACAGGGTAATTCCAGAGGATATTAACCTTGGAATTGCGATAGACCTTGAGGGACGAGACGGCTCCCGAAATCTTGTTGTACCGAATATTAAAGGTGTAAACAAGATGAATTTCAAAGAATTTCTCTATGCTTATTCCGAACTCATAGAAAAAGCCAGAAGCGGAAATCTTGAACTTTCCGATTACCAGGAAACCACCATCACTATCACTAATCCCGGTACAATCGGTACGGTTTCGTCAGTGCCCCGCCTGATGAAAGGCCAGGGTGCCATTATTGCCACTGGTGCCATTAACTATCCTGCAGAGTTTCAGTCCATGTCTCAGGATGTGCTGAACCAGCTTGGCGTGAGCAAGGTTATGACGATGACATGTACTTATGACCATCGCATTATCCAGGGTGCGGAATCCGGAATGTTTTTGAAAAAAGTTCACGATCTGCTGAACGGACAGGAAGATTTTTATCACCAGATTTTTACCGATCTGGAAATTCCTTACGAACCGTTTCCCTATGGCGATGATAAATATGCGGGCCAGCTCAGCGGCAGGGCTAATACGCTGGAACAAGATCGCCGTGCTATTGCCGTTTGGCGGCTGATAAATATGTACCGTATGCGCGGGCATGTTCTTGCTAATCTTGATCCTCTGGCTACAGAACCAAAACAAGGCCCGGAGCTGGACATCGAATACTACGGGCTTACACTTTGGGATCTGGATCGAGAATTTTTCTGCGATGGGCTTGGAGGTAAAAAAATCGCAAAACTTCGTGATATTCTACAGCTTCTCAGAAATACTTATTGCGGCACCATTGGTGCAGAATACATGCATCTGCTGGATCTTGAAGAGCGCAAATGGCTCAGGGAAACCATGGAATCTACTACAAATATCCCTGATCTGAACAAGGAAGATCGCAGAGAGATTTTGCATAAACTGAATCAGGCTATGGCCTTTGAACAGTTCCTGCACAAAAAATATATTGGCCATAAACGTTTTTCACTTGAAGGGGCTGAAACCCTCATCCCGATGATGCACTTTTTAATCAATCGTGCCGGAGAAAGTGACGTTGATAAATTCTTTTTGGGAATGGCACACCGCGGGCGGTTAAATATTCTGGTGAATCTGATGAATAAACCTTACCGGAAAGTTTTTGCAGATTTTGAGGGTAACATTGATCCGGACACCATCCAGGGATCGGGTGATGTGAAATACCACTTGGGTTCAAAAGGTTTTTATGAAACCGGCAAAGGTAAAAAAATTGAAGTAGAACTTTTACCAAATCCGAGTCACCTCGAAGCCGTAAATCCCGTTGTTGAAGGTGCTGCGCGAGCCAATCAGGATCACTATGAAGGAGAAGGCGCCCGGAAAAAGATAGTGCCTCTCCTGATGCACGGTGATGCTGCATTTGCAGGTCAGGGTGTAGTGGCAGAAACCCTAAATATGTCGCAGTTACGCGGTTATGATACGGGAGGAACCATCCACGTTATTATAAATAACCAAATTGGATTTACCACCCTGCCGGTTGATGCCCGATCAACCGAATACGCCTCAGATCTGGCCAAAATGATTCTTGCCCCGATTTTTCACGTAAACGGGGATGATCCCGAATCAGCCGTTCATGCCATTAACCTTGCCATGGATTATCGTCAAAAATTTGGCAAAGATGTGGTAATAGACCTTATCTGCTACCGCAAACATGGCCACAATGAAGGCGACGAGCCGGCATTTACCCAGCCCGGTTTGTATAAAGAGATTGAGAACCATCCTACGGTGCGGGATATTTACCTGAAAGACCTGCTCAGAAAAGGTGAATTTACGGAAGAAGAAACTCAGGCAATTTTTGATGATTTCGACAAGCTCTTGCAGGAAGCTTTTGAGGATGCAAAAAGCTCACCGGCTCTTGAAGTTACAGACAAAATGCTGACCCGTTCTGAAGAGACCCAAAAAGAACGGGCAAGCATCCCCGATACTACTTATCCGGAAGATGAACTCAAAGAAATTGCTGTTAAGCTTAATACTGTTCCAAAAGAGTTTGATGCAAATCCAAAGCTTCTAAGGCAGTTGGCCCTTCGGGCTGAAGCGGCAGAAAATAACGAACGAAAAATCGACTGGGGTTTTGCTGAAGCTCTCGCATTCGGCTCACTCCTGAAAAGCGGACATACTGTACGTTTAACAGGCCAGGATGCCGAAAGAGGCACATTTTCGCACCGCCACGCTGTGCTACATGGTACCGATACCAATCAAAGTTTTATTCCACTGAATAATTTGAGTGATAAGCAGGCTACTTTTTATCCCTACAACAGTCATCTGAGTGAGTTTGCTGCACTCGGTTACGAATTCGGATATTCTTCTGCAATACTTGATTCATTGGTAATCTGGGAGGCACAGTTTGGTGATTTTGCCAACGGTGCACAGGTCATCATCGATCAGTTTATATCCTCTTCTGAAGCCAAATGGGGGCAGCGTTCCGCACTGGTAATGACCCTTCCTCACGGATATGAAGGCCAGGGCCCAGAACACTCATCTGCCAGATTGGAAAGGTTTTTACAGCTTTGCGCCGAAGATAATATGCAGGTAACTAACCTGACGAGCCCCACGCAGTATTTTCACATTTTGAGAAAGCAGGTTCTCCAGGAAGTGAAAAAACCTCTCGTAATCATGTCTCCGAAAAGTTTGCTGAGACATCCTATGGCCTTTACTAATGTTGAAGAGCTCGCCACCGGCAGGTTCCAGCCATTTATTCCAGATTCTGATGCAGATGACCCGAAATCAATCGACCGGGTAGTGCTCTGCTCAGGCAAAGTTTATTACGATCTTTACAAAGAACGGGAAAACCAAGGTAAATCAAACATCGCCATAGCCAGAATTGAACAGTATTATCCATTCCCTGATAAAGATGTCAGAAATTACCTGAATGAATTGAAGCATGTGAAAGATATTGTTTGGTGCCAGGAAGAACCCAAAAACATGGGAGCCTGGACTTACATAAGCCCGAGACTTAATGAGCTCCTGCAAAATAAACAAAAACTGCGATATGCAGGACGACAAGCCTCGGCTTCGCCTGCCGCCGGGCAAAAGAAAATTCACGACGCCGAACAGGCAAGGTTGATAGAATTGGCGTTAGATTAAAAAAAAGGCAGTGAACTACGTAGCTCACTGCCTTTTACCATTCTTTTTTGCTAAAATCAGATTTTATCTGAGACCATTTGGTACACCTTTGCAGATTCTGCTAACCGCATCATGACTGTGCAGGCTTTCAAGGTGTGCACATCTGATCACAAAATCTTTTACACGCTCTTCGTCATTCAAAACCTCATAGAGCAGGCGGGCGGCATCTTCCACGAACTTTTGATAAGCACCATTCATTTCAGCAAATGCTTGTTCATCTTCCCGTTTTACGATCACCTGAGTTTCGGTTTTCAGTGCTTCACGGCAACGCTCAACTAACTCATCAATAAACATCTCTTCGTTTAGCTGCACCGTAATATTTGCCACACTTCTCTGGCTGTGTGCAATAGCTGCCACGTCACGAGTTTCGCGGGCATGTTCCGCAAGTTCATACGAGCAGGGACAGGCACTGCTGTATTCAAAGTCGAGGTGGATAAAGCTTGAGAATCGGTTGTATTCATCCATTTTTCCTTCGATCGCTACTCTGTAGTACTGGTAGCCTTCATAGTCAGACCGCAGGCTTTTCATAATCATAGGATAGCTGAAACTTAATCGTAAATAAGCTGACTGGCTTTGCAGGTCATACTTGTAGGCACGAAGTACCTCTTCAAGCTTATCCGGGTGGAATACGTCTTCTTTAAACTTATAAAAGGTTCGCATAATACGCCCCATATTGATGCCCTTTTTTCCGGCATCAAGTCCCACGTATCCATCAACAGATGTTTCGAGTGTTAAAAGCTCACCTGTCGGAGTGGGATATTTCAGGGGTATCTTAAAATTTGAAATACCAACCTGCTGTATAGGCACATCAGCTCCTTCAATTGATGAAGCGGGGCCATTCTGAAGATCCGGTAAGCTTTCTTTGTACTGCTCGTTCACAACGAACGTAGGATCATAAAACCTTTTCAAGTTTGTGGTAATCATAAGACATTAAAATATTGAATGATTAATTATTTTCGGAAAGGACAATACTCTGCAAAATTTCGTTCCGTCTCGTAGAGTTTTACTGAATAAAGAGAGGAATCGCCGTAAGCAGCTTTATTAACTGCTTCTTCAAGTTCATTGAAAAATACTTCGCAGAGATTTTCGGTTGATGGAATCACACCCTGAAGAAAAGGAACTTCAAGATTCAGATTTTTATGATCACACTGATCCAAAATTTTTTCTTCTATGATAGATTTCAGATCTGAAAGGTCTATCACATATCCTGTTTCTGGATTAGGATTTCCGGCAACGGTTACTTCTAAAGTATAATTATGGCCGTGCCAGTTTGGATTGTTGCACTTGCCAAACGTTGTTCGGTTCCACTCATCCGATTTTTTCGGATTGTGAAGTCTGTGTGATGCATTAAAATGAACTTTTCTGGTTACGTAAATCAAAGTGATACAGAACTGTTTAAATAACTGAATGAGTAATTTGAATCAATTTTTGATTCCGCACTAAACAACACAGAATCAGAATAATCGGTTCCTCAATTTAAAAATTTAGCTTCGTAACCAGAGGAATTATTCAGAAATACAGAACTATATTGAGAATAATACTTTACAGATCAGGAACTTTTAACATCCTTATCTTCTGTATTCAGTTCCAGTTGTGCATCATCTTTTTTCTTTTTCTTCTGCTTTTTTGAAGCAGGTGCACCATTGGATTTGGTAATTTCTTTTTCAGATGAGCTTTCCCCATAAATCCCTTCAGGATAGTTTCCGCCTGGCCGGTCACCGAGCATATCTCTTAATTCAAGATGGTTAAGTACTTCTTTATTAAGCAGGGTTTCAGCCATCTCTTCAAGTTTATCGCGGTGCTTATTAAGCAGTTCGAGTGTTTTCTTGTAATTTTTTTGAATGATGTTACGAACGGCCTGATCTATTTTCTGAGCCGTATTTTCAGAATATTTTTTATTAAATCCGTAGCTGCCCTCTGCATTGGATGAATCTTTAAGCGAAATATAGCCCAACTCATCACTCATTCCGTATTCCGCCACCATCGCAAAAGCCATATTGGTTACTCGTTCAAGATCGTTCTGGGCACCGGTTGAAATTTTGCCGAAAATAATTTCTTCAGCCACCCGGCCGCCAAGCAGTGCACAGATTTTATCATCCAATTCTTCAGTGGTCATCAAGAAGCGGTCTTCGAGCGGAGTTTGCAATGTGTATCCCAATGCGGCAAATCCTCGGGGCACAATACTGACTTTTAGAACGGGATCTGTGTATTTCAGCATCCAACCTACAATTGCATGCCCTGATTCGTGGTAGGCGACAATTTTTCTTTCGTGCGGACTTATCAGTTTATTTTTCTTCTCCAACCCGGCTACAACTCGTTCAATCGCATCCTGAAAATCTTCCATTTCCACTTTGCTTTTATCCCTTCGGGCAGCAAAAAGGGCTGCTTCATTACAGAGATTTGCCAGTTCTGCGCCGGCAAAACCGGGGGTTTGAGAAGCCAGTACCTTTAAATCAATTTCTTCGGAAAGCTCCAGTTTTTTGGAATGAACTTCGAGCACCTGCATCCGGCCTTTCAGGTCGGGTTTGTCAATTAAAATCTGTCGGTCAAATCGTCCGGGCCTCAGCAGCGCCGAATCAAGAATATCCGGGCGATTAGTGGCTGCCATTATAATCACCCCTTTGTCGGAATTAAAGCCATCCATTTCACTCAGAAGCTGGTTAAGCGTATTTTCGCGCTCATCATTCGAGCTCATTTGCATTCCCCGCCCACGGGTTCGTCCAATGGAGTCAATTTCATCAATAAAAATTATGCATGGCGCTTTTTCTTTTGCCTGTTTAAAAAGGTCGCGCACACGTGCGGCACCCACACCTACAAACATCTCAACAAAATCGGAACCGCTCAGAGAAAAAAACGGAACATCGGCCTCGCCGGCAGTAGCCTTGGCAAGCAGGGTTTTTCCGGTACCGGGAGGGCCAACAAGCAATACCCCTTTCGGTAGAATACCGCCCAGCTTTGTAAATTTTTGCGGATTGCTCAAAAATTGAACAACTTCTTCAACTTCTGCTTTAGCTTCTTCAAGTCCGGCAACATCTTTAAAAGAAACTTTACTTTCTGCCTGTTTATCGTAAAGTGAAGCTTTGTTTTTTCCAATATTTAGCACCTGCTGCCCCGGATTCATCCGTCTGAATATAAAAATCCAGAATGCGATAATTAAGGCAATGGGAATCAGCCATATAAAAATTCCACTGAACCAGTCTTCTTCAATCCTGACATCATAAACCACGCCATGTGTATCCAGCAGGGCACGAACTTCATCACCCTCAAGCATGGTAGTTGTAAAGCGTTCATTTCCTGTATCCGATCGTTCCCAGCGGTTTTCACTTTCTTGAGGCCGCTCGGCAATGCCCTCTTCAAATGCTTTTTCGGAGTAAATACCTTCTATTTCAACATTATTGGTGATGGTAATTTCTTCGATATATCCCTGCTGCACGTAATGCAGAAATTCACTGTACTTAATTCTTTCAGAAGATTCTCCAGGGATGAAATAGAGATTAAATCCTATTAAGACCAGGAACAGAACAACATAGATCCAAATTGGGAATTTGGGGGCTTTCTTCTCGCCCTTTTGTCCTTCATTGTCTGTTGAATTTTTTTTGGAAAAAGGTTTTTTCGCCATCTTTAAATCTTAGGTAACAAAAGAGCATTAAATATACCCTTTTTTAAGAAACTCTGCGTAATTCTAAAAAGTCTATTTCTATGAATGAGTCAGAATCAGAAAAGGAAACAAAATTACAAGATGAACATTACGGGTATATTCATGATTCCATCAGATCTGAATTAACATAAGTACAGAAGTGACTTTCTGTTAGATCAGAACGTTTCTATTGATTAATTATTGACATATAAAAAGAAAGCAGCTAATTCAAATCAACCTGAATGGTTTCGCCCTCACCGGTATTGATTTTCAACTCCTGATACTGATTGGTCATTTTTCCAATAACGGCAAAATCATCAAAGATTTCTCTGAATTTTTCAAGAAGAGGCTCCCTCATTGTAAAAAGCATTTCATAATCTTCTCCTCCATAAAAAGCATATTTATCAACATCTTCTTTCATTTCGTCTGCCACTTTTCGCGTATCAAGAGTTATGGGTATTGCAGGAGAATAAACTTCAGCCCCCAAACCAGAAGCTTCTGCTACGGCTTTAAGGTCTGCCATCAGCCCCTGTGAAATGTCTATCATGGCAGTGGGTTTTATGCCTGATTTTTGAAAGGCCTCGATCAGGTCTTTCCTGGCAACCGGTATTAACTGGCGTTTTACCACGTACTCATAATCTGTAATATCAGGCTGAAAGCTTTCAGTGCTTCTTTCCTGCCATTCTTTCTTTTCCCGCATTAAAATACGAAGGCCGGCAATTGCTGATCCAAGATCTCCCGTCACACAAATAATGTCTTCTATTTTTGCATTGTTTCTGTAGATCAGATTTTTTTTCGGCGCAGAACCAAGGGCGGTAACTGAAATGGCCAAAATCTGATGTGAAGCCGTTGTATCACCTCCCGTTACCTGAACATTGTAATCTTTGCACGCAGCATCTATGCCCTTATAGATCTGTTCAACCATCTGAACAGAATATTTATTCGGTATTGCTATATTTACCAAAAGCTGAACGGGTTCGGCATTAATCGCATAAATATCACTAACCGCCGCAGTTACGATTTTATATCCAAGATGGTGAAGTGGTGTGTAGGTTACATCAAAGTGAATTCCTTCAAGAAATATCTCGCTGGATGCACAAGACACTGTACCCTCTTTATCCTTAAAAACTACGGCATCATCTCCTATCCCTTTTATGATTTCATCCCGTTTATTGCCATCATAAGACGACAATTTATTGATCAGTTTAGAAAAACCAATCTCCTTTATTTCCTGAAAATTCTTTTGGCTCATAACAAAAAAAGGCATTCACCCCGATTTCCGGAGCAGATGCCTTTTAAAAAATTAGTTTAAAAATAAAAAGTACTGTTACATTTGCCGTCTTGTGGAATAGTTGATCCGCAGTGTGCCGGCATGGCGAAGCTCCTGCTGAACATCCGTTATGATTCCGAACTCGGAATCCCTGTCAACCCTGAGGGAGACAATCAGACGGGGCTGTTCAAGGAGTTTGTCGTACATGATATTCCGGATAGCTCCGATGTCATCCACAAGTGCATCATCAATCTGAACTCTGGTTTCGCCGAGCCTGCCACCGCCTAATCTTTCTGGGCCAATGTAAACATAGCTGACCAAACGTTTTTGTTCAATTTTTTCGATGTTTTCTGCTGCCGCATAATCGATCTGAACCTGCAATTCAACTTCACGGAGTACAGTGGTAACCATGAAGAAAATCAGAAGCATAAATACAACATCAGGCATCGCAGATGTGGGAACACTCTGCTTCGTTTTTGCTGCTTTCTTTTGAAATTTAGACATAAGATTTATCCTTCGTCAGGTTCTGCGATTGAGATTTGCTTGGGATACATTTCCTGAATTTCTGCCCTGCGCTCACTTCCCTGTTCAAGTGAAGTAAATGGTACCCCGAATCTGTCCATAGAGGCCTCGTGTCTTAATTCCTCGTAGGCCCCCATTACTTCATCGAGCATGTCTATATAAACGTTGTAGGGTGTGCGCCGGTCGGTTTTAATGGAAACAATTGCATCATCAGGTGATTCAGACAGATTTGGATCTGCACCATGATTATCTATAAATCTTCTTACCTGGTCTCTAACATTTGCAATGGCAGCGGGTTCTTCATTAATCAGAACCATACCCTGTGCGTTTACGAGAATGTTCATCAGATTTCTTTCCCGAACCGGTGGCGGCTCGATGTCGTCAGGTATCGGCGGAAGTATCATCCCGATACCTGTATCAACATCAATTGTTGTAACAACAAGAAAGAAAACCAGAAGCAAGAATGCGATGTCTGCGAGTGACGACATTGGAATTTCAGCGTCGTCTCTGGTACGTTTCTTAAGCATAATAGTTTAAAATTTGAAAGTTCCGCGAGTACCGGTAGCAACGATTGCCACTGCCATGAGAGTCATCATTACAACCATTGTTGCCACACCTGCTTCGCTAAAAGTTCCGAGAATACCATAAAATATTGCAAATATGACAACCGGAACCAGCATTACAGAAACTTTCTTGAATTCTGATTTACCATTAATAACGTTACGAATTCCAGAAATTGCTATTCCAATGACTCCGATACCCATAAGGGCTAATGCAAAGCCTACTGCTATATTATCAATCATATATCTATACCTGCTGAGATTAAAATTTAATTATGCAATAATTATGCATCGTCACCTTCACCTTCAGGTGCATCTTCATCTGGAATAATTTGTTTTCCTTCTTTAAGGAGAACAATAGAGTCTATTAATGTGATTGAACTTTCTTCCATGTCTGCAATCAGCCTGTCGATCTTCGAGACACAGTAGTTGTATCCAATCTGCAGTATAATACCTGCCATCAAACCACCTGCTGTTGTAAGCAGTGCAATTTTAATACCACGGGCTACAAGGCTTGGTGAGATATCAGCGGCAGCTTCAATAGCATCAAAGGCCTCGATCATACCTACCACGGTTCCAAGGAATCCGAGCAGTGGTGCAATAGCAATAAACAATGACAACCACACAAGCCCTCTCTCAAGGAAACTCATTTCAATAGAGCCATAAGTTGTAATTGCTTTTTCAGCTGCGTCTATACCTTCGTCGGCGCGCATTAAACCGGCTTGAAATACTGAAGCTACCGGTCCTCTTGTTTTTGCACAGAGTTCCTGTGCGGCGGGGATACCACCTTCCTGCAGTGCTTGCTGCACTTCAAGTACGAATTTTCTTGTGTTTATGTCAGCCAGGTTCAGTGTGATAATGCGCTCCAGAAAAATAGCCAGTCCAAGAACCAGTGCTATTAATACAGGCCACATAAATTCACCGCCTTCGTTAAATTTTTCTACTAATACATTAAAAAAGCCAGCATCAGCCCCAGCTTGAAGAAAAAAAAGAGCTAAAGATGAAGTCATACGATTACTCCGCGTTATGTTTTGGTTATATGCTTAAGTTTTTGAAGCAAAATGATAGATCATTTGTTTCATAAAGTCAAAATATCAAATAATTAAATAACATTTCGACCACAATATCAAATTTCTCTATTACTCAGCTTATTCTAATATTTCCATCACGGAATATATTAGTTGAAATAACTAAGTGCCAAAACTGTTTAAAATTTTATGTGAATAATTTGGTTTTGTATACAACTTGATTGTTAACAACTCCGGCATATTGCCTTTATTGTTAAATACTGCCCCAAAAAAAACGCATCTGTTTAGATGCGTTTTTTTGATTTTAGATTAATTTTTACCGTCTTGGATTGAGTGGTTCAGATTCTGCCCTTCGCATTATTTCACATCCGGGCGAATGTTCATCCATCTGTGCTTCGGTACATTGTACAGGATAAATACCCAAACCGCGAGATTCTATTCTGTCATCTGAAATTCCATTCTGCTTATAGAAATCTACAACAGCAGTAGCTCTGCGCATACTTAAACGCAGGTTGTATTGGTCGCTTCCTATATGGTCAGTATAAGCATCAACCCGAATTCCAACGTTTGGATTATCACGCAGTTTTTCTACGTTCTCGGCAAGCAGTCTTGCTGCGCGATCGGTTATGGTATATTTGTCGAAATCGAAGTGAATTGTATTTAACTCTTCAACTCTTTCTACTTCAACAACTTCTTCCTCTTCTTCTTCCCATTCTTCATCCTCTACCGGCTCCTCTGTTACCTCTGGTTCGGGTTCTGGCTCGACAATCTCCTCGGCTGTTCGGCAAGAACTGAAAAGCACACTCAAAGAAAGAAATAAGATGATAATTGAAAATTTACTAATTGTGATATTCATAGAGCATTTAAATTTATGATTTGAACATGAAGATTTTAAAATCTTAAAAGCGTCACTCATTTGCAATATAATTCGTTATAAAAAAATAAAATTTTTTTTGCCTGACTTGATCGAACCGTAAGAATTAAAGCTCCCCTGTTCTTATCGTGTTATAGTGGAATTTTACTTCACAAGATATGTGTCGTAAAAGTTAGAAGTTATTTTATTAATAACATAGCTTTCTGTTTCTATACAGGAGAAATTTTTTAAGTCTTAAGAATATTATTTTTATTCATATTACAATCCAGCGCTGTTTAAACAACAAACAAAAAAGCTAATAGTTTGAGAAAAATTTTCTGAATTTGCGCTTAGAATCTTTCTATCTGTTCACCTGACGATATCTCGAGATGCCCCGGTCAAGAAATTTTTCAAAATCATCTGCCCTTGTAAAGCCGATTAACTGATCTAACACATTTCCGGTATTCGGGTCCACTATAGCGTAGGTAGGCAGGGCAAGTGTACCGGTTAGTTCAAACTGGAACCGCTGGTTTTCTGATGCATCTCTTCCTCCATCAGTATAAAGTTTTACCGTTTCCATCTGCTGGAATCGTTCAACAATATTCTCTCTTGGAAATACCGTACTCTCCATTGCCCGGCAATTTGTGCAGGTATATCCTGTAAAATCTATAAAAACCGGCCTGTTTTCAGCAACTGCCCGTTCTGCAGATTCATCGAAATTATCCGACCATTCAACTGCCGAAGCCGTGCCTCCTGCTGTTCCGATCGAACTTACCACGCTCACATCTGTGGCCTGTCTTGCCGGCAGCCAGGCATCCCAGATTCCCATCGAAGCACCAAGCAGGCCCGGAATCAGATAAAAGCTGAACAGTAAAAACGGAACTGCCAGAAGCAAACGGCCTGTAGAAATATTTTTGGGTTTTTCTTCACCATGAAGGGCAAACATCCCAAGAAGATAGAGGCCTGCAATCAGAAAAAGTGAAATCCAAATCGCAATACCGAGCGGGCGTGTAATGATTCCCCACTGCCAAATTATATCGGCATTTGCCAGAAATTTAACCGCAGCGGCAAGAATAATAATACCGAGAATCACTTTCACAACATTCATCCAGGCGCCGCTTTTGGGAAGTGATTCAAGATATCCAGGAAACATTGCAAACAACACAAACGGGCTTGCAAATGCCGCAGAAAATCCGAGCATTCCGATTATCGGGAAAAACCATTCACCGCCGGTTGTAGCGGCCAGTACGGCGCCAACAAACGGAGCTGTGCACGAAAAAGAAACGGCGCTGATAGTCAGCCCCATAAAGAGCGTACCCATCACCCCGGAGCCTTCATTACTTTTTTTGTTGAGCCAATTTGTAAGCTGATATGGAAGCCTCAATTCAAACATTCCGAGCAGGCTCACGCCAAACACAACAAACAGCACCCCAATAAACAAATTTACCCAGGGATTTGACGCAAACTGGCTGACCCCGGCAACACCGAGTACAAGAGCCAGCACCGCACCGATCGCGGTAAAAATCAAAACAATGGAGAGCCCGAATATGATGGCCTGTCCCCAGCTTGTTCTTTTTCCCCCGCCTTGTGCACCACCCTGATTTGAGAAATAGGATACGACAAGAGGTATCAGCGGAAACACACAAGGTGTTAACAGAGCGGCAAGGCCTGCAGTAATTGCCAGCCAGAGAAAAACCCAGATATTATCCGATGATACATCGGCATCGCTGGTTAGCTCAAAATCTTCTGTTTGGCTGATTGCCAATTCATCTTCATCAGGGAAATCGGTGAAGGGATTATCCACCACACCAGCAAGGAGAATTTCTCCGGAAATTTCCTTCGTTTTTGGCGGAAGGCAGGAGCGGTCATCGCAAACCTGGTAGAGTACCTCGAGTAGTATGTTCTGGCTGCCTTCAAGTTCACTTCGAAAAGCTATTGGAATGGTGAATTGAGCCGTATCGGAGTGCCAGCCGAGTTCGGTGTTGAAATTCGGATCGAACGCTATTACGGCTTCAGTTTCTTCGATCTCCCCGGCAATTGCCATTTGGTTTGTGCCGGATGAGAACGTTGTGGGATATGGGCCTGCTTCAGGATCGTTCAGGATTGAATAGAGATGCCAGTCGCCCTCAATTGTTGCCTCTACTACTACATAAAAAACTTCGCCTGCCTGTGCCGTTTCCGGTGCTTCAATTAACTCATAGTCCACAGGGTCGAGCATCTGACCATAAACCAAAAATGGGGATAACGCTAACAGCGCAATCCCCAGTGCAATTCGTACTTTTTTCATTTACTTACATGAATTGGTTCGCTTACTGATTTTGAATAAACCAGTTAATCTTCTTTAACTACCCAAACTTTCACTTTCGGGTTCAGATCACCAAGTAAACTAACTGTAGCTGTGTACTCGCCAAGAGTTTTAATGTCCTGATCGACTTTAATTTTTCTTCGGTCAATCAAAATATCTCTTTCTTCAAGAGCTTCGGCTATCTGAATATTGGTAACCGTACCGTGAATTTTATCATCTTCTCCCACAGTAACCGGAATGGTAACGGAAGTGGCCTCGAGTTGTTGCGCAAGTTCTTTAGCAGCTTCTGCAGTTAACTCGGCTCTCAATTCAGCCTCACGCTGCATATTGTTGTAGTGCCGAATGGCACCCTCTGTAGCTAAAACTGCTTTAGCCTGCGGAATGAGGTAATTTCTTCCATAGCCGGGTTTTACATCAACCAGTTCGCCGGCTGATCCAAGCTTTTCTACGTCTTCTTTTAATATCACTTTCATAGTCAGATCACCTCATATTTTCAGTTACATATGGAATCAGAGCCAGAAATCGTGCTCTTTTCACTGCCCTGGACAACTGGCGCTGGTGGCCGGCACTCGTACCGGTAACTCTTCTCGGTAAAATTTTACCCTGATCGTTAATAAACCGCTCTAAAATGTCGGTCTGCTTATAGTCAATATATTCGAATCCTGCTTTTGTAAATTTGCAGTCCTTGGTTTTTAAATTACCTTTTTTCGGATGTGATGGATTGTTAATCATAATTTAGCCTCTTAATCCTCTTCTTCAACTTTTTCTTCAGCTTCTTCCTCAAAAAATAGAGGGAGTTCACCTTTGGCTCTAAGCTCGTAATGGCGCATCATTTTTGAATCGTACTTCAGGGTAAGATATCTCATCACATCATCATGTATTCTGAGATTACGCTCAATCATCCCTATTGCTTCTGCGGGCGCTTTGAAATAGAGATTTACGTAGTAACCGGTGCTTTTTTTATCGATATCGTAGGCCAGTTTTTTTACTCCCCACTCATCAACATCAACAATTTCACCGTTGTTATCTTCGATAAGTTTATTAATATGGCCTACTAATTCTGAGAGTTTCTCATCTTCGAGAACCGGGTTCAGAATGTAAGTCATTTCATAGAAATCTTTCTTCATTCGATTTTGTCTTTGGTTGTTATCCATTATTGGTAACAGTCATCGTGCGTTGTGCCGATAACAGAGCCTTCAAAGATAAGAATAGAAACGTTCTTTAACAACGGCTGATTTGAGTTCTGTCAAACTTCTGCCCGCTCTATTTTACCTCTCTATGCTGCGTAGTACGAAGTAATCAGTTCAATAAGTCCGGTTGTGGGGAGCACCGGCTCGATGCCATAATAGACGGTTAAAACAGCGAGAATTACCAGGCTCGATTTAAACACAAGCCCCGGAGTTATAAGTGAATACTCTTTGTGAGCTTCTTTGAAATAGAGATACACCATCACCCGCAGATAGTAATAAACACTGGCCGCGCTCGCCAGCACCCCGATTATTACGAGTGGTATTAACCCGGCATGAACCGCTGCAGCAAATACATAATATTTGCCCAAAAACCCTACCATTGGCGGTATTCCCGCGAGAGAAAAGAGAAAAACAGAAAGTGCCACACCCATCACAGGAACTTTGAAGCCAAGGCCGGCATAACTGTCTATTTCGGTGAAATCGAGCCCGTGATTGCGTTCGTAATAGGCAATCACACCAAAAGCCCCGATGTTCATCAATGTGTAAGCAAACAGGTAATACAAAACCCCGGAATACCCGGCGGCTGTTCCGGCAGCAAGCCCCACCATCAGGTATCCCGCATGTGCAATACTCGAGTAGGCAAGCATTCGCTTTACATTATCCTGGGCAAGGGCAATCAGGTTACCAACAATCATTGTTATGATTGCTACCACCTGGATGACGTTGGTCCAGTCTCCGGCTTCGGTTTCGGGCAGCATTCGGCTCAAAATCAGGATAAATGCCACGAATGTTGCAGATTTTGCAGCCGTTGCCATGAATGCCGTAAGCGTGGTTGGCGTGCCCTGGTATACATCGGGCGTCCACATATGAAATGGCACGGCTGCAATTTTGAAAAAGATTCCCACCAGAAGCAGTCCGGAACCGGCGAAAAACAGTAGTGTGGGTTCAGCAGCAGCGGCTATTTCATTCAGGTTTGTGTGGCCTGTAGCGCCATAAATCAGGGCAATACCGTATAATAGAAACCCGGTGGAAAAGGCACCTAAAAGAAAATATTTAAGAGCGGCTTCAGCGCCTGTTTTTTCATGCTTGATCAATCCCGCCAAAACATACAGGCAGATCGACATGGTTTCAAGGCTTACAAAGAATGAAATCAGGTCGTTGGAAACAGCAAGGCCGAGCATCCCGGTGGTAGCAAATAAAATCATGGCATAAACTTCACCGTTATGCAGGTTCAGGTCGCTCAGATATTCCCTGGATATAATCACACAAAACAGCGCACCAAGCAAAACAATAAACGTCCCGAATGCACCCGTTCCGCCGTACACTATCATTCCATAAAATGCCGTTCCTGATTCGCCAAACATGGCCTGTATGGATATAAGTAGAGCAATAGCCAGGCTGCCTGTGGTTATACCGTATGTTATTTTCATGCCTTTTTTGAAGGCATCAAGCATTATTACCACCAATCCGGCGGCAGCCACTACAATACCGGGCAAAAATACTTGTAAGTCGTGTAAATAATCCATCAACGATCTATTTATTTAATAATCTCAATAAACTTTTCAGGCACACGGTCAGGCATTGGCTATCACTTCAATAGTTTTGGCAAGTTTAATGTCTTTTTCAGTTACTTTGCCTCCCGCATCGTGAGTGCTTAGCGCAATTTCCACCCTGTTGTAAACATTGAACCATTCGGGATGATGCACCTGTGCCTCAGCTTCAAATCCAACCTGAAGCATAAATGCCAGCGCCTGTTTAAAATCAGGGAATGTAAACTGTTTTTTTAGTTTATCATCTTCAAGTTTCCAGCCGTCGAGGGCAGTCAGTTCTTTTTCGATTTTCTCTGGTGATAATGCTTTCATAGTAGTCAGGTTTAATCTTTTTGAACCATCAGGTTCTGTTCAGATTGATGCTCGTGCAGATTATAAATTTTCGCAGTCCAGTCGGGCAGTTCATCCGCATTTGTGTTTTGTAATACCGTGATGCTCTTCTCCTCTGACTGAGTGATGAATGTATCCACCCACTCCTCAGAAAATTGTGTAAAATCAACCGGGCGAATACCTATCCAGACCATGAAAATGACCAATGGAACAAGCAACCCGATTTCCCTGGCATTCAGGTCTATCAGTTTTTCATTTTCTTTATTTGTGATGGGGCCGAAGAACACTCGCTGATACATCCAAAGCATGTAAACGGCGGCAAGAATCACACCTGTGGCACCAAGTATGGCATACACTTTATTGTCGTAGAGAACAGACATGAAAGTGCCGTTCAAAATCAAAAATTCACCAACAAATCCGTTCAGGCCGGGCAGGCCGATGGAAGCCAGCGTTGCTATCATAAACATGGTGGCGTAAACCGGCATTTTTTTGGCAACACCTCCAAAATCGGAAATCATTCGTGTGTGGCGCCGGTCATAAATCATTCCAACAACAAGGAAGAGTGCGCCGGTAGAAAGTCCGTGGTTGATCATCTGAATAATAGCTCCCTGCACAGCGATGGTGTTAAAGGCAAAAATTCCAAGCACCACAAACCCAAGGTGGCTGACAGAGGAGTAAGCCACAAGTTTTTTGACATCTTTCTGAACCATGGCCACAAGTGCACCGTAAATTATTCCGATTACGGCAAGCACCGCCATCAAGGGGGCGAATTCCATAAATGCATTCGGAAATACGGGCAAGCACACACGAACCAGGCCGTAGGTTCCCAGCTTCAGCATAATTGCGGCAAGAACCACAGAGCCGGCTGTTGGCGCTTCGGTATGAGCCCAGGGCAGCCATGTGTGAAACGGAAACAGCGGCACCTTGATGCAAAATGCAAGGGCAAAAGCCAGGAACATCCAGGTTTGCTCAACCAGCCCGGGGGTATATTCCGCCCCAGAAATAAATCTCCAGTCGGATGAAAATTCGTAGATACCGGTAGCAGCTCCTGCATTGTAGCCCAGGTAGATTAACGCTACCAGCATGATGAGCGACCCAACCAGAGTATAAATAAAGAACTTGATGGTTGCTTTTATCTTATCACGCCCGCCCCAGATACCAATCAGGAAATACATGGGAATCAGCGAAAGCTCGAAGAACACGTAAAATACCACCAAATCGAGCGAGGCAAACACACCCAGTGAAGCGGTCTGCAAAATCAGGAGCATGGAGTAGTAACCAATCAGGCTTTTTTTGATGGAACTCCAGGAAGCCAGAATCACAATAGGGCCAAAAAGGGTTGTGAGCATGAAAAGAAGCAGGCTCAATCCATCGAGGCCGACCAGGTATTTGATATCCATCCCCGCAAAAATTGGTGTGCCTTCGGTGAGGTACTGAGGTACGGCTGAATTTGCCACATCAAAGTTAAACAGCAACGGCAGTGAAAGGAAAAAGGTTGCCGTTGTTATGATCAGGCTTGTCCACTTAACGGCTTCATCTTTTTTGATAAACAAAAATGCAACAACGCCAAGCAGCGGTAAATAAATTGTGATATTTAGTAATAACTCCATGCTGATCTGAAAAAATCTTTAAAAGAGTAAAAGTGCGAGTACCAAAATGACTCCGAGAATCATAAATAGCGCATAATTACTGGCGATTCCGGTTTGAATATATCTGAGCAGGCTGCCGATCAGGCGAACCGTACCGCCAACGGCATTCACAAATCCGTCAATAAATTTTAAATCAAATACCGCCAGCACCCTGTCGGAAAATTTAACCGTGGGCTGAACAATCATTCCTTCGTAAACCTCGTCAAGGCTGTACTTGTCTTTCCACACCTGGTAGAGTTCGCCGAATGTGGAAGAAATTTTTGCATCGGCTGCTTCCTGCCCGTCATCGGCATACATCCGGAAGGATACATAAACACCGGCAACGGCAACGGCTGTGGCAAAGATCATTAACACCCATTCTGCAGGAATGGAAAGTGTAAGCGGTATATCAGCGGCAATCGGGCTCATATAACTGCCCAGCCAGTTGATGGCTCCCTCGCCACCAAAAGTTTTGGAAATAAAATTCGGTACTCCGATAAAACCGCCAACAATTGAAAGGCCGGCCAGGGACCAGAGCGGAACCGTCATGCTTGACGGGCTTTCGTGCAGGTATTCTTCAGCATCTTCAGCACCCTTAACACGCTGCGGCAGTTTAAAGCTTCCGTGGAATGTTGTCAGCGTCAGGCGGAACATGTAGAATGCCGTGAGGAATGCGGTGATGGTTGCCACCCCCCACAACATAAAATACATGGCGCCGGCAAACTCACCGAAGCCCATATTAAAGGTATGCATCAAAATTTCATCTTTGGAAAAGAACCCGGCCAGAGGCGGAATCCCGGCAATGGCAACTGTTGCAATCAAAAAGGTTTTGTAGGTAGAAGGCATGTATTTTCGCAGACCGCCCATGTTGCGGATATCCTGCGGATCAAAATGCACATCTTTTCCTTTGTCATGCAGTTTGTGCTCAACATGATGCATGGTGTGAATAACCGAACCGGAACCAAGAAAGAGGCAGGCCTTGAAAAATGCGTGTGTTATCACATGAAACAGCGCGGCGGTATAAGCACCTGCACCCAGGGCAAGAAACATAAACCCAAGCTGCGACACAGTTGAATAGGCCAGCACACCTTTGATATCATACTGAGTAATGGCAATAGTTGCTGCTACAATGGCGGTCAGTGCACCGATTACTGCGATAATCATCATCACTTCGGGGCTGATTACATACATCGATGACATTCGGGTAATCAGGTAAATACCGGAGGTAACCATGGTTGCCGCGTGGATGAGGGCAGACACCGGGGTTGGGCCGGCCATAGCATCAGGCAGCCATACAAACAGCGGAATCTGGGCACTTTTACCGGTGGCCCCGATAAACATCAGAAATGCAATCCAGAAAACAGCATCTCCTGAAAATGCCTCCAGGTTGTTTAAAATAACATCAAAATTGAGGCTGCCCACTGTTTGGAAAATCCAGAAAAGGGCGATCAGAAATGCAAAATCTCCAACTCTGTTATATAAAAATGCTTTTTTTGCAGCATCCGATTTCATCATATCGGTATACCAGTAACCAATCAGCAGATAGGAGCAGAGCCCCACGCCTTCCCAGCCGAGGAAAAGCAGCAGCAGGTTATCGGCCAGCACCAGGTTCAGCATTGCAAAGATAAACAGGTTCAGGTAGGCAAAATACTTCCAGAATCCCGGATCATCTGCCATATATCCAATCGAATAAAGATGAATTAATGAGCCTACACCTGTCACAACCAGGGCCATAATCAGCGATAGCTGATCCAATTGATAAGCAAAATCAACACTGAAACCGCCTACATCAAACCAGGTAAACAATTTGGCGTGAATAGCGCCCTCTCCGGAAAAATTCAGAAAAAAGTAGGCAGTAATTAAAAAAGGAATAAATACTGCTGCATTGGAAAGAATTCCGATGATGCTTTTCTGCTTTCGATACCCGTTAAACGACAGGCCTAAAATACCATTGATCAAAAAACCAAGAAGCGGTAAACCAATTATCAGACTTACAAGCGCTGTAGGTGATTCCATTAAACAGGTTAATTAGTTGGCACAAAAATTTACGTGCTGAATGACCAGCCACAATTTCAGGATGCAAAGATACAAAAATCTTCCCCAAGTTAAACTCAAAACAGTGGAAATCTGTTCGGCTTTAAAATTTTTTTGAAAGCAATTCATAAGTCAAAAGAAAGCACAACAATTTACTTTTGTCTGAAGAGCTTTTCCGGGTAAAATCTGTAAAAGCTTTAAAATCGGTAAAGTTTTATTGCAGAGAATAGCTCTTTTTTGATAATTTTGGGGCTGACATAAAAAAGTGGGCAAGAATACATATCTGCTAACTATCAATTAATGAATAAGCTCTCAATCTACAGTCTTAGCCTTTCCTTCATCTCGCTGATGATCTTCTGGATTATTATGAGCGGGCTTTTGACGTTTATCCACATTGGCTTTGGTGTGGTTACAGTGGCTTTGGTTATGTTTGTTAATTATCAATTAAAAACTCACCGCTTTTTCCATGATGACATGGATGATTTAAGTGAGCTGAGGATTACCAGGGCAGTATATTATGTAATGTGGATGGTCGTGCAAATTGTAGCTGCAGGTTTCCATGTGGCATACATTATTTTAAGCCCGTCGATGAAAATTCATACCACTATTTTGAAATTTAAAACCGACCTGCCGAGTGCCCATGCACGTATGATTCTCGGAAATTCGATTACACTTACCCCGGGCACACTTACAGTTGATATCGAAGGCGAACACTTTACCGTCCACTCGCTCGATGACAAATCCTGCGAAAGCCTTGTAAGTGATAAAATGCCCCGTGAAGTGCTGAAATTATTTCAAAAAGATGAGCGGCAGGTGATACATGAGATGCAAATAGTAAAAGTAACCGAACCCGGAAGTTGATGGAACATTTTTTTCTTTACAGCGCGGTTATTTTGACCATCATTATTGCAGTACCTCTTTACAGGGTTCTGAACGGGCCTACCCTATTCGACAGGCTGCTTGCAACCAATGCCATTGCTACCAAAACCATTGTATTAATAGCTTTGATCGGCTTCTTGTTTGACCGGATTGATATGTTTATTGACATCACTTTGGCATATGCCATACTTGGTTTTATCGGGTCCCTGATTATTGCCAAATTTGTTACAACCGAAAAAGTAGAGCCCGAATGACAGACATTCAATCCATCATAAGCATTGTCTTAGTTGTTATCGGCATATTTTTTATGTTTGTGGGAAGTGTGGGCATTATAAGGCTGCCGGATTTTTACGCCCGTACCCATTCAGTCAGTAAGAGCGATACCCTTGGAATTATTTTTGTGATTGTGGGTCTGGTAATCTACGAAGGTTTTACCCAGAGCAGCCTCAAACTTCTGTTGATTGTGCTGTTTATTGCTCTCTCTAACCCTGTTGGAACTCATGCACTTGCCAGAGCTGCTCTCAAAAGCGGGCTCAATCCGTTCTTCAGTGATGATGAATTAAAAAAGGAGAGTAAAAAATGATCTGGGAAGTTGAACTTATCATCCTCGTTTTTTTAGCACTCTCTGCCATTGTAGCGCTTGAAGTGAAAGATATGCTTGTGGCAGTTGTGATGATGACCATTTTCAGCTTTTTGATGGCACTGCTTTTTATTGCGATGGGCGCCATTGATGTAGGATTTACCGAAGCGGTTATCGGCGCCGGTGTAACCGGAATTTTGTTTGTTGTTGTTGTATTTCAAACCTCAAGAAAATCAAACGATTGAAGATATTTAAAATACTCATATTGGTTCTTTTTGCTGCCGTATTAATTTATGCAGCCTCCGATTTGCCTTATCGCGGCGACCCCGATAACCTGATGCATGCTGAACAGAGCATCACGGACACACGGGTTATGGGAAGCTATTTCATACAAAATGCTTACCGGGACGCCAGAACGCCCAATATGGTAACCGTGGTGCTTGGTGATTACAGAAGTATTGATACCTTCGGCGAGCAGATTGTGATTTATACCGCAGGCCTCATTGCTCTCCTGGTGCTAAGAAAAACCAAAAGGAGGAGAGTTGTATGAACAAACCTTTTCAAACCCCGATTGTGCTGCTTGGTGCACGTCTGCTCAGCCCCTATATCATGCTATTTGGCTGGTATGTCATCATTCACGGACATTACAGCCCGGGTGGTGGTTTCCAGGGGGGGGCATTGCTGGCAGCGTCAATACTGCTGATTCGCGTTGCCGGCGGGCGAAGGGTTGCCCAATTACAGATTAAGGAATTTGCAACTACACCGCTGGCTGTTGTCGGGGTTTCAATCTACTTTGCCGCCGGGCTGGTGGCGGTTGCCATGGGCGGGTATTTTCTCGATTACGGCATGCTGCCGATTCCCGGCATGGATCCCGCCTGGCTCAGGTACACCGGAATTTTAATAATTGAAGTAGGAATAGGCCTTGCCGTAATGGCCATCCTGGTAATGATTTACGACAACATGGTAAGAGGAGAAGATTATGGCTGATTTTTTTCTTGGGCATTATGCATACTGGTTTACAATTATCCTGCTGTGTATTGGCCTTTATGGAATTTTATTTAAGAAAAACCTGATCAAAAAAACTATAGGGCTGGCAATTCTTCAGATCTCTGTGGTGATGTACTTTGTTTCCGTTGCATCAAAATGGGATGCAACTGTTCCTGTGCTTGACCCCAACATCCCGGTTGACCAGGTTGCCAATTACCTGAACCCGCTTCCACACACTTTGATGCTTACCGCCATTGTTGTGGGGGTGGCTACCCTTGGAGTGGCATTCACTCTTTTAATTGCCGTTTACAACCGTTACGAAACACTCGACGAAGAAGAACTGATAGATAAAATTCAATGATTGAGTCGCATCTCCCGGCATATATCGCTTTAACTTTTTTGCTGTTTTCGGTGTTGATTCCCGCATTCGGAATCTGGAGAGATGAACTCTCTCAGCCACTTGCGGTTATTGGATCAGGCCTGGCTGCAGGTTTCTCTATTTATGGATTTTATAGCTACCTGCAGCTTGGAAGTATCCGGTATTTCTTTGGCGGATGGGAACCACCCATTGGCATCGAATTTGTTTACGATGGGCTGTCCGGATTTTTTGCGCTGGTTATAAACACCGTCGCATTTTTTGTAATCATCCATTCAAACAAAATTTCAAAAAGGGAATTTCCCGGCAAAGAGATGCCCTATTACGCCCTGGCCATGCTGATGATGCTTGGCTTTAACGGTATGGTGCTGACCGGCGATTTGTTTAATCTCTATGTATTCCTTGAAATTGCTTCACTTGCCGGATATGCAATTATTGCAATCGGAGACAGGCAGGCGCCTTATGCAGCTTTCAGATACCTGATCATCGGCACGGCCGGCGGAACGCTCTACCTGCTTGGAGTCGGTTTTTTATATACGGTGACCGGTACGCTGAATATCATTGATATGTCGGCTATGCTGCCTCAATTTGCCGGCAGCACCGCTGTGGTAGCCGCCCTCATCCTGATGATTGTCGGGATTGGCGTGAAAGCTGCCCTGTTTCCCATGCACGGATGGCTGCCCGACTCGTATACCTACGCATCGTCCAGTTCAACCGCACTGATTGCCCCCATCGGCACCAAGGTTGCGGCTTACATTTTATTCAGAATCATTCTGTGGTTATTTGGGGTTGAGCTGACCGATGCCGTGGTTCCGTTCACATACATTGTCGGGGTGCTGGCATGTATCGGGATTTTGTACGGATCAATCATGGCTATCGCCCAGTCCGAAATGAAACGGATGCTGGCTTACAGTTCGGTTTCTCAGATCGGGTACATCATCATGGGGCTGAGCCTGGCTAATCCCTGGGGATTTGCAGGTGCACTGCTGCATGTTTTGAATCATGCCATCATGAAAGCAGCACTATTTATGATCAGCGGACAAATCAGGTTTAAAGAAGGGCATTCAAGCGTCAACATGTTTGATGATACCTATCGAAAAAAATATCCCTGGACGATGGCTGCATTTACAGTAACGGCAATTTCCATGGTGGGGCTGCCTCCGCTTGCCGGCTTTTTCAGCAAGTGGTATCTCGCCCTGGGCACCATTGACAACAGCAACTGGCTGTTCCTGGCCGTCATTTTGATCAGCTCGCTGCTCAATGCCGTCTATTTTTTCCGGATACTTGAAAAGGTGTATATGATGAATCCGGACAAGGGGCAAAAAGAGGCCGCTGATGCCGAACGAGACGAGTTTAGCGGAAGCATGCTCTGGCCGACAAGCATTCTGGCATTCAGCCTCATCGTAATCGGCTTTGCCAATGCAATTATTGTAGGAGTTCTTTTAAATATTTTTCCGATGTAATCTCCCCTTGATGGGGTATGTGTTTAGTGGAATTAGAACCTTTGCCAAAGGCATCCCTTTAGGGCAAGCGTTCCCGGCGGCTGTCGGGGACTCTGGCAGGTTGTTTGTTTATCCCACCCCTTACAAGGGGCATTTACTTTATTGACAGATTTTAAAACTTAAATTAACCGATGGATCTTTCCCTCGTACCTTTACTGGCCGTTTTGGTTTCGCTTATTGCGGTTGTTCCGATACTGTTGAGCTCGGACAAGCCAAACCTGCGTGAAACATGGACCATTCTGGCAGCCTTTATCAAATTCGGGCTTGTACTTTTATTGGTGCCCGGTGCAATTGAAGGCAAATCCGTTGAGCTCCATCTTGTAGACCTGGCTCCCGGAATGCCACTGGCACTCAACGCCGATCCGCTTGGGGTATTTTTTGCCGTTATCGCTTCCGGTCTCTGGATATTTACATCCTTCTACTCCATCGGGTATGTGCGAGGAGCGGGTGAACACAAACAAACCCGCTATTTTGCCAGCTTTGCCGTCTGCCTGTCGGCAACCATCGGTATTGCATTTTCTGCCAACCTGCTCACTTTTGTTCTCTTTTATGAAATTCTAACCGTAGCCACCTATCCCCTTGTCATTCATAACGAAGGAAAGGAGGCAATCAATGCCGGGCGTAAATATCTCGCATTTACTTTGACCGCTGGCTTGCTCCTGGTAGCTGGTTCGGCGATGGTTTATATCTACACCGGGTCAATTGATTTTACACCGGGTGGGTTGTTCAGCGGAATTGAACTACCTCACACAGCCATGCTGGTGCTGTTTATTATCTTTTTGGGAGCAGTGGGTGTAAAGGCGGGCATCATGCCCATTCATAGCTGGCTGCCTGCTGCTATGGCCGCCCCCACTCCGGTAAGTGCACTGCTCCACGCCGTGGCCGTTGTAAAGTCGGGTGTATTTGCCGTGATACGTGTGGCCGGATATGTTTTCGGTACAGAAACGATGGGCAATTACGGGCTTGACGATATTTTAATTGTAATTGCCGGTGCCACCATCATCCTGGCATCGCTGATTGCCTTCGCGCAGGATAACTTGAAACAGCGGCTTGCCTACTCTACGGTCGGGCATTTATCATACATTGTGTTAGGAGTTGCACTGCTCACTCCTTTTGGAATGCAGGGCGGCATCATGCACATTGCTGCACACGCCACGCTGAAGATTACTCTCTTTTTCTGTGCCGGGGCCATTTATGTGAACCTGAAACGGAAAAATATCAGCCAGTTAAACGGTATTGCGAAATCCATGCCCTGGACAATGGCAGCATTTACGATTGGCTCAATGGGGCTGGCCGGCATTCCGCCCATTAACGGTTTTTTCAGTAAATGGACGCTTGCATTGGGTTCATTAGACGGAGATATGGTCATTCCCGTCATAGTATTGGTTGTGAGCGGCCTGCTGAATGTGGGATACTTTTTCCCGATCATTTACAGGGCCTATTTTAAACCGCCGGAAGGGCTTGAAGGGTATGGAGAAGCTTCTCCGCTGATGGTGGTTCCCATTATGGTAACGGCCATTTTATCTGTACTGTTTGGGTTTTTCCCGAACCTCTTTTTCGGGCTGTACGACCTGGCCGTAAACATCAGTTTGTCACTTTTTTAACTATCAGACTCCATGAAGAACTTTCACTGGATCATATTAGGCATCATTTTCATCATTACGCTGGTACTTGAATTTACCGTACTGGCCGATTACGACAGCCACTGGTGGAATGCCATCCCCGCTTTTTATGCCATTTTCGGTTTTGTGATGTGTTATGCCCTTGTTTATTCGGCCAAGTTTATTGCAAAAAAAATTGTGAACAGAGACATCAACTATTATGATTGAGATTCTCGCCATACCGGGTGTAATATTGTTAATCGGGGCAGCGCTGCTCTCTTTCTTTTCTGAAAAACTGCGCCCCGTTCTGTTTCTGGTATTTCCGCTGATTGCAGCCGCGGTGATCATCCTGCGCCCGGAAGGCTACAGTGTAACCAGCCAGTTGCTGCACTACGATCTCGTACTAATGCAAACCGATGCCCTCAGCAATCTCTTCGGAATCGTCTTTGCACTTGGGGCTTTTGTTGCCGGTGTGTACGCATTTCATATGAAAGAACTGGGGCAGCAGATCTGTGCTCTCGGATATGCCGGTGGTGCATTGGGAGTAACGTATGCCGGAGATCTTCTCACCCTGATTATTTTCTGGGAAATTATGGCAGTGGCTTCCACATGGCTGATCTGGGCACAGCGTACTCCCGCAACAGATGCTGCCGGAATGCGCTACCTGATTTATCACATTCTCGGAGGAGGGCTCCTTTTTGCCGGAATTCTCTGGCACTCGGTCGTAACCGGCTCAATCGCTATTGAAACCATTCCGATGGAATACACGCCGGCCAATGTTCTGATGCTTCTGGGAATTGCCGTCAACGCAGCTGTAATTCCGTTGCACACCTGGCTGTCTGATGCTTATCCAAAAGCCACACTCACCGGCACCATTTTTATGAGCATCTTTACCACCAAAACGGCCGTTTACGTTCTCATCCGGATGTATTCGGGCTGGGAAATGCTCGTATTTTTCGGTGCGGCAATGGCCATCTACGGAATTTATTACGCGGTAATCTGCAAAGACATGCGCGAAATTCTCTCCTATCACATCATCAGCCAGGTTGGCTATATGGTGGCGGCGATCGGTGTGGGAAGTGAGCTTGCCGTAAATGGTGCAGCAGCACATGCATACAACAATATTCTCTATAAATCTTTGATGTTCATGGCTGTAAGCGCCGTAATGTATTCAGCCGGAACCAGTAAAATGTTCCACCTTGGCGGGCTCTACAAAAAAATGCCCTGGGTTCTCGGGCTTTATGTGGTTGGCGGGCTTTCCATCTCCGGTATTCCCTTGTTCGCCGGATTTGTCAGCAAAGGAATGGTGATTGATGCGGCCGGTTATGGTGGTTACGAAACCATCATGCTGGTTCTTCTGGTTGCTTCGGTGGGTACATGGCTCAGTGTCGGCCTCAAGCTTCCCTACTTCACCTGGTTCGACAAACAGGATTATGAGGGCGAATTAAAACCTATTCCTGTGAACATGTATATCGCGATGGGAATTCTTGCCTTTGCATGTATTTTCTATGGCATCTTCCCGAATGCACTTTATACTTTCCTGCCGCATGAAACCGGTTATGAGCCCTACACGGTGTATCACCTGGTTGAAATCACTCAAATTGCACTGTTAACTTTTGTGGGATTCTGGCTGCTCAGAAAAAAGCTGGCGCCCGAACTCACGACGGTTCTCGACCTGGACTGGTTCTATCGCAAAGCCGCCCCTGCCACTCGCCTGGTTTTCGTTGAAAAAGTAGATACTTTCTATGCACATGTTGAAGACGGCATCCAGGCATCGGCCCGCTATCTTGCCGATAAGTTTCAAAACCCGATGCGATGGCTCAATCCATTTACAGACGAAAAAAATGAAGCCTCAAGCTACAGCCCGGCTATGGAAGTGGTGATGAGCTTTATACTGCTCTGTTTCCTGGTTTTTGCCATAATCTACTTTTTATAAAACAAAGAGATTAGGCGCTTAAAGCGCCGTGAATACCAACATGTTTTCGATATATAGTTGACAGTTGATAATTTGATCAACTGTCAACTGCCTTTTGTTAACTTTACCCATTATCTATTCAGATCAGCTCTTTCCTTTTTCCAACTTTTTTAGTTACTTAGATGCGTACCTGAGAATTACGGCAGCCTTACCGCCGTATGATGATTAGTGATTGCAAAATGGACAAAATTTAAGAAGAGAGCAGTTTGCGATAATAAATCCTGTCCATTAAAGCATTTCATCTAAATGATATGAAATCTTGCCCGAGCAGATGAAGCCTGTCCGCTCTTAGAACCGATTACCTTCTGTTAACTACGGAGAAAAAATCCATGAAATTTGAGGGACATCGCATTTGGATTGCGCTTTTATTAGCCGTTTTGATCGTAAGTGGATATTTTTTCTATACCTTTCGATCAAATCAGGCACAACTGCATGACCAGAGTATCCGGAGTCTTAGTATTACCCAATCCAACCTGAAGAATAGTTGGGAGGCCTATAAAATGCGCTGCAGAATACCTCCAGATGTCGGTGGAATAGAGGAAACAAACATTTCAGAAACTGACAGTTTGAAAAAAGTACTGAACATCTTGCTCAGTTCTATGCCCCCCAGCGATTTTTTCGATATAACCATTATTACCGACTCTTCCGGGCAGGTGCTGGTTACCAAACCTGAAGCAATTATTGACAGGATGCCGGTAGGCGAGAACATTCAAACAGAAGAAATAAAACTCGGCATTATAGACTCTGAACTAACTATTTCAGGTGACAATTACCAAATATTCCAGGTGCCCATACACTTGCAATGGGACCAACAAAATTGCCTCTGGAGATCTGAAAACCAAGATTCAGAAAATGCAAACCAGGACATAGAATCTGAAAACCTGAATTCGGAAACTGAAAATCAGAACTCAGAACCTGATAACCTAAAATCTGAATCTGAAAAAATCATTCTTTACGGTGCCCTTAGTCAGGAAAATTTTAACCAGGTTCGCTGGCGTATTCCGTTTATAGCCATTTATTTTCTGCTAAGCCTCGTAATTTTAATTATTGCCTCTTACCCTGTAATTCGAATTTTGGGAATGGGACGAGGCGATAGAATGACAGGTTCACAGGTATATCAGACAGGGCTCTCCCTTATTCTCCTTTCGCTATTTATAGGATTTTCTATCTCTTACTTTGCCAGCAGGCATGAAATCAAAAATAATCAGAGTGATTATGTGCAGAGCCTCATTAATAATGTTGAGAAAATGCAGAAAGCTCAACTTTCAAAGTACATAATGTTATTGGATTTATTCATCAAAGTAGGAGGTGAACCTGTAAATAAATCTAATATACAATATAATGAAACGATTGTAAGTGATATTGAGGGAAATATCCAACACTTGTGGCTTAGTTCAGATAAAAAAGCGATTGAAGATACTTTAATAAATGATTTACCTGATTTAGCCACTCGGCATTATATAAAACGAGCTGTTGATGATAATTTTTATCATGGATCTCATTACTCATATAATCGGGGAAAATTCGAAAATGTAATCAGCAAGAAAAAGGTTTATTCAAACGAAAGAGACCACTCATATGAATTGATTCATGCAATAACTTTCAACAACGAAATTTATGATGCAGTAGATACCTTATATACGAATCCAATTGGCCTGAAATATCTCATCATCAATGAAATCGGCGAGGTATATTATCGGCCGCCTTCGGTGAATACGGCTATTTTTAACCTGAGAGAGGCAATACATCCTCGTCAATGGGATGAGGTTCTGGTATTGATGCAGAATAACGATTCTACGGAAACACCATTGCAAATTAATATCTATTTTGAAGGCCAGCGTTTTAATGCCTTTCTGCAAAAAATGTCTACAGAACCACTCAATCTGAAAGAATCCTCCTGGATTCTCGTGTTCGACGATCCCAATCTGCTGGCATTTCGCAGTTACTCGGCATTTATGTATTCGGCTGTCGGTTATTTATTCCTGCTGATTATTTTCCTTGCCATTGGCCTGATATCGTATGCGATCAGGCCGGAGGTCTATTATCTCTCATTCCGCAGGTTTAATCAATATTTTTTCAGGCCGTCTTTTAAGAAGCGCAAAGAGAATGTAATCCTATGTTTGATCATATCTACGCATATCCTCTTTTTTATCATCATTTTAAATTGTATAGATATTCATCACATTTGGCTGCTTTTACTTCTTTTTGGGTTAACCGTTCCATTTATCATACTATCGCGGCACCTCCTGCTGTCTGATTTTCTTCAAAAACTAACAACAGCATCATCCTGGAAATTTCCACTGTCGGTATTCGCTGTTATTCTGCTGATCCTTTATTTCCTTTATCACTTGCCGGTTATCGAATTTCACTACTTATTGATTTTATTATTTCTGTTAGGAATTCAAGCCGGATGGATAATATTTATCATATGGGCATTCAATAACTATCCGTTTCAGATTCAAAAAAAATTAAAAAAAATACTCTGGCTCCGTGGCATATCAAACTTTATAAAGGCGTTTGTTCGAAACCCGAATCAAATGTTTTCTTTTACATTTGCAATTTGGGCGCTGCTGATCGGAATGATTGCGGGTTATGCCATTCATCACTCCGCATTCCATTATGAAGACAAACTCTGGGAGCTTGCAGTTGAACACAAGACCGGAGAACCACACCTTCACGAAGACAATAAAAACCATGTGGAACATTCTTCCAGAAGTACCAATCATGATCACAACGGCCATTTTCATACGGCAAGTTTAAATCCCTTTTTAAATCACTTTGAGTATTGGCGAAGGCAATGGCTCTTTAATTATACGGGTATAGATTATCCGGTCATCAACCGTTATATCTATGCCGGAAGATCCCAAATTATGGATGCCTTTGATCACGATCATACTGAAGAAAATGATCATTCTCACCAAGTTCACCATTCAAAAGAACCACTAACTTTATTTCTGATCGTTCTTTCATTTCTTGCTGGTTTTATGCTGCTCTATTATCTCGTAAAAATCCTCTCAAAACGCATTTTCCTGACTGAATACTGGAAATTTTTGCCCGATCCGGCACCTGCTCCAAAAATCAAAAACTATACCTATATACTGACCCCTGATCCCGAAAATGCGCTGAGGGAACTCCAATCCGGGTTTTTAAAGAATAAAAAATACAAAATACTCAATCTCGCCGGACGGTCGGAACGGGAAAAATTGCGACGGACTGAAGCATCCGGCAGTATTCCATTTGGCATCCTGTTGAAAGACACCGACGGAATTGCATTACTGAATGCAGACCGTGCACTCCGCTCTTCAGATGACATCGAAAATCTCACAGATCTTATTACAATCTTCAAACAAAAGGAAAAATTTGTTCTGATGACCGGATCAAAAAGCATGAAAGACCTGCAGGAATCCGTGCTTTCCGACAAGGATCCCGAGCGGGACCATGCACTGCTGAACTGGATGGATGTAACAGGATCGTTTTTTTCAAGCCTCATACCCGTCGGTTACGGGCTTAAACCACCTGAGCCCGGCAAAGAATCATCCGGCAACAAATATGTCGAAAAGCTGAGAAGAGAAATTTTGTACGGCCCTCACACAAAAGCACTTTCCTATCTTGTAAAACTCGCTGATAATGAAGCAAAATCCGGAAAATTTGGCAAAAAAGAGTACCAGAGATGCATCCTGAATATTCAAAGGCACAACAAATCGTATTATCAGAATTTATGGGATCAGCTCACATTCCGTGAAAAACAGATGGTGAATAACTATGCAAATGAAGGATTTGTAAACTACTCCAATATCGGTGTGGTAACAGAATTACTCCAAAAGGGCATTTTCAGATATGACGACCGGCACGAAGACATCAGGCTTTTTAACATAAGCTTCTGCAATTTTGCAACTCAGGCCGTAACCGGTCAGCTTGCCAAAGAATTTAAAAAAGATAAAAAACTGCACGGAAATGTAAGCCATTTAAGAAATGCTATTCTTACAATTTTTTTCCTTACCATTCTCGGTATTGCCATTATCAGGCCAGAACTACCCCAGCAATATATTGGTGCCATCAGCGGCGGTCTTGCCCTCATCAGCTCTCTTGCATCGGTTGCCGGTAAACTCCCTTGGAACATTCCCATTCTCGAAAAGTAACCGATCTCTGCATTTGATTAATCTGATAACGATATAATTTTCAAAAACTTTAAATATTTTAAAATTAGTATATTTTTAACAACTTAAGCGATCCGTCTTTATTCATTTAAGAAATTAATATGGACAAAGTTAAAGCACTCATCAGGAGCAGCCCTATCGTAATTGCCCTGATTTACATTGTTGTGGGTTTTCTTTGGATACAGTTCTCGGATCAGTGGGTGCTTGCCATGTTTGATGATCCGGAATCCATTACACGTGTGCAATCACTAAAAGGATGGTTTTTTGTGGCAGCCAGCGGCTTCATCATTTTTCTGCTGGTAAGTCAAAACAACAGAATGCTCGGAAATGTGATACGCAGCCTCGACCGCACCAATAAAAAATTTGAGTCAACTATTGAAAATGCCCCTGTTGGAATTGCTCATCACAAAATCAATGAAAAGTGGCTCGAAGTAAATCAATCGTTTTGTAATCTGTTTGGATATGAACGAGATGAACTCCTGAAACTCGGTTTTGATGATATTGTCCATCCCGACGATCTTGAGAAATGCCGTGAATTGGATAAAAAACTGGTTTCAGGAAAAATTCAATATTACGAATTTGAAATAAAGTATATCCGAAAGGATGGAAGTATATTTCCGGGTTTTCTCAGAAAAGCCTTCGTAAATGACAATAATGGAAGCTCGCCGTATATCATCGCAATTCTTGAAGATATTTCAAGCCAAAAAAATCACGCAAAGCAAATTCGCAAATCACTCCGCGATAAGGAAATACTATTGTCCGAAGTTCATCACCGGGTAAAAAACAACCTGGCTTTAATCTCAGCCCTGTTGAATCTCCAGGATATGCATTTTGAAAATAAAGAGCTGAATTCAATTCTGTCTGAAAACAAAATCCGAATCAAATGCCTTGCCTTGATTCATGAAACTTTTTCTCAAAATGAAAACTCTGCCGATATTAATTTTCGGAAATTTTTAAATGAGCTGTCAGATTATTTACTATCAGAACTGGCCGCGAGCAAAGAAAAAGTAACCCTCAAAAAAAATATTCAACCACTCAACCTCAATATAAATATCGCCATTCCTGTCAGTTTGATATATACCGAACTGATGATTAAAAACCTTTCTGATACTAAGCTAAAGGGTAATACAGAAATTTCTATTTCGGCAGTAGAAGAAAATGAAATTATTTCGCTTGTGTTGAAGATACCCGTAAATCAAAACTTTGAAGATTCTCAGATTCTGGACCCAGAAAATCTAAGCTCTATAATTATCAACACACTGGCAGCCCAAATTGAAGGCAGTTTCAAGGCTAAAAGTGTAAACAGCATCCTTTCTTATTCACTCACATTTTCAAAGAAAGAACTTCGGGGAGGAGCAAGCCATCTTACTAATCAGGATATTTTTACGATGTGAGAAATAATTTTCGCAGGCAGTACATTATCCCGAAAATACCGTGTAAAGCATATTGGCACAAAGCATCAAAAGCAAAACGGCAAATAGCTTTTTCAGAGCATCAACCGGAAGTTTGTGAGCCAGCTTTGCACCAAGCGGAGCTGTAACTGTACTGACAATTGTGATGGCTATTACCGCAGGAATATAGATAAAACCGAGTGTGAATTCGGGAAGTGTATCAACAGATAAGCCTCCTGTGATATACCCGAGAGAACCGGCAACCGAAATCGGAAATCCAACGGCTGCCGACGTTCCGATGGCATTCTGGATTTTTACATTGCACCAATTTAAAAACGGAACCGTGAGCGATCCACCCCCGATGGCCACCAGCGCCGAAATGCCCCCTATTCCTGCTCCGGCCGCAGAAAGTCCCAGTGTACCCGGAAGTTTTCTTGACGGCTGCGGCTTGAAATTCTTAAACATCCGGAAAGAAACATACAGCATGAACAGGACAAAAAATATGGCCAGCGGCTGCGATGGAATATAGGCAGCGATAAAAGCCACGCTGAATGTACCCAGAATAATTCCCGGAGAAATTCGCAATACCACCGGCCAGAGAACCCCGCCGTGCTGATGATGCGCACGCAAACTTGCCAAAGATGTGAACATGATGGCGGCCATGGAAGTAGCCAGTGCCAAATGTACAATGTGATCAGCCGGAAAGCCCTGAATCACAAAAAATGTAGTAAGTACAGGCACCATTATCCCGCCGCCGCCAATACCGAACAGTCCGGCTAAAAAACCCACTGCAGAACCCAGGGCGATGTAAGCTAAAATCCATTCAAATTCAATCAAACCCGGTTTATTTTAATTGCTGTTTGGCAGACGATTTCATATTTGGCCTTCTTTTCCCAAAAAGATACTTACAAATTATTTATCATATAAAAATAACTGAAACTGACATCGATGTTTGATCATACTCATTAAATCGGCGTTTCAGGGCAAATAAAATTAAAGTTCTACCGAAAATTTTGTGGGTAATAGGCGATATCACTAAATCATGGTTGCTGTTAATTGACAGCAGGCAGTTGCAGTTGGCAACTCATTTGGATAAATATGGACGGTAAATGATCTTTCAATACAAATAAAAACAGATGTTAAAACTTAAATAAACCAAATTATAAAGTTTTCAACTGTCTACTGTCAACTCAAAAACACCTTCTTAAAAATCTCACCCTGCTACCCACAGTTTTTTTCGGTAAATCCAAGTTTAATAAAATTCACTCCGGCATAACAATCATGGTAATCATTTTAATGGGCGTTTCTGGCTGCGGAAAAACCACCGTTGGCGAGCTGCTCGCGGAAAAATTAGACCTGCCTTTTTACGATGCAGATGACTTTCACCCCGACGTTAATGTAAAAAAAATGCGTTCCGGAATTCCGCTGAATGATGACGACCGAAAACCCTGGCTCGAAGAGTTGTCACGGCAGATCAAACACTGGAATAAAAAAGACGGAGCCGTACTTGCATGTTCAGCACTCAAAAAAAAATACCGGGATATTCTCAGAGCGGATTCGGCACGTAATGAAGTTCAATTTGTTTACCTGAAAGGTTCGAAAGAATTAATTCTAAACAGACTCGAAGAGCGAAGCGGCCACTATATGCCCCCCGGCCTGCTCGATTCTCAATTTTCCGCACTCGAAGAACCCGAAAATGCAATCGTCATTTCGATTAATCAATCACCGGAAAAAATCACTGAAAGCATTATTGACCGACTGGATTTGTGATCCATTATCCGCGCCCCTCTGCGCTCAATCTCCACAGAAATATCTGAAAAACACCATCAGAAATTCATGATATTTTTCTGAATAAGGGAATAAATAGGTCAATTATTTCATCTAAACCTATGGTCAAATTTTGGGTATAAATAATTATTTAAAAATTCATTTTTGGTTAAAATTTCAATTCTAAATTGAAGTAAAACTACTATGCAAATGATAATGCAAGTAATATTTAATCAACTAAATAGCCTGAAAAATGAATATACTCACTATCTACCAAAAGGGCGCCTCTCTTGTTTTTGCTTTAATCGTTCTTTTCACTTATCCCCTTAATGCACAAAACCAGCTTGAGGATGCTATCAGACAGCTATCCGCCGATAATGTATCAGGATATATGCAGCCATTTTTAAATGGTTTTTCCGGGAATATGAACTCTGGATTTTCGGGTTCAGCAAAAATTGATGATAAATTCACAATCAGGATCGATGCTATTGGTATGGCCACTATGATCGGATCTTCTGAGGAAGTATACAATGCCGTTCCGCCTTCTCCGTTTGCGCAGCAACCCGTAAGAACGGCTACTGTTTTTGGAGACCAGGGGGCGGTTGTACAGGGGCCAGAAGGGCTGAGTTATAAATTCCAGAACGGACAACTGGATATGGATTACTTTCCGCTGGTTGCTCCTCAACTGACCATCGGAAATTTCTACAACACACAATTAATCTTCCGGTTTTTCACGTATTCAGGCGATTCCGATGTACCGGATATCGACATGATAGGACTCGGCCTGAGGCATGGCCTGAACCAATATTTTGGAGAGCTTCCGGTTGATATTGCCGCCGGGGTGTTTTTTCAATCCTTTAAGATCGGGGATATCATCAATACCAATTTTTTCTCCGTAAATGGCATGGCCAGCAAAGAGTTCAGTCTGCTAACCCTATACGGCGGATTGCAATTTGAGTATTCGAACATGAATCTGAACTACACGCTATCGAGCTCCTCTGGTGATCAAGAATCAGAAGTTGATCTCAGTTTCAGCTCAGATAATTATATACGTGCTATGGCCGGCCTGAATCTTAACCTGGGTGTTGTACACATTCGAACTGATTTCAACCTTGGAAAAGTCTCTGTTTTGAGCGCATCTATCGGTTTTGGAATCTGATCAAATTAAAAATCACAAAACTGAAAAAATATTAATCCAATCCTTAAATCATGAAAAATCAAAGAAAAACTCTACTTGGCCTTTTGGCAGTCGCCCTGCTATATGTTTCGTGTGATGATATGCTGCGGGACAACCTGGTGATGCTCGATGCCGTATCCTCATTCACCTATTCTATTGATACAGGCGACAATAATTACTCTGAAACAGAAAGAGTGAACCTGCAAAGTGTGATTGATGATATTGATGGTGATGTGGAAGATGTCAGTTTTTTCAATATCACGATGCTTGTTAGCGATATTTACGACAGTTCTCCCGAAACTTCTTTCTCGGGGCAGCTTACAGCAAGGCAATCCGGAACGAACCAAAGCCAGGCCATTGTAAACTTCAATAACATCAAATTTGAGGATTTCTTCACCGAGCAATCCATTTTTTCTGATGATATTGAGGGGATTTCAGTGGTGTCAGATGGTATATCAACCCTTGTTGATTATTATAACCAAAAACCTGCTCCCGTGGTTGATTTTACCGTTGCAGGAACGGTGAACAGGGCCGGCGGCGAAGACCGTGTAGCCTTCGATTTCGAAGTGAGACTTTACGTCCAGGTTGCAACAGATCCGTAAGTACCGGCACAAAACTTAGTTAACTGAAGTTACGCATTGATCATGCCGTTAGACTGGCATATTTCTGTGGTGTTGTGGATAACTTGCTCATACTGTTTAGGGCATGGCGAGTCGCTTCCACCCATATTTGGCTTTTTAAG
>SLPZ01000297.1 GCA_007131725.1 Balneolaceae bacterium
CGTCGGTTGCGTTGGCATCACCGGTAAGATCAATTTCAAAATTATCATTGGAAAACCCCTCCATTGGATTCTCCTGGTTGTCAATGACTGTAATCGTTACCGTGGAGGCACTCTCGCCATCAGCAAGGTGCGGGCTCGTAGCATCAACACTGGAAGCCGAGGCGTCGACCACCGGTTCTTCTTCCTTAAATACTATCTCAGGAGTATCATCCAGCTCCGTACCATCCACCGTTACCGTGACGGTTATCGTCTCCGGTGTGGTGTTGGTTACTTCAAATTCATACTCTCCTTCTCCCTCGTTGGAAACATCGGTTGCACTGGCATCGCCGGTAAGATCAACTTCAAAATCGTTATTGGAAAATTCATCCATTGGATTGCCATCATCACCAATTACCGTCACCGTTACCGTGGAAGCATCCACTCCGTCGGCAACATGCGGGCTCGTAGCATCCACACTGGATTCCGAGGCGTCGACCACAGGTTCTTCTTCCTCAAATACTATCTCAGGAGTATCATCCAGCTCCGTGCCATCTACCGTTATCGTTACGGTTACTGTCTCCGGTGTGGTGTTGGTTACTTCAAATGCATACTCTCCTTCTCCCTCGTTAGAAACATCGGTTGCACTGGCGTCGCCTGAAAGATCAACATCGAAATCGTCATTGGAAATCTCATCCATAGGGTTTCCCTGATCATCAATCACCGTGATGGTTACCGTGGAAGCATCCACTCCATTGGCAATGTGCGGGCTTGTGGCCTCTATACTGGAAGCTGAGGCATCCACTACCGGGTCGGGTGCCTCGAATACAATCTCTGGAGTATCATCCAGGGATAGTTCTCCGGCAACCGGGTCCTCAACACTGACGGTCACCGTTACAGTCTCAACCGTGTTATTGACCACTTGGTACACGTAGATCGCATCAAAAAATTGATCCACAATTTCAGCATCACCGCTTAGCTCTACGCTGACATCCTCCATCGGGATGTTTGTTATGATATTCCCATCATGATCTCTGAGCTCGACAACCACATCTGCCTCATCCTGCCCATCGGCTACATGAGGACTGGTAACCGTTACGCTGGAAGCCATCACATCCACAAGCGGGCCTTCTTCTTCAAACACAATCTCAGGGGTATCGTCCAGCTCCGTGCCATCCACCGTTACCGTTACGGTTACCGTTTCGGGGGTAGTATTGGTAACCAAAATTTCATAGACGCCCTCGCCTTCATTGGAAATATCAGAGGCAGGAATGGCATCACCGGTCAAATCCACTGAAAAATCATTCACATCATCCATCGGGTTCCCCTGATCATCAATCACCGTGATGGTTACCGTGGAAGCATCCACTCCATTGGCAATGTGCGGGCTAGTGGCCTCTACACTCGACGCGGATCCATCTACGAACGTTTCTACTTCTTCAAATTCGACTGTAACTGTAGGCAGTGATGTGCCGCCAGCTTCAATATCAATTTCTGTTGTACCGGGTTGATTATTGGTCACGCCAAACTCATATGTACCGTCATCATTCACTTGTTCTACATCGGAAGCAATACCATTGTTGGACACGTCAATATCAAAGTCGTTCGAATCAAAATTATTGATCGGTTGATTTGAGCTATTTCTCAATTCAATAGTAATTATAATTTCATCTTCTCCGTCAGCGTCTGCTGAATCATCCGATGTGAATACAACACTTCGTTCAGGATCAACCTGGTCATCAGCTTCAAATATAATCTCCGGATTTTCATCCAGTTCTGTACCATTTGCAGTAACAGTTACCGTAATGGTTTCAACTACATCATTGGTTATTTCAAATTGGTACTCTCCTCCACCTTGGTTCGAAACGTCTGAGGTTATTGCACTTCCGCTCAGATCGATTTCAAAATCTTCATTCTCAAGATCATCAACAGGGTTTCCAATTTCATTAATAACATTTACGGTAACTGTTGAAGCATCAATGCCATCAGCCAAATGGGGGCTTGTGGCTTCAACCGATGAATTGGATGCACTAATATGAGGAGCTACAAATTCAACTGTATCAGTTTCATCCAGTATTGTACCTCCAATATTGGCACCAATCTCCACTGTCGTTTCAATCATGCTGGTGAGTTCAGCTTCAAAAACTCCTGTTTCAACATTTTCCACACTACTTAAACTCATCATATCGGGATTACCACCTTCAATAATTATTGAAACATCATCTTCATCTATACCATCAATCAAACTCCCATCTCCATCCCGTAAAGTTACTGTTATCAAAGAAGCGTCTTCACCATCAGCAATATGCGGTGAGGTTACTTCAAGTTCTGATTCATCGGCATCTACAAATTCAATTGCTTCTTGAAAAATAATATCTACTGTACCAATTCTTTCGTCCCTTGCATCGACTGTAACACGAACCTGTTCTGGGTCAGTGCTGGTTACTTCAAACTCGTACTCTCCCCCACCTTCATGCGAAACTTCTGTTGCAGAAGCATTGGGAGTTGATAAATTAATTTCAAAATCATCTAACTCAAGAGTTTCTATTGCATTGTTGCCTCCATCCCGTACTTCGACCGTTACTGTTGATGGATCAGAACCATTTGCTATATGTGGAGATGTTGCATCTATACTGCTCAGCTCTGTTTCCGGGACAGCAAGAAATTCTATTTCAGGTTTTTTATCCAATTCAACTTCCACAGTACTTCCATCATTATTTACGTATATAACAGTAACTGTAACTGTTACGATTTCCTCAACCGTATTTCCAACACCAAAAACGATCTGGTTATCCTCATCTCCTTCCTCAAATGTTTGTCCAATATCCGCACTGCCTGTTATATCTACATCCACACCACTAATGTTATTGATGTGAACAGCATTACCTTCTAAATCCTTTAGTGAAACTCTCACTTTTGACAGATCACCAGTTCTTATACCATCTGCTCTATGTGGTGATGTGGCTTCCACAATGGATTTAGATGCTGATATTACTGGTGAAAAACTTAAACGGTCCGAACCGATACTTCTTCCTGCAACGGATACTTCTATTCCTAAAGCTTCTCCTTTTATATGGGTTAATTTGATACTGTAAAGACCTTCTTCACTTAATTCCTCAATTTCAGTCACATTAGGATCTTCCTGGTTATCAACAAACTCTATTTCAAAATCATCTTCACGTATTCCATCTATACCTATTTCACCTAAAGCGTTAACTCTTACCCATACTTCGGCTTCATCTTCACCGTCTGCATCCGCATTACTTTGAACCGAAATGGAGGAAAAGCGAGAACTTATTTCCAGAAATACAGTTTCAAAGGTTCCCAAAGTTGTTGGTCGAATTCCACCGGTATAAGACACACGTCCTTCTAACTCTTGAGCTTCAGAGCTTGAAATCTCTGCTGTATAACCAAGTAATTCTCTTTGTACTATAACAGGTTCAAAATCGCTAACGTCAACATCACCAGAAAATTCACTGTCAAAGTTAACGTTTAGATTATCTGGATCAATTTGTACTATATCTCCATCAGAATCTCTGGGCGCGACAGCTACTGTAGATGTGTATTCTACAAATACAGCATCATCAGCATTAACTGTCGATTGTCCATGATCTACTTGCGCCCAAACTGTTTGAAAGGAAAATAGTTTAATGGTGAATAATAACAGAAATAAAAATATATAACGTTTATCTCTTGCCACAGTAATTAATTTTAGTTTTAAACCAGCGTTGCTCTTCTCTTTTTATAAGCGTAAAAGCTTGTGAAAAACTTTCAAAAAAATATTCCTGTTATCAGAAATTATTTTGATAACCGTGATCATTATAGGCAAGTAAATGCGCTGAAATAAGTTAAGAACCTGACTTCAACTCTTTATAGAGAAAACCTTTCGCCTTTTTCCAGTCTCTGTGAACGGTACTCTCCGATACATTCAATACTGATGCAATTTCGCTGATTTTCATCTCACCGAAAAACCGCATGGTTACCACATCACTCAATCTCCTGTTCATTTTTTCAAGTTTAAGAAGGGCTTTTTCGATTTGAAGCAGGTTACGAGCACTCTTTTCATGCCGGTTGTAAATTCCGTCGATGTATGTAAGATTCTTTTTTCCCTCTCCCCTCTTTTTGGCTTTTTTCTTTCGGGCATGGTCAATTAATAGCTGCCTCATGCATGACGAGGCCAGGGCCATAAAATGATTTTTACTTCTCAGGTCAATTTCATTCTGATTAACCATCTTGATATAAACTTCATGCACAAGTTCTGTTTCGGTGATTGTATGATCATTTCTCTCCCTTGAAAGCTGTATCCCGGCCATCTTTTTCAACTCCCGGTACACAAGCGGATAAACAACATCATACACTGTATGGTCATCTGAAAGCTGTTGAATTTGTCGTGTGAATTCTGATTTATTTCTCACTTTAATACTGAAAAATTGAAAAATTTATTATCTCAATTTTCTAATTACCTGTTATATTAATTTATAATTTTAAAATATTGTAAAAGATTTTAAATTGCTCAAAAATATTGGAAAAACTGTGTCAAAGGCAAAAGTCCAAACTGATAGTTATCCAATTGAATATACTTCATCATCGATAACATATTGGCGTAGTTCAATTTGTCCGGTTTTAATTGGAGACAGAAAATAAAATGGTTCCTGAGCTTTTTTACCCCCTATTTTCGTGAATATAAGTAAACGGAGTAATGTCAACTATGATTAAATAAACTATATCATTCGCAATGAGCCGATACTTGTATATTCGTAAAATTGATCAGATTATTGATGGTGCACTCAGGCTGGAGGAGAATGAACAGGAAAATTTCATCAGAGAAGCATGCGGTAATAACCAGGATCTTTTGAAGGTAGCCCTTGAATATTATTCGTTCATCATCAAAGCAGATGAGCAGGATTTTCTTGAAGGGGGTTTAGGTGAATACGCATACTTATTGGATAAAGAGGCTATTCAAGATCAAACCGAATCGCTATCGGAACAGGTTATTGGGAAAATAATTGGTCCGTACCGAATAAAGGAACCCATTGGCGAAGGAGGCATGGGCATGGTCTATCTGGCCGAACGGGTAGACGGCGAATTTGACCAATCCGTTGCTGTAAAATTTGTTAGGGGCGGTCTGTTTTCGGACTATATGAGAAAACGATTTGCCATCGAAAAACGGATTCTTTCCAAACTTGATCATCCGAACATTGCCCGGCTGTTGGATGGCGGCATAACGAATGACGGCATTCCTTTCCTGATTATGGAGTATGTGGAAGGATTGCCTCTGGATGAGTATTGCAACGAAAATAATATCGATTTTCGGGACCGGATTGATCTTTTTTTACAGATTTGCCGTGCCGTTCAATCTGCACACTCAAATTTGATTATTCACCGTGACCTTAAACCTCAAAATATCCTGGTAACCTCAAAAGGCCGGGTAAAGGTGATGGATTTTGGTATTGCCAAATTCACAGATTCGGATGCGGATGAAGAATCTGTATTTCGCACCAGTGACGGAAATTTTATTGCAAGCCTGGGATATGCAGCACCTGAGCAGTTTCGTTCTGAAGACCCGACCCTGGCCACCGATATTTACCAACTGGGGCTGGTACTCCACAAATTACTTACCGGACGGCTGCCTTACAGCGTAAAAGAGTGCTCACCCGCAGAGGCCGAACTGATTATTTGCGAAACGAAACCGGCAAAACCCAGCTCACAGATAATCGGCGTAAAAGACGATGATAAATGGCCGGTTCAACCCGATCAGCTTAAAGGAGACCTCGATACCATCATTCTCAAAGCCCTGCAAAAAGAACCGGGTAAACGCTACGGTTCTGCCGAAATGCTTGCCGGTGATATTGAACGCCACCTGGCCGGCCTTCCCATTCTTGCCCGCCCGGCAACGATGAGATATCGTGCAGGCAAGTTTATAAAACGGCATCGCAAAGTGTTAGCCGCTGCATGTCTCGTGATTGTGGGTTTGGTGGGTATAATTTTGCACTATACCTCGCAACTCGCCGAAGAACGGGACACCGCACAGTATGAAGCGGAACGGGCAGAGGCCGTCAACCAATTTTTGATTGAGGTGTTTGAAACGGCAGACCCCGAAGTGAATCGTGGTGAAGAGATCTCTGCCGGCGAAATGCTAAACCGGGGTGTGGATATGGCCGCCACTCTCACATCCCAACCCGAATTGCAAGTTGATATGCTTTCCGCAGCGGGTGAGATTTACCTCTCATTAGGTGATTACGATAGCGCCGGTGACGTAATTGAGCAGTCACTAACACAAGCGCAGGAAATATATGGAGATGAACATGAAATTGTAGCCGGGATAAAATATTCTATGGGCAGCGTATTAAAGAGCGAAGGAAATTATAAAAAGGCCGAGCAGTATATTTTAAAGGCCCTCGAACTTCAGCGTCAAATCTTAGGCAACAAACATCCAGATATAGCTGCCAGCCTGAATTCACTTGGTAATATTCGTATGGGATCCGGAGATTACACCACCGCCGATGACTTTTTTCGTGAAGCCCTCAAAATACGACGATCTGAATTTGGGTATGCACATCCCGATGTTGCTAATTCACTGTCTGGTTTGGGAAATTTAGCACGGCGTGTCAGAAATTTTGATCTGGCTATAGATAAACACAAAGAAGCACTTGAGATTCAAAGAAACGAATTAGGAGATGATCATCCATCTGTTGCAAAAAGCTTTAGTTATTTGGGTATAACCTACGGTAATTCAGGAGATCATAAACAAGCAATGGAAATGTTCACAGAAGCATATGATATTCTCCGAACAGTGTATGGCGATAGACATCCAGCAGTTGTAAGAGACCTGAATAATATTGCGGTTACCCAGAGCCGCATGGGAAATTATAAGCAAGCTCAAGAATTGTACAAAAAGGTAATTGAAATCCGGAAATCTATACTTGATAGTACTCACCCTGATATAGCACGTTCATATAACAATTTGGGTGCTGTATATCGATACACTGGAAATTATCAAAAGGCCCGCGATATGAATGAGAAGGCACTGCAAATCCGGCGATCTGCACTCGGAAATTCCCATCCCGATGTTGCCAATTCACTAAATCATTTGGGATTAATATTGAGACAATTAGGAGAATATGAAAAAGCCAGAGCTATGCACGATGAGGCATTAGAAATACGTCGCTATTTATTCGGAGATGAAGATCGGTCAGTTGCAACAAGTTTGAATAATTTGGGCGCATTATTGCATACTACAGGAGACCATGAACAAGCTCGTCTATCGTACAAAGAGGCAATAGAAATCCGTCGTTCTGTTTTTGGCAGTGATCATCCTGCTACAGCTACCATTTTAAATAATTTAGGTGTTTTATTGAGGGATATTGGAAAGTATGAACAAGCCCATGAAGTACACGAAGAAGCGCTTTACATTCGGCAAAAAGCCTTAGGTGATGATCATATACACGTTGCAAGGAGCCTCTCCAACCTTGGGGCTGTTATTAATGATTTAGGCTCACCAATTAAAGCCCGCACAAAATTTGCCAAAGCCAAAAAAATATTTTCAGAAAATGATGCAACAAAGAGTAGTAGTTTTGCTACTCTTTTAAAAAATATCGCTGTTAGCTATCAAGTGGAAAATGAGCATGACACAGCCCTGAATTATTTGCAAAGCAGCCTGGACATTCGTTTAGAGTCGCTGCCCGAAACCCATTGGCGTATCGGCAAGCTCAGAAACCTGGTTGGCGCTTCTCTATTTGAACTGGGCAAGCATGAAGATGCTGCCAACGAGTTTTCGGCCGGATTGGACATTATAACGAATGAGCTGGGTGAAGACCATCCTGAGACAAAAGCCGCACGGGAGCGTATGGATTATTATGCTGCCCGATGATTGTTTGTTTAAAAAAGGCAAGGTTCTTTAATCTATTACTGCGAGGCTATTTCTCGTGCTTCACTGCTTCTGCCGGCCCGGTGCAGTGCATCGATAAGATATTGTTGAAATTCCGGGTCTGTTCTTCTCTGCGATTGGTATTTGATTAACCAGCGATTCACTAACCGGTCAAGCGTTTCAGCTTCGCGGTGTAAACGAATCAATGCTCTGTATACATCAGGTGACGTTTCAACACTATGAGCCCTTTCATACCAGAGTATAGATTCATCAATTTTACCCCTGTTCTCTTTAATCTGAGCAATGGCTATTATGATCGATGCATTATCGGAATCAACAACGATTCCATTTTTATAAACCGATAAAGCCTTATCCTCATCAAAATTTTTGAAAAAATTCCCAGCCATTTCATAGAGAGCCGGAAAGTCGGGATGGCGATCTTTCAAGCTCCAGAGCAACTGCTCGAACTTGTTCTTCGGTAACGCCTGCCACCCAAATTCATAAAGATCCCACAACGATTCTTGCAAATCCCCAAACTGTTTATCCTTCGGATAAAATGAATCATCCTGAACAATATCCATTTCCTGCATGGCAAGCTGTGCTTCAATCATCAACACTTGTTTGCGGGCTTCTATGTTTTGAATGGAGTTGCTAAATGCATTGAGCCACTCCTCCATTTCATCCTTTTTTTTCTGGTTTTGTTGAAGCACGTAGTGATACGCCTCCGGCCAGTTTGCCCCGGATTCTATCGCCTTTTGATATGTGATTTTAGCTTCATGTTCTTTTCCCGTCTCTCTCAGTGACCGGGCCTTTAATACAAGGGTGATAGAGTCAGCCGGGCTCTTTGCGAGATATTCCGAAAAATGAGAAACCGCAACTTCAGGATTTCCATTTTGCAGCGCAATTTTCCCAAGTTGTTTCTCGATAACCTGGTTTTCAGCTCGGTCTTCAACATTCTGTAACTCCTGGTAGGCATCGTGCTTTTTTCCTTCCCGGAATAACAAAACAGCCTTTGGATGCATTACGTCATAAATGTTACCTATTTCTGTTTGCAGCGAGTCATAAACGGCAAAGGCCTGGTCTGTATTTCTATTCATCTGGTGTGCCCTGGCCAATTGTAAGCCCAGGTCCTCGTCTTCCGGAAACTGCACCATCTGACGTTTAATTACATTTACAACCCCTTCATAATTTCTTGTGCGATGATTTAAATCTATCAAAAAATCATAGATTTTTGATTCACGCGGATACTCTTCAATTAGATTTTCAAAAAGTTCACCGGCGTCTGTCAGCTGACCGGTTTCTATCAAAAGTTGGCCATAAGTCAAGGCAGTAGAAATGTCCTCCGGATTATTTTCATATCGTTCACGATACAGTTCAAGCACTTCGTCAATTTCCCCCAATTCAACCAGAGCATGGCTTCGCAATGTCATTAATTGGTGATCTGACTGCAAATGTTCCGGAATTTTCTGATAGGCCTGTATGATTTCGTTATAATCTTCGGTGTTTAAATAGGCAAATAACAAACCTCTGTGAGTGTCAATATTATCAGGCGCGATTTCTGTTGCAGCCTTAAAATGTTCTATGGCTGACTTATAGTTCAATTGATCAAGTTTTTCCCGGCCTATGATCATATATAGCCGGGCTTTAAAATCATTGAGATGGTTCAATCTCAATCGTTCTGAATCCAGCAGGCCTGCACGTGTATCAGAAATTGTCGTTCTCAA
>SLPZ01000211.1 GCA_007131725.1 Balneolaceae bacterium
AAATTACTTTAAATCAGATTACGAATGTGTCAGTTAAAATTTTTAAACTCTCAGTTGTAAGACTTTCGCAATTGGTAATGATAAATATTTAAATGATTCCACTTAACAAGCCATTCCTGCCGCCTCAACACGAGTACCAGGATTATATGAACGATATATGGCAGCGTAACTGGCTAACCAATCATGGGCCGCTGGTAAAAGAATTCGAGGAAAAAGTAAGTGAATACCTGGGTTCAGAAAAAATGGTATTTACAGCCAATGGCACAACAGCACTTCAGATTGCCATAAAATCACTGGATCTGAAAGGAGAGATTATCACTACTCCATATTCCTATGTGGCTACTACCAGTTCAATAGTATGGGAAAACTGTACTCCGGTTTTTGTGGATATTGATGAAACCACACTTAATATTGACCCGGAAAAGATAGAATCTGCAATCACGGGTAGAACCTCAGCAATAATAGCCACGCATGTTTATGGGAATCCGTGTGATGTTGAGTCCATCCAGAAAATCGCAGTAAAACATAATCTTAAAGTTATTTACGATGCTGCGCACTGTTTTGGCACCCGGTATAAAGGTGAGGCTATTTACAATTGGGGTGATATAAGCATTGCCAGCTTCCATGCAACCAAACCGTTTCATACTGTTGAAGGCGGTGGATTGTTCACGCATGATAAAGAGTTGAAGAAAAAAATGCGATATATGATGAATTTCGGACACGACGGTCCGTATCATTTTCAGGGCGTGGGAATTAACGGGAAGAACTCTGAGCTTCATGCTGCCATGGGTTTGTGCAATCTCAAATATGCCGATGAAATTTTTGACAAGAGAAAAAAGCTAAGTGAAATCTATGACAACAAACTCAATGAATTACCTGTTCAAAGGCCTGAAGTAACCGAAAATACTATATATAACTATGCTTACTACCCGGTTTTATTTGAATCTGAAAATGCTATGAAATCGGCAGCTGGATATTTGTCATCAAAAGGCATAGAAACGCGAAACTATTTTAAACCGAGTCTGAATCAATTGCCTTATGTTGATAAGGCACATGTACCGGTATCCGAATCGGTGGCTAACAGGGTGTTGTGTTTGCCCTTATACTTTGATCTGACTGAGGAAATGATTGATATTGTTACCGGATCTCTGGAAAAGAGTATGTTAGAATATCAATAAGGTTTCTTGGCAAAATATAAAAATCAGAATCCTTGTCCTTATGTATATGAACTCTAATAATTTAATTTTTTCATGATGTACTTAATTACATCAAATGAATACAAAGTAGTTAAGAAGTTTTTTAATGAGTTATAAAATAGTATCACTCGATTCAAAAAATGAGTGGAACAAAGCTCTCTCAGGAATTCGGCACTCGTTTTGTCATACATGGGAATACTGTTACGCTATGCATCTTTCAACAGGATTTCAGACCTATTTGTTTTGTTTTGAAAAAGATGGTGTGCGTATAGTTTCTTCTTTAACAGAGAAAAAGTTTGAAGAGTATCAAGATCTTTCTAAACCATTTGGTTTTAACGGATTTGCCGGAAATGGCTATCATCCTGGTTTTCTTTCTGAATGGAATCGGTTTATTTCTGAAAAAAATTATGTGTCAGGCTACTTAGGCCTTCATCCGGTATTTGGAGTTAATGGATTATTTGACTCTTCTGAAATTTACCATTATAACAATGTTTATGTGCTGGATTTAAAGCCAAACCACGAAGAAATTTTGAATAATATGAGCAATGGCAGAAAAAATCAGCTTTTAAAATTTGATGAGATATCACCCAAATTGTCAGAGGACAGAATAGCGATAAAAAATTTTTTTCTGGATCATTATAATGACTTTTTAAAACGCAGAAAAGCTAAATCCTTCTATTATTTATCAGCTGAAAGCATTTCCTATCTCTTTTCTATAAAGAATATTTTAGTAATTGGTGCTTTTGAGATGGGAAAGTGTGTTGCTGCATCACTATTTGGATACACAAAACAGATCGGGGTAGGGCTTTATCATGTTTCACTGCCAGGAGCAGAACATTATTCTGCTCATTTAGTATGGTATGCTGCAAAGAAATTAAAATCGATTGGGATACCAACACTGAATTTGGGTGGGGGAACAGATGGTATTGCTAAATTTAAAAAGCGATTTGGAACGGATGTGTATCCTCTAACATGTGTAAAACAGGTATACAGAAAAGATATTTACGACTCTCTATGCCAGGAGATTAATGCAGATCCAAATGATTTCGATGGTTTTTTCCCGTCATATCGTAAAAAATAACGTCTTATGACTGAAATATACTTCGTGTTAGTATCATAAAATAATCAGTAACCCAATATTATGAATCAAACTGAAAAGACGAAAAGCAGAATGGCCTTGCTTGGATTTTGTGCAGGAAATACACCGCTTGTGATTGAAATGGCCCAGGATTCATTAGATATTTCTGTATTTGATATTGTAAAAAACATAGAAATTGATGTAACTGAAAGTTTATTTAGCTGGAAGGGAATTGTTCTGAATGTTTATGGTTCCGAAGAGTATCGTTTTGACAGACAGAATCTTCGTATGCAATTTGGTGTATTAGACCCTCATATTAAATATGTTTTGTATCATGATTTTTTGAATAAGCACGGTATTCAAAAAAACAGATATCAAAGCTTCATTCATCCAACCGCCTATTTTGCTGACAGCTCTGAGCATAAGAATGGTTTCATTCTTGATCCATTATCCGTTGTTTCTACACATAGCAAAATTGGATTTGGAGTAACCGTAAAAAGAAGCAGTTCTGTTGGACATCATGCAGCTATAAGTGATTTTGTTACCGTAAATCCCGGAGCTACGATTTCAGGCAATGTGACAATTGGAGAAGGAACCACAATAGGAGCCGGAGCCACGATAATTCATAATATAAATATTGGAAAATACTCAATTATCGGTGCAGGCAGTGTAGTTACAAAAGATATTCCGGATGGAGTGGTAGCATACGGTAATCCCTGCAGAATAGTTAGAAAGTATGAAAGATGGGATAAAGTGTTTGATATCGTAAATAACCTTTAGTGTTTGATTCTTGTAAAGTAGTAATATGAAAAAAAAGATTTTGCTGTTAGGTGGTTCCCACGCTCAGATTCCTGCAATTGTAGAAGCAAAAAATAGAGGACTTTACACTATTTTGGCTGATTATTACCCGGATATTCCGGGCAGAGAATATGCTGATGAATTTCATAATGTGAGCACGACTGATCTGGAAGCCATTTTGAAACTTGCCAAAGAAACATGTATTGATCTTATATTCGCTTATATGAGCGATCCGGCGGCGCCAACGGCAGCCTATGTTTCTGAAAAAATGGAACTCCCCGGTAACAGTTTTGACAGTGTTGAACTACTGGCAAAAAAGAATAAATTCAGAAAGTTGCAGAAAGAAAATGGCTTTAACACACCGGGATTTAATTCGTTTACAGAACAAGAATTTCAAAATTCAGATTTTCAAAACTTCTCATTTCCTGTAATTGTAAAACCTGTGGACTCCTCTGATACAAAAGGTGTTTTTTATGTTGATAACCCGGAAGATATAGGATCTGCTGTAAGAAAAGCTTTAAAATATTCAAGATCTGGAAGAATAATTATTGAAGAGTTTATTGATAGCGACACAGCCAACCTCCATGGTGATGCATTTATTAAAAATGGGAAAATGGTATTCTGTATGCTTGGTGATAATTTGTTCTTTTCAGATTCACATCCGCTGAAACCAAGTTCAGAAATATATCCAAGCCGTAAACCCAGGAATCTGGTTCAGAAAGTAGAAAATGATGTTGCAAGATTAATTGAGGTTAGTGGTTTTAAGGATGGAGCTGTCAACATTGAAGCACGTGTCAATGCTAAAGGAGAAATATATATTATGGAAATCGGGCCGAGAAGCGGAGGCGGAGATACTCCTCAAACAATTTACCATTGTGTTGGTTTCGATATGCTGAAAGCTTCTTTTGATTCACTTTTAAATCAACATATTGATATCCAACTGCATGATTTTAAACCCACAGTAAGTTTTATCTTGCATTCAAGTCAATCCGGCAGGTTAAATCAAATTCAATTGAACTCCCATATATCTGAATTTGTAGTGGAAAAAAATATATATCTAAAACCCGGTGATGAAGTAAAATCATTCGATAATCCAGGATCGAATATTGGAGTGGTTATTTTACAATTCAACGATTTTGATGAGTTTGATACTGTGAGTGATCATTTATATAAAAATCTGACCCAATCAGTTTACTTGAGTTAATTATGAAATCCAGTGTAATTATAAATTTTTGCCCAACGGGTATGGTGCATGATAAGAGTATGACTCCACACGTACCTGTTTCTGTTGAGGAAATTGTTGAACAAACTCACCAGGCATACGAGCTTGGAATTACAATTGCACATCTGCATGCCAGAGATGCAGGCGGAAAACCGACCTGGAAAGCAAGTATTTACAGGGATATTTTTGAGGGCGTACGGAAGCACTGTCCGGATTTGGTAATTTGCGGCAGTACGTCCGGACGAAAATTTTCTGATTTTGAGAGACGTTCAGAAGTGATAGAGTTAAAACCGGATATGTGTTCACTAACACTATCCTCATTGAATTTCTACAATCAGGCATCAGTAAATGATCCTGAAATGATTCAAAAACTTGTTTTAAAAATGAGGGAATATGGAGTAAAACCTGAGCTGGAAGTTTTTGATACGGGTATGATCAATTATGGGAAATATTTGATTGAAAAAGGGATTATTACTGAGCCTTGTTATTGGAATTTAATTTTTGGAAACATATCAGGGCTCCAGGCAAACCTGCTTGAAATTGGATTAGCTATAGAAAAAGTTCCGGATGGGCATTACTTTGCATGTGCAGGATTGGGCAGGTACCAGTTAAAAGTTACCGCAACAGCGATTGCAATGGGGTGTGGAGTCAGGGTTGGCCTTGAAGATAATATTTGGTGGGATCAGCCGGGTGGCCAAAAAGCAACAAATATTGATCTTCTTAAAAGAGTTCACAAATTGATACATATAAATGGCCATACCTGTCTGCCTTCGAAAGAGTTTGGTGGATTTGGTTTTTATAATTTAAAGCGGTAAAAAAAATTTTTAGCATTTATGAATAGCGGAAGCCTTTCACTAAGTAATTCAGAAATTGTAAAGATTTACGAGGAAAGGTTTAATCCGGATGAAGAGTATCTTGGAAGAAATAAACAGGTGAATAAAATTGAACCCCTGGTTTCTGTATTTATTACTACATATCAGCATGCACCTTTTATAAGAGATTGTATAGATGGAGCTTTAATGCAAAAAACATCTTTTCCAATTGAAATTCTAATCGGAGAAGATGAAAGCACAGATGGAACAAGGGAGATTTGCATGGAATATGCAGAGAAGCATCCGGATAAAATTCGGTTGTTTTTGAGGGACAGAAAGACTTCACAGTTGTATGATGAGGATGGGAATTTAATTATGAGATTCAATCATAAATGGTTGAGAAAAAGTGCAAGGGGAAAATATATAGCGGTTTGCGAAGGTGATGATTATTGGACCGTTGAAAATAAACTTCAAAAGCAGGTCGATTTTTTTAACAAAAACGATGATTATATTTTAACAGTGGGCGGATATCTGATGTGTTGTGAGAAGTCAGGTAAAATGAAAAAAGTGATCAGGAGGGTAAATAAACCAGGTAATGAGCAACCGGATGGTTATACATTTAATGGGGAAATGGCATCGAAAAGATGGATTACAAAAACCCTGACTATTATGTACAGAAACTTAGAAGAAATATTTAATGACTCATATATATATAAAAATGCAAGAGACGTTCATTTTATCTATCATTTAATGAAATATGGCAAAGGATTTTACTTTACAGAAGTTTTCGGAGTATACAGAATACATGATGGAGGAGTTTATAGCTCTAAAAGCGCTGAAGAAAGAGTAATACTACGATACAATATAAGTAAAGACCTATATCTGAAAAACAGAGACAATAACTCCAGGTTAATGTATTTGATCGCAATATCAGTATTGCTTAAAAATTGTAATGATGAATTTTATTTACATCATAAAAACTTTTCAAAATTTCGCATGTTTACAGAGTGGTTTCGATTACTCAGAACTCCCGGGGAAATTTATACTTTTGTAAGAACCACTCTGGGTTTTTTGTTTGGCATTAAAAATAAATAAATCATTTACCTGGCTGATTGCAACGACAATACCTTCAAGTCGATCGATTATCATCGATTGATATAAAATTGATAATGAGATTTTTCAGTAATATTGCTATACTCAAAAGCAAGAATACCGTTTTCAGAACACCAAAATATTTCACATCCTTCAAGATTTGAACTCTAAAAAAATTGTTAGATTTTTTTCAGCGATAATAAAAAGCATGCCCATAAAATTCAGACGGTTACGCAGAGGCTTATGGCTATTCATTATTCTGTTAACTTTAAGCCCGTTAACAAGTCCTGCCCTGGCTCAGATTAATTTACCTGCAAATGATGGGCTTGAATACTATCACAGATTATTACAAGTATCAGGAATAGCAGGAGATCATTCATCATTTACACTCAGGCCCGTAACTCCTGATTCAAAAATATCAGCCCGGCATCCCTGGCAGGCTAATATTTATTATGATCAACCACCTTTGAATTTTATGCCCGTTGATCTGGGTGAACTGAACTTTTATGAGCCTGTTTGGTTCCAATCATATAATACCAGGCTTCCGAGAGGAACCAATGACGGGGCAGTCTGGCAGGGGAGGGGATATAATACTGCAATCTCAGCAGGGTTTAAAACAACGTACGGACCGCTGCATATTCAATTTCGTCCACAAATTGGTATGGCACAAAACAGTGAATTTGATCTTGGCCCATACGACCCTCCGATGATCAGTGCATCATCACAAGATTACCGGGGAGAAGCATCTGAATTTGCATACAGGGATTTCAGAGGAAGTATTGATTATGTGCAGCGTTATGGCGATGAAACATATAGCTGGGCCGATCTGGGGCATAGTTCAGTTGAGTTACGCTACTACGGATTCAGAATTGCTTATTCCAATACTCCCATCTGGTCTGGCCCTGCTGTGCATACATCTCTTCATTTCGGATATAGTGCACCCGGTTTTCAGCACTTATACCTGGGCACCTACCGGCCACAAAAAACACCTATTGGAGCTTTTGAATGGGCTTATATTTTTGGAGGTACACACAAGTCCGATTATTTCGATATTGACGGTGAATTTCCCCGCAGGCAGTCAGTAAATTCACTGATTGTGAGCTATTCTCCACGATTTCTGAACGGTCTGACTTTGGGAGCTGTCAGAACGTTTTTTCATCCTTTTCCCTCATCTTTTTCGGAGTATAGAGGTCAGGCATCCAAACTATTTGAGGCGGTGGTCAGAGCCGGTTTAAGGTCTGAAGACAATCCGAGTGGTTATGATCCTGATAATCAGCTTGCTTCCGGATTTATTCGCTGGATTCTGCCGGAGGCGGGTTTAGAAATTTATGGTGAATACGGAAGAAACGATCATAATGTAGACTTTAGGGATTTCAGGCTTCAGCCAAATCATCATCGGGCATATAGTCTGGGTATGATTAAAACACTTGTCTTACCCAAGAACCGCTTTCTGGGTTTAAATTTGGAAATTAATCAATTAGAAGCAATGCGTACTACTATTACCAGGGGGAATAACCATCTTGGAGGCTGGTATACACATACCCAACAGGTTTTGGGTTTTACAAACCGCGGACAAATCATGGGCACCGGGTACGGGCCGGGTATGAATATGCAAATGCTAAAGGCAGATCTTTATGATCCGGCCGGCCGAATTTCCATTAAACTTGCGCGAATTGCATATCATAACTCCAGGGTTGATCAATATTTTCGCTTTATTGAAGAAGTTAACCCTGCTGATGTCGAACATAGTGAGGTTCGTAATTTTGAATTTTTAGCAGGAGCTGAAGCAACTGCTTTTTTGAAATATGGTATAGAGTTGACAGCGTCTTTAGAGCAAAGTTTTATATTTAATCATCACAATATCCGCGGTAATGATATTACAAATACAAGACTTGAATTGATACTGAGAAAACAGATAAGAGGCTGGAAGCGATAATGAAAATACAGATACTGCACTTATTGCTTTTGGGATGGTTTCTATTTACATGGATTCCCTTATCTGCTCAGGCACAGGTACATCTCGACCGTATTTCCGTAACCGAGCGAGCAGACGGCCTTGGATATGTACTTCGGTATCATCTTTCGCAGCCGTTAGATTCCTTTGCTATCTCCAGGCCGGATACTGATCGTATACAGATGAGGCTTTACGCATCTGAACTGACTACAGATGATTATCTTTATATCAGTCCTAATGAACTCATAGATCGTTTTCGTTTTTTTGAGTTTCCGGATGGGCTCGGGATAGAACTGGTTCTTAAAACTGAAGTTTATTATGCAACTCAAACCTATCCGGATCAGAATATGCGTGATATCCTTTTGGCATTTGAAAGAGTATCACGACAGGATATGGAGGCATATCTTACAGAAACAGATAATCCGGATATATTAGGTACTGAAGAGGTTATTGCTGAAATTTCCGGTGAACCGGCAGAGGCCGATGAAGTCACAGAAATTGAAACTACTGGTGACGAACAGGCTGAAGAGTTACCAGGAACTGATGAGGATTCCAGGTTTACAGCACTGCTGGATAAAGGGCGGACAACAGCCTCGCTTCAGTCGCTCATGCCCGGCGACCCGATGGAATTTTACCTTAGAACAGTGATGCCTGATGACCCATCCTCAGGATTACCATCATATCATATCCGTCCTGTTAACATGCAGGGTCATGAAACAGTGCTTCATAATCAAAGAAGGCATATTTGGTCAGGCCATCCCTTTTTCTCTCAGATGGACTCTGATGTAACTTCAGACAATTTCAGAGTTTTTTCACAGGAATTTTATTTTTCACATAACACTAAACGGCCTGACGGCTTTAACGATGGTGCATTGTGGCAGGGAAGAGGCACCAATATGGCTACAAGCACAGGGTTTAGTATTCATTATGGCCCGTTCAGAAGCGTTATTCGTCCGATATTTGTGCACAGTGAAAATCGTGAATACGATGTGTCGAATGATCCGCAGATGCCGGGGCTTTCACCTTATGCTATGGCAATGACAAATATTGATCTTCCTCAGCGTTTTGGTGATGAGGCATTTTCCAGGCTGGATTTAGGTGACTCATTTGCAGAATTACAATATTCCGGATTTTCTGCCGGTATCTCCAACCAGAGAATGTGGACGGGGCCGGCAGTGCACAATCCCCTGATGTTCAGCACAAATGCACCCGGATTTAGGCATATTTTTGCAGGAACAAGCAGGCCAGTCTCTGTTCCGGGAGGCTATCTCGAAGGCCGGATTTTTTGGGGCAGCCTGAAAGAATCGGATTATTTTGATGAAAATCCGGATAATGACCGCAGATTTATCACCGGATTGGTTTTAAATTACTCACCTGATTTTGTGCCGGGTTTGCACCTTGGTTTTAGTCGTGT
>SLPZ01000201.1 GCA_007131725.1 Balneolaceae bacterium
ATCAGAATTGCGAAGCAAGAATGATGGAGCGCAACCCGGGGTAAAGTGAATCCAATACCAAAACCCCGAGGCGGCTACTTTGCCACTATCCGAAAATTCATTCGAGGGGTCGCCGGGAAAGACTCCGAGGTGTATCCGACAGGTTTCATTTCAAAAATAGTTTTCAATCTCTTCTGTAAACTATTCATCATAAATCGGATTGCATGACCCAAATTTAAAAACGAATCCTACTAAACTATTGATATTATTAAATCCAAACTTTAAGCGTCGACGACGCGCACAAAACAGGAAATGGTGGCGAAAGCGTCCGTCGTCTGACGGACGCTGAGTAAAGCATTTTTTGGACAACGCGGCATGGTAACAAATTTCGACGGCTTTACACATTGTCATTTTAAAAAAGCTGATCAGCTTATCCCTTGACACTGTTATTATTAGCTTAACAAACTCACATAAAATTATTTGTGAGAAATGCGGGTTAAAACCTTCAGAATAGCGGGTGTTATATCCAGAATACTTTCTGTGTTTTTGAATGGTTCCATGTTACCCAAAACAAATAAAGGAACGGAATTCCGGGTGTGTGTTTTTGTTGAGAGATCTTCCAGGTTTCCATGGTCGCTGGTGATGACCAGTGTATTTTTATCTGTATCGAAATTCTCAATAATGTAGATCAGAAATCGATCCATCACTCCTAAAACATGATCAGCTAATTCCCTGTTCATCTCATGGCCGGCTTTATCGGTTAGATAATATTCGTATAAAACCAGGTCGTGTTTTGTCAGGGCATTCAGCACTCTTTTTGACGCTTCTTCCGGGGCAATTTCCGGCACATCAAGATTCAGCATATTTTTCCATGCCGATTGAATAATTTCGGCAGTGATGGCATCCCCATTCAAAACATCATCAAGCCGGTTAAGCGTTAGCCCGGCTGATTTGGCCATCAAAGTTGTACAGCTCCAGCGATTTCTTTTTTCTGATTTTTCAAAAAATATATCCGGATAGGCATTTAAAAAATGCGGTTTCAATCCCTCGGCCAGAACTTTATGAAAGAGGCTTTTCTTTTTTAACAGGGGTTTAATCTGTGAATGAGGGTAGGGGCCAAAATGCTTTCCTATTTTTTTTGATGCATTGATTCCCGTAAAAAGAGATGTTTGTCCTGTTCCGCTTTGTGGCAGGCCATCTACCCCGATATTGGCATCAATTTTTTTGAACAGTTTTTTTTCAGAAACGGCCTCCTTACAATCTTCGTGAATTCCGTTTTCTCCGGTAAAATAGGAGAAGGATTTCAGCCCAGGTGAGGCAAGTGGATTTTCAGGCTTGTTTTTACCCAATCCAATCCCGTCAATAAAAATGAAGAGTACTGCCATTATCTTTCAAGTATCAGTGTTACCGGGCCGCTGTTTACCAGTTCCACATCCATCATCGCTCCAAACTCGCCCGATTCAACTTTCACTCCGCTATCTTTTTTCAGCTTATCCACAATATAATCATACAATGGTTCGGCTTTGTCAGGTTTAGCAGCTTCTATAAAGCTGGGCCTGTTTCCTTTCTCCGCATTTCCGTAAAGTGTAAACTGCGATACAACCAGCAGTCCGCCTTCAACATCCTGAACAGAACGGTTCATCTTTCCCTCCTCATCCTCAAAAATTCTGAGTTTAGGGATCTTTCTGCAGCACCAGTCAATCTCATTTTTTGTATCTGTTTCGTGTATGCCTATTAGAAGCAATAACCCGTGGTTGATAGCTCCTGAAATGGTATCATTAATTTTTACGGACGCTCTTTCAACCCGTTGAATTACAATCCTCATATGTGGGTAACTGTGTGGATAAATTGATTTATTTCTGTTGATAATAAATAAACAATCGGATTTGTGAAAACTATCCACAGCAATAAACATTTTATTACGCTTATCCACATCAAAAAATAATAACTCTCTGTGTTGAAAATATTCTTCGAAGAAACAGGTGCAAAATGTATGGAATGTTGATTACTTTATTTTGGAGCAACTAAGTATTTGATTTTACTTATAATATTATCAACAAAGTTGTACACATTCCCGGTTTGATTATAAACTGTATCATGATAAATAAGTTATAAACATCTCCACAGGCTCTACTACTATACTACAAAAATAAAATTTAAATGTAGTTTGCTACTACCTGTGGAAAACCTTTTCGGTTTTACCTGAATCTGAAGTTTCATTCTTTCTATATTTGAACATCAGGTATTTCAAAAGAAAAGATCTTCTGAAAGAAATTGGTATCAGAGATTTTAACAAAATTAAAAAAAGTGTCAGATAAAAAGTTTACATACAAAGATTCCGGAGTTGATATTGAAGCGGGAGAAGAATTGGTCAGCTCTATAAAAGATGTAGTTAAAGAAACTCATAACAAAAATGTACTCAGTAATATTGGCGGATTTGGAGGACTTTTTTCTGCTGATTTTTCATCATATGAAGAACCTGTTTTGGTGAGCAGCGTGGACGGAGTTGGAACTAAACTGATTGTAGCATTTAAGTGTAAAATCTACGATACCGTTGGCCAGGATTTGGTGAACCATTGCGTGAATGACATTGCCGTTTGCGGCGCCAAACCTCTTTTTTTTCTCGATTATTTTTCCACCGGAAAACTGGAGCAGCAGGTTGGGTTTAATGTGGTGAAAGGATTTGCCAAAGCGTGCAAGGAAAACGGAGTGGCACTGATTGGCGGCGAAACGGCTGAAATGCCCGACATTTACAAACAAGGAGAGTTTGACCTGGCCGGAACCGTAGTAGGGGTGGTTGACCGAAAAAAGCTGATTACAGGATCAAATATTAAAGAAGGTGATCTTTTAATCGGGTTTAAGAGTACAGGCCTTCATACAAACGGATATTCCCTTGCCCGAAAAGTTTTATTCAGCAAATTTGATGTAAACGACTCGCCTGGAGAACTTGAAAAAAATGTGGGAGAAGAGTTGCTTCACATTCATAAAAGTTACCTGCCGCTAATCAGTAAGCTGAAAGTAATTGAGGGTGTGAATGGTTTTTCTCACATAACCGGAGGAGGAATTGAAGGCAACACAAAACGTATTTTACTTGAAGGTCTGAAACTTTCAGTTGACTGGAATAGTTGGCAGCGCCCGCCCATTTTTAATTTGATTCAGGACACAGGAAATGTACCTGAAGAAGATATGCGGGCAACTTTCAACCTCGGTATCGGGCTGATTGCTGTTTGTTCGAATAACTCTTTGAATGATGTAAAAAGAACTGCATCTGAAATTGGTGAAGAAGCCATCGAAATCGGGAAAGTGGTTTAAAAAATTGATAATAAAAGGAGAGAACTATTTAAAAGCTTTTACCTTATCAATTGAAAATTTTTAGATAATATAAATTTGATATCCTGCATTAGTGCAGAATAGCAAAACTAATTTTTTGAATTATGCGAATATTATTGATTTTATTATCTGTTGTTCTTCTAACTTCAGCATGCAGTCAATCACCCGAAAATGATGAAGTGATATACTCCGGTAACCCTCTTTTTGATGGCTGGTATGCTGACCCCGCCTCCCGTGTATATAATGATACGTACTGGGTTTTTCCAACCTACTCTGATTACTATCATAAACAGGTGTTTTTTGATGCATTTTCATCACCTGATCTGGTGAACTGGACAAAACATGAACAAATTATTGACACCCTGGAAGTGCAGTGGGCAGACAGCGCTATGTGGGCGCCGGCATCCATCGAAAAAGATGGTAAATACTATTTCTTTTTTGCCGCCAATGATGTTCATGAAGGGCAGGTTGGAGGAATAGGGGTGGCAGTAGCCGATCAGCCGGAAGGGCCCTATGAAGACCTTATCGGCGAGCCATTGATTAATGATATTGTAAACGGAGCCCAGCCGATTGACCAGTATGTTTTTCAGGATACAGACGGTACTTATTACATGTATTATGGAGGCTGGGGGCATTGCAATGTTGTAATTTTGAATGATGACTTTACAGGCTTGGTTCCTTTCGAAGATGGTGAAATCTATAAGGAGGTAACTCCGGAAGGGTATGTTGAAGGGCCATTTATGTTTATAAGAGATGGAAAATATTATTTTATGTGGTCGGAAGGCGGCTGGGGAGGCCCTCATTACAGGGTGGCTTATGCCATAGCAGACAATCCGTTAGGCCCGTTTGAGAGAGAAGAGGTTATTTTACAGCAGGATCCTGATGTGGCCACTGGAGCGGGACATCATTCTGTGCTTGAAATACCGGGAGAGGATGAATATTACATAGTTTACCACCGCAGACCTTTGGAAGAAACCCATCACAATCACAGAGTGGTTAGTATTGAAAAAATGGAATTTGATTCTGATGGCAGAATTAAACCTGTTCAAATTACTTTTGAAGGTGTACCGAAAAGACCTCTTGGCAACATATAATTTTATTTCAGAAGTAAAACAATCAGGAGAGAATGGAGTATAAGAGTATATGTGATAAATGCATTTTGCTTCATTAAAAGAGGTTGGCTTTTGAGCACATCAACTCAATTATTAATAATCAGGATTATGGTGAAGAAATAAAATGAAAGAGAATAAAGATACAGGACTTATCATTATCGGGATTTCCATTTTGGCCGGAATGTTTATTCTCGGTTATTTTCTTAATACCTCGGTAAAAACCTTCAAAGATTATGAACGCACAGTTACGGTACGGGGGCTGGCTGAACAGGAACACCTGGCTGATGTGGTGATCTGGCCAATCCAGTTTACCGAAGCCAGCAATAACCAGGAAGAAATTTACAGGCTGCTTGATGAGAGCTCATCAAAAGTGGTTGAATTTTTAAGAAACCATGGAATTTCAGGAGATGAAATTTCTGTGGATGTTCCGGTGGTTACAGACCGTTCTGCACAACGGTGGGGAGGTGAAATTCCCGGACAGTTTCGCTATGTGGCATCTCAATCGGTAACTGTTTATTCCAATAATGTGGAAGATGTTCGGGCAGTTATGCGGGAAGTATCGGAGCTGGGAAAACAGGGAGTGGTTATTTCAGGTGAAGATTACCAGTACAGAACTGAATATTTGTTTACCAGGCTGAACGACATCAAACCGCAAATGATAGAAGCAGCCACCATCGAAGCAAGAAAGGTAGCTGAGAAATTCGCTGAAGATTCCGACAGCCGGCTTGGAAAAATCAAAACAGCCTCACAAGGCCAGTTCAGCATATCAGACCGCGACCGAAATAATCCGCATATCAAAAATGTGCGGGTGGTTTCCACAATTGTTTATTACCTGGTGGATTGATTTTTTTTCGGAAGTCAGGTTTTCAAAACTATTTTCCCCATAACTCATCCATGTCTTCGAGGGTTTTGCCTTTGGTTTCAGGAACCATTTTCCAGACAAATATCAAAGAGAGAACACTCATCAAACCGTAAAAACCGTAGGTCATCGCCCCGCTGAATTCCATCATGGCCGGGTAAGTGGATGAAATAAAATAGTTGGCTGCCCACTGTGCGGCAACGGCAATGGCTACAGCCTTTCCGCGAATTTTATTTGGAAAAATTTCAGAGATCAGCACCCAGCAGATCGGTCCCCAGGACATCATAAATGATGCAGTGTAAATAATGATAAATACAAGTGTGCTGATGCCGATGATTTCGAAATAGGAAAGTGCGGCAATCGAAAACATTCCGAACGCCATTCCGGTTGAGCCGATAATCAGTAATGGTTTGCGTCCCCAGCGGTCAACCGTCATAATGGCAACCACAGTGAAAACCACATTCACAAAACCCATGATCACCGTTTGCAGGAAAGATGCATCGGTGGCGGCGCCCATACTTTCAAAAATCCGCGGAGCATAGTAAAGTGCCACATTAATTCCCACAAACTGCTGAAATACGGAAAGCATAATTCCGATAAAAATCACTTTTTTACCGAACGAGAATACCTTGACGGATGTATGTTGCTGGATGCTCAGCTTTATTTCATCCAGAATAATTTTAGCTCTGCCGGGGCCGTTAATTTTCGTGAGAATATCGCGGGCCTCGCTGTGGCGGCCGGCAAGAGACAAATACCGGGGAGTTTCCGGAACGATAAACAGCAGCATGAAGAAAAGACCGGCCGGAATAACTTCAGACAGGAACATGTATCTCCAGCCCATTTCGTTAATCCACTCGATCGGCTGGCCCCGGGCAATGGTATAGTTCACAAAATAGACCACGAGCATTCCAAAAATAATGGCAAACTGATTCAGTGAAACGAGCCTTCCGCGGATGTGGGCGGGTGCAATCTCACCGATATACATTGGCACAGTGGCTGATGCAATCCCAACTCCAATTCCACCCATGATTCTGTAAAGATTGAACATAATCAACAGGCCGATGGTAGGTTCGCCCCGTTCAAAAAAGAGAAATTCAGGAAAGGCCGATCCGATTGCTGATAGAAGGAAAAGAACAGCCGATAACATAAGTGTTTTTTTTCGGCCAAATTTGGTGGCCAGGAGGCCGGAAATCACACCTCCGATTATACACCCGATAAGAGCACTCGAAATAGTGAGTCCGTGAATGAGTTTACTAAGCCCCTGGCTTTCTATCAGGTAGATTTGAACGGAGCGTTCGGCACCCGAAATAACGGCTGTATCGTAACCAAAAAGAAGCCCTCCAAGCGTAGCCACAAGCGTTATGGAAAATACAAACGGTTTGTTGTAGCTCATTTTTTAATAGTCCCGGATTAAATTATAGTCAGCTTAAAAGCAGGTTAGTTTTATTAAAATCAGGTTTTAGTGGTCATAATTCAACCAGAATATTAATTATTGAAACAAATCCTGATTATTGATTATCCCTGAGTTTGACTATTTTTTATCCACTTGAAAGTGGGTTCTAAACGAAAAATAAGACAGGAAATATGAGAAGAGTAAAACTCATTGAAATTGCACATGGACGCAGCGGTGATAAAGGAAATGGCAGCAATGTTGGCATTATCGCACGCCACCCGAAAATCTATCCATTCTTGCGGGAAGTGCTCACGGAGTCAAAAGTGAAAGAGCATATGAAGCACATCTGCCGGGGAAGTGTGGAACGCTATGAACTGCCAAACATCGGGGCACTCAATTTTATATTGAATGAAAGCCTTGGCGGCGGTGGCACCGTTTCCCTTAAACTGGATGCCCAGGGAAAAACGCATGCATCAACGCTGTTGAGAATGGAAGTTGATGTGCCTGAGGAGCTTCTTGAATTTGTAGATAAAAACTGATTGATATTTTACCGTATCTGCAATTTTGCGTGAACATAATTGTAAATATGGATCAGCATTGATGTAAACAGTTTGAAAGGTTTGATTTTAATACCCATTTCTTTGAGCCTGTTATAATGATACATGTACTGTTCTCTTGATCTGATACTGACCAGATCTCTGCCCAAAGCCCGGTGATTTTCATGAACTACTTCTTTTAAACGGATTTTATATTCAACATCACTTAAAAAGTGAGGGCCGTAATCTACCAGGTGTTGTAAATATCCGAGACGATGCGACCGCAGTTTGTGGGCAATTCGTGATGAAACAGATTCCTCATGTCGCCTGGTGTAAGTAAGTACCTGGTGAACAAATCCAAAATCAGATTCTGTGAGAAGATCCAGGCAGGCTGCACCATCGGAATGTAAATGGTTTTCGTTGTAAAGTTTATCCCGTTTTCTCAAAAGGTCAGATCGGATCAGCAAACTGCTGGGCGAACCAAAATAGTAGGCGCCTTTTAACAAATAGTCTCGTGCAATTTTACTGCCGGGTGTATGGTGGCTTGGGTATGGAAGCCCGCTCAGGCTCACCCTGTTTCCATCAAGCCGGTAAGCGCTGACAATGCCAATTTCAGGATAGCGTTCAGCAACTTCAATCATTCTCTCAATACATTCGGGAAACATCCAGTCATCGGCATGTATCACTTTGCAGTATTTACTCTCTTCAGACATCAGTGAAAAAACAAAATTTCCGTTTTTAAAATGTCCGAGATTCTCCGGATTCAGGTGTAATATTATTTTGCTGTTCTTTTCGGCATAATGTTTGGCTATTTCCACAGTCTGATCCGTACTTCGATCATCCGCAATAATATACTCCCAGTTTTGATAGGTTTGGTTCAAAACACTTTCAATACATTCACCCAAAAAATTTTCTGAGTTATAGACCGGAGTGACTATGCTTACCAGGGGTTCTTTCATAAAAATTCTGAAATTATCGTGGTAAAATTGAGTTGAAATTTATAAATATTGTGATATTTTTGTTTGAAACAATATTGGAATTTAGCCATTATATAAATATTAATAATATCTAATATTTTAACTTAAAAATATTTCAGATTAGGTGTTGAGGTAAATATTTTATCATGACTTTGAGAGCTGATTACTTGATTGCGGGGACAGGGCCTTCTGCGCTAATGCATTATTTACATTTAAAGAAAATGGGCAGGGATGTTTTATTAGTTGGGCCTGATTTGTATGGGCATCTGAAGCCGGTGGTTTATTCCGAAATTGGCAAACAGGTTAACCTGCTTCCAATCTTTCCGGTTATCGAGTCGGAATTGTGGAGAAAACTGAATGAAGAGGAGATCAGTGAAAACCCCTTAACTCTTCAAAAGTTAAATCTGAATGGAGCCGGCAGGCAGCAGCCAAAAATTCAAAATTGCTATTATAATTACCTGCTTCAGAATCAACAAAATTCAAATGTCCCGTATATACTCAGCTATAAGCAGTTTGGAGATCTGATTTTTGAACATCAGCTATTTGAACTTCAGAAAAAACTCAACAGAAATTATAACTCGGGAAGGCCAAAATTTATGAAAGCGGGTTTTGTAAATGGGCTGTCTCCTTACTACCGGTATTTAAAAATCCGTGAGCCGTACCCGGTTATAAATGAACCGGTTCAATTTATTGATTATCCGAATAAAGCACTTCACACAAAAACCAGCACAGTTCGATATAACAATCTGATTTACACAATGCCTTTGCATCATCTTTTTGATGTAACCCGGTTGAAAAAATCATTTGAACTGGTATCAGGTGATGCAAAGTTTTTGATATTCTTTTCAAGCAAAACCCTTCCTGAAAACCATTTGTGGTATTGCTGCAACATTCAATCAAACATATACAGAGCTTTTGTTCCTCATAAAAATATGATTGTAGTTCAATTATCCAGGAAAAGCTGGGGTGTTAAACCAAAAATGGTTGGGAGTGAACTCCGGAATCTTTTAAATCTTGAGGGAGGATTGTTTCACATCGACACCAAAACATTTCCCGGCTGTTATCCGCTGGATGTTTACGGTGTAAATGAGAAAAATGAATTAACAGATTTCTTAAGTAGCCACAATTTCTATTTTTCAGGCAGGTTTGCCGAATGGCGTTACATCGACCTGCATGAAGTGGATTTTGATCAGTTTACCGGAACAATGAAAATGGCTGCAAACAGCGCTAATAAATAAAGTGAGTTTCCCCAAGGGATCCCTCGCGGGGCGACATAATAATTTGGAACATGAATCTGAGGCTATTCAAAAAGGGAGTGAAATTCCAAAAACATAATCAATATCGTCATTCCTGACTTGATCAGGAATCTCCAAACGTTGTTTATGAGTATTTCTGTGCAAAGGGTGGAGATCCCGTGTCTGGGCACGGGATGACGATTTGAGGTGTCGGTTGGTGAAAAATAAGTGCGGGATGGCGCCCTTTTTTGAACAACAACGCCTTTATGCACCAAATTCAACGAACTAATATCGAGCTCATGTAAAATAGAGTACAAAGATGTAAGAAATTCCCGATATCATTATTAGAGCGTATGTACAATGATTTGATTCAGTCCGGTTTTTCTCCCTCTTTATTCTCAATAATTTCCGAATCAGGCTTATCTAAAAATTTTGACCAGCGTTTGAGTGTTGGAGTTTCGATTTCTTTATCCCTGTATTCATCCGGTGTCATGATGGGCACGCCATAAATGACCGGAAAATATCGCTGGCACTCCGGGCAGGTGAGCAGTGCTTCAATAATTTCACCCTCATCATTTTCAGTGATGATTTGCATCTCCAAATCATGTTTATCGATGGGGCAGCAGAGTTTTTCGGCAAGTGAGGTTTTCATGGATTCTTATTTTTTCTGTAAAATTTTTTTGTATTCAGAAATTGCTTTTCCGGGAGAATCTGAGCTTAGGATTCCGGAAATAACGGCAACACCATCTATTCCGAGAGGCAAAAGTTCACCCAGGTTTTTTGGTGTGATGCCTCCGGACACAAAAATTGGCAGCGAACAGAGCTCCTTTGCTTTTTGAACGGTTTCAGGCTGCACAATTTCGCATGTGCCGGCAGATACAGATGGAAACATTGCGCAGAAAGAGATATAGTCTACGTTCTGTTCTACGGCCCATTTCACAACATCCAGGCTGTTTGAACAGGTGATCCCGACCAGGGCATTTTCATCCAGATGCGAACGAACTTTTTCAAAATAGGGAGGAATCTCATCAAAATGGACGCCATTCAGGCGGGTTGAATTCAACAGTTTCCAATCATCATTGATTAAAACCGGTACACTGTAATGTCCGGCCAATTCAGCAATTTCATCGGCCAGTGTGATTTTATCATCTTCAGAGAATTCTTCCGTCCAGTGATTCCAGATCTGGAGCAGGTCAATACCGCTTTCCAGGCTCCGTTTCAGGCGATCCATCAGAATGGATGTTTCCATTGCCGGATCGAGCACCAGGTAAATACCACCGAGCACTTTTTTTGATTTTATTTCAGCCTTCTTCTTCATTAATCCCATCCTGCTTTGAATGCTTTAAAAAATGCGCCCCAGTACGGGTCGTTTCCATCAAACTGATAATTCTTTTCATCCCCATTTTCTAATAGAGTGAAGCCGCTATCCGGTTCGGTAAACTCACCCACAACGGCTGCGGCAATTCCTTCATCTTCAAGGCGTGTAATCAAATTTTTTTCCGTTCCGGCTTTCACGACCATGATCATGGATCCGGCACCTACAATCTGTTTGTGGTCAAGTTTAAAAAGTTTTGCAACTTTTTTCTGTGCATTACCCGCCGAAATCCGATCAGACTGAACACGGAAACCACACTTTGAAGCTTCAGCCATCTCAGAAATAGCCCCGAGAATTCCGCCTTCGGTTACATCGTGCATGGCTTTCAGTTCTTTTTTTGGGCGGAGGCAGTCGGCTGCAATCAATGCATCTTTCAAAACAGAGGTTCTGTAAAAATTTTTACAGGCGGTTTCATACACCGGTTCGCCAAGTTCTTTTTTTACCGTGTTTGGAAAACTCTGTGCAAGAATGGAGGTGGAGATCAGTGCAGACTCTTTCGTCATCAAAATTTTATCACCTGGCTCAGCGCCGTCACTGGTGATTATTTGATCGAGGGGTGCTGTCAGGAACATGGTTCCGCCGCCTGAAATGGTTGAATTTTGCCCTTCGATTTGGCAGGTGTGTCCGCCGGTAATTGATACCCCGGCTTCCCTGCAGAAATGGTGAATATAGTGCCAGTACTCTTCGAAATCGGATTTTGTAAGATCAGGAGGCAGATTCAGCACAAACTGCCCATACATGGGAGCGAAGCCAGTGGTTGCCATATCGTTGACCAGCAACTGCACCGACAGCCAGGCCGATTCTTTTAATCCCAGGGTGGGGATCAGCGAGAGAGGGTCGCTGGAAACGGCCAGCCCCTGATTATTGCCCAAATCAATCACTGCCGTATCCACACCAAATGCCGGGCCGGTTTTGACCTCATTTCTTGTTTTTCCCTGTTTGGGAAGTATCAGTTCCGAAAAATCGGACGCACTGATTTTGCCTGTTCCGTTATCAAATGTACTCATTCCACATCGGTTAATTTTACATACAATCCAAAGAAATCGCCCACAGGAAGGCCCCACTGCTGCACCGGAAACCATTTCGGCAGCCCGGTGGATGTCCACTCAATTGTGTAAAGCCTGCCCTCCAGGGCTTCATGAATTTTTTCAATCAGTTTTTTTGGAGTGTAGAAGTTGGCGGTTTCGTAATATTTGTTTTTCCCAAATGCCTGCTGAACCCTTCGCCTCACAACTTTGGTAGAATTGCGGTTCATGATGCCAAATAACATTCCGTACCGGCCCACCCGCAGAGCTTCGTGAATGACTTTTACGGGATCTTCGTAATAAGCAAACGTTGCAATGAAAGCGAGCGCATCAAAACTGTTGTCTTTAAATGGCATGTGGTGAGAATCTGCCAGCACCAAATCCCCATCAAACAGGCGGATTCCGTGCGCCAGCATAAACGGGGAAATATCGGCCCCCATCGCTTCAATCCCGATCTCATTCCACCAGCGGGTAAACCGGGTGGTTCCGCATCCAAACTCAAGAAGGGTTTTTACACGCTCATCTTTTTGAATCAGTTTTGCAAGTGTTTTCTTTTGCCAGATCTCGGCACGTTTGTAGGGGCCTTCATAGTAGTCTTCGTATTTGTCGGTATATTCACGATTAAAAAACCACTCTTTACGGTCCTGCCAGTTGTCGATCTTTTTGGTTACCTGGTCGAACTGCTTTTTTTGGATTTTGCTCATAAATCAGAAAAAATTTTACTGCCATTGAAAGGGAGATAAGCTGGCAGGAAAAAGCTCTTTCAGAACGGGAAATCAAAATCAAGAGCAATTCCCTTCGCCGGCATTATCCGGATCAGGTTCGTTGGGTATGATCTCAGCCGCTGTTCAGCAGCACCCCGCAGTCATTAAAATAATAGTTTAGCCTCTGCTATAAAAACAGATTTATGAGGAGATTATTTCTTTGTTTTTTGAATCAGTGATTGGGCAGTTATAGGATGAGAATACTGCAATCAAAAAGATATCAGGAAGCCCTACTCTTTGCAGCTAATGAATGGCCTCTATTCTGCTTTAACGGCCTCTTGAATGTCAGGCATTTCATATTAATAAACCCATTAAATGTTGCTATATTTATAATGAATCACGAGAATAATAATGGCGACATATCATTAAACAGCGGCTTTACTGAAGTTGACAAATCTATTTTGAGTAAGGTTTTGCATTTCAAAGGATAGGCTGAAGGCGGCCGGGTTGCTTTTTATCGTAATTAATACAGAAAAGAAAAAAGGATACCATTTTAGGTATCAAAACTAATACCGGCCGCTGTGAGCGATTCCGGAGAAATTTGAATAAGAAGAGTTTATGTTGAGAAGAAGAATTTTAGAAAAACTGGGATTTTTTATGTTTTTGGCAGTACTAATCGTTGGAATAGCCTCATGCGTGTCGGACGGAAATACGGATATCGTTGACGATGATGAAGAGCCCAATCAGGAGGCTCCAAATCAGGTAGAACACCCTCAGCATGATGCTTTCGAAACTCAGTTGGGGGCTCATGATGCCGAGATGTTCCACATGGCCAATGGCTGGAGCAATGGAGATCCCTTTGACTGTATTTGGCGTGAATCCCAGGTAACCTTTGATCCGGAACACGGCAGACGAATGACCCTGACCCTGGATTTTGATAACCAGGATCTCGATTACGACCACAAATCAGGAGAGTACAGAAGTAATGAGAATTACGGTTACGGACGCTTTGAAGTGAGGATTAAAGCGGCCCGCGGAGACGGCCTTGTTTCTTCATTCTTTCTCTACACCGGACCGTCCGAAGACAATCCATGGGATGAGATCGATATTGAATTTCTGGGTAAGGACACTGAGAAGATGCAAATCAACTACTACACCGATGGAGTTGGCGGAAATGAAGTAATGATTGATCTTAGTTTTGATGCCGCCGATGATTTCAACGATTACGCCTTCGAATGGCTGCCCGACAGAATTAAATGGTATGTGAATGGTGAGCTTGTGCATAAGGAAACGGATGACAACGGTCCCCTTCCTTCGCATGCCATGAAGATTATGGTCAATCTCTGGCCCGGAATCGGGGTGGACGGCTGGCTGAATCCCTTTGATAGCTCGATTCTGCCCGTTGAGGCCGTTTACGAGATGATTCGCTTTACACCCTATCCTTTCGAGGATTAATTCTTTTGATTAAACCTAACAATAAACTTATTCCTTCGCACTTTTTGGGATAGTAGCCTTAAACCATGACTCAAATTAGCTTTAATAACAGCTCTCACTGGCAAAATCTGAGCCATTTAATAAGGATGCTGAGTGCTCTTCAGAAACTACCTGAGGGCGATATGGTTGAAATGAATTCAAGAGGATTTGCGACTCCTTTTCATGTTATTCCGGTTGCTTCTGCAATCAACAACAAAAATCTCACTTTTTCTCTCACAAAGAAGAACTCTGATCTTGGTCAGTATTTAAAAACAATACGATTTCCTGACGGAGTATCAGCGATAGTCGCTAAACCAGGTGCGAGTGGAAACTACTTACCCATTGCGCGGATTTCTGGAACAGAGAGTCTTGGGAAACAGAGAGAATCGTCATATAAGCATATAGAAGATCAATATCGTGAACTCATCTTCAATTGTTTCAGAAATATTAAGGATAAATTGAGCAATGCTATTGCGTTTTTCTTATCAGAACTAATTGAGAACGCAAAAGACCATTCCGATGCGAATAACTTCTATATTTTTGCCCAATACTGGCCTGCTCTTAAGGAATTTGAACTCTGTTTGATGGATGATGGGATTGGACTTAAAGGGTCTTTATCTAAAATTCACCCTCAAATTACAACAGATGAAAGAGCCGTCAGAGAAGTTATTCAACGGCAACTATCAGCCAGAATTAGCGACAAAGAATCGCTACCCGGGACAGGATTGGCAAATACGATTCGGATTGTCAGTAACAAAGAATTACAAAGTTCGTTTACTTTATTAACTGGGAATTTTGGTTACAGTTGCTCAAATGATTTTTGCAAATGGGTAGAGTTAGGAACATTAACTGTGCAGGGAACGTTAATAAATATACGCATTAAAGAACCCCAGGAAACATTCGATATTTTCAACTATATTCACTGAACGGGTTAAAATATGATCAACTTACGCTACACATATAATACTACACACCTGAGCACCCGCTCAATGGCCAAAGACCTATTCGAAAAAATATCGAATAAAGAGAATAACGAAAATACGCTTGATTTCAGTGGCATTGAATTTGCGTCCAGATCGTTCATGGTACAGCTCTACTCTATGCTTGCAAGGCAGCGTTCTCAGGTTCGGTTTAAGAATATGAATGAGAATGTTGACCGCATGTACCAGCTTGCCGTCAAAGCGTACAACCGGCCGGCCGTGATGCCTGATACGATGAATAGTAGTTCGACGCCTGAGCTTTTAAGCTTATAAGAACTTTTTCTTATCTCTTTTCTCTCTTGATGCATTGGTTATAGCACATCGAAATACCAAATCTACGCGCTGAAAACTCCCTTGGAACACAAAAATTTTGAGAGTGGAGATCAGTAGTAAAAGTATTCTGTTGCCCCTATGTTACCCCTGAATACTTATTGAGTTGATTATCGGCCAAAACAAAAAAGCCCTTAACCAGCATAAGTAATTGCTAATCAAGGGCTTTTAAAATGCGATCCGGACGAGACTCGAACTCGCGACCTCCTGCGTGACAGGCAGGCGTTCTAACCAACTGAACTACCGGACCATAATTTCAAAAAAATACTGGATCAGATATCAAAAGTAATAACGAATGCAGATGTTTTTTCTGATACAGACCAAAAATCTAATAGACTTAAATATACAGACCTTTTGGTTTCTATGTCAATAGTTTTTCGGGCAATATTCAAAACAAAAAAATAAGGGCTCCGGTTTCAACCGAAGCCCTTTATCGGGATGGTGATGGGATGTAAGTAATAGAAGTTCTTTTTTATTTATAAGGCCTTTTCAATGGAACTTATCATATCATTGCTATCAGGACTTACATTACTTTGAAACCTTCTTAACAGATTTCCGTTCCGATCTATCAAAAATTTTTCAAAATTCCAGGAAATTTCTCCGGTAAAGTCTGGATTTTCCTTGTTTACCAGCATTTCAAACAGCGGGTGTTGCTCATCGCCGCGGACTGAAAGCCTTGAAAATAACGGAAATGTAACTCCGAAGTTCATCTCACAAAACTGTGCAATCTCCTCGTCCGTTCCCGGTTCCTGACCCCCAAAATCATTAGCAGGAAATCCGAGCACTTTAAAGCCCTGGTCTGAGTAGGTTTCATACAGTTTTTGAAGCCCTTCATACTGAGAGGTAAAACCACACTCAGAGGCCGTGTTAACAATCAGCAAAACATCACCTTTAAACTCCTCAAGAGAAACGATTTCTCCATTAATTAGATTTAATTCATATTGATAGATGCTGTCTGTACGTTCACTCTTAGAAATCATTAAAAAAAGTAATGTAATTGTGAAGAATATTATTTTCATATCAGTTACCGTATATTTTTAGTGCAGAATCTTTTTTACTACTATATCATTCCAAAGATGCTCAATATTTATAAATTTATCTCAGTCTTTTTTATTGTAACCCTGCTCGCAACTTTACATCCTGCAATGCTATTTGCCCAGATGTTTTCAATTGATGAACCGGATGGACGTACCGAAAGAACTCTTGGTGTTTACACCGTTCTTGGTGCAAGCTGGGAAATGGCAGATTTTTCTTACCAGGGCGATGTTGCTGAAGCAGACGACAGAGTCGATTTTAATGATAGTATATTCAGGCTTCGGCTGGAAAGTCCGGGAATCAACATCAGCCTCGGTTTTGGCGGTTCATTTACGGGCATGAACGATAATTCTTACATCAATGTAGAAGGCCGTCTGTTTAACCGTGTTGGCCTGACCCGTAGTGATTCTTTCCTTCTGACACTTCCTGTTCAGTTAACTACAGAATTCACACAAGTGCGGCTGAACCGGACAGATGCCGAATTTAACCAAAGCTCTCTTGTTTTCGGAAGCGGACTGAGTGCTGATATGAATTTTGGAGAGCGAGTGAGCCTGAACTTGCAAGCAACGCCAAACTATGGGTTCAGTTTTTCGCAGGGCAACCTTTTTGGGGGCAGCCTGTTCCGGATTGATGGAAAAACGCTGCTATTTATTCACGAAGTTATAGGAGAAAAATCCCTGGTGTTGGGCTACCATTTTGATTACAGTCGTTACAGAATTGATGTTGATCTTTATGATTATGATTATATCTCGCATTCCATAACATTAGGCATCACATTTTAACATGAAAATTGAAAAGCTGTTGCTTGAACTTGAATCGATTTGTGAAAAGGAGGGATACACTGTCCGCAAAGAACGAGGCTCCTTTCGCGGCGATTCTTGTATTTTTGAGGGAGACAGGCTCATCGTAATCAACAAAAACCGACCGCCAGAAACCCAGGCAGCTATTCTTGCAAAAGTGATCTGGCAAATCAGCCCGGATGACATGTTTATCAAACCGGCCGTTCGAAAAGAACTGCAGGCTATCTGGAAACGGATGGAAAAGTTTGAAGAGGCAGACAAACAATTCGAAGATAATTCGCTGACATGAAATGCACTTTTTTAGGTACCGGCACATCAATGGGCGTTCCGGTAGCCGGGGGATTCGGGAGTGAAAACATCAATAAAGACCCGAGAAACCAGCGTTACAGGTGCTCTGTTTGGCTGCAAACCAAAGACACTTCCGTAGTTATAGATGTAGGCCCGGAATTTCGCCTGCAATCCATCCGCTCCAACATTCAGCGTATCGACCTTGTGCTCATCACCCACGAACATATGGATCATATTGCCGGGCTGGACGACCTGAGATCCTACAATTATATGCAAAGTTCGCCAATACCAGTGTTATCCACACAAAAAGGGATCGACTCCATTCTTTCACGGTTTGATTATATGTTCGGCGAAAACAGGTATCCCGGCTCTACCGAACTCGACTTACGCCTGATTAGGGAACCCCTGCAATTTCACGATATGCACATTACGCCGCTGCCTTACAAACATGGCGATGTGGATGTGATGGGCTATAGGGTGAATGATTTTTCGTACATGACGGATGTAAAATTTATCCCCGAATCAACTAAAGAGAAGGTGAGGGGCAGTAAGGCACTTGTTCTGAGCGGTCTGCGATGGGGGCCTGAGCACCCTACACATTTAACCATCCCCGAGGCGGTCGAAGTTGCCGGCGAGCTTGATATTCCAAAAACGTACCTGATTCACATGAACTCTTATGTGGATCATGAAGAGAGCAATAAACGCTTGCCCAAAAATGTACGGCTTGCCTACGATCTGCTTGAGATTACCGTTTGAGGTTACCTCGTCAGATATATTTCCTGGAATCTTTGTTTTTGCTTAACCGTTCGTGTATCTCTTTAACATCCTGAGAGCTGTCGAGATCCACAACCAGGATGGAATCTTCAGTTTCCACCACGGCAATGTTCTCTACTCCTGCCACAGCAATCAGCTTGCCGGTTTCGGAGTGAACAAGGTTTGATTTTGCGTTAACAAAAATGGTTTTTGAGCCTTCAGCAGCGTTTCCGTTTTCATCTTTTCCCGTGAGCTCGTGTACGGCTTTCCAGCTTCCCACGTCGTTCCATTCAAAATTTCCGGGCACCACATGCACTTTGTCAGCTTTCTCCATGATGCCGTAATCTATTGATACGGAAGGGCAGGCGTGGTAAAATTCAGCGATATCTTCCTGTTTTTTGTCCGATTCCATCAGGGTTTCCATGCTGAAATATACTTCCGGCAGATATTCCTGGAACGCTTTGGTAATGGTAGAAACTTTCCATACAAAAATACCGCTGTTCCATAAATATTCGCCTGACTCAAGAAATCTTAACGCTGTTTCAAAATCCGGCTTTTCGGTAAAATTCCGCACTTCAAATACAGGATGGCCGCTTTCAAAAATATCGGCATAAGGTTGTTTCCGGATGTAACCATACCCGGTTTCGGACCTGTTTGGCTCAATACCAATGGTTACGAGTGAATTTTCTTTACTGGCAACATTTACGGCCGTTTCAAGCACCGAATAGAACTCTTCATTATTTCCAATCAGATGGTCGGCCGGCAAAACCACCATAATTCCGTTAGGGTCTTTTTTATAAAGCAGAGAAGCGCCGGCGGCCACGCAGGGAGCTGTGTTTTTAGCCACAGGTTCACCTATGATGAAAGAGGGGCTCAGTTGAGGAGCCTGTTCTTTTACTATGCTAACATATTCCTCGTTGGTAATTACCATCATGCGCTGATGGGGTAAAAAACCACTCAATCTTTTTACTGTTTTTTGCAGCATAGTATCATCCCCAAAAAGCCTTATGAATTGCTTGGGATTTGAAATTCTGCTCTTGGGCCAGAAGCGTGTTCCGGCACCGCCGGCCATTATTAATGCGTAAGTCATAACATCCTTTTCTATTTATGTGTATTTAGGAAAGGTATGCAAATCACAATCAAACTAAAACGGGTTATGCAACAGATAATGTAATACTGAATGTTGAACCCAGTTCAGGTTCACTCTCAATAATCAGTTCTTCACCATGGGCTTCCACAATGTGCTTTACAATGGCCAGGCCCAGCCCGGTTCCGCCTTTTTCCCTGGAGCGCGATTTATCAATCCTGAAAAATCGCTCTGTTACCCTGGGGATATCTTTTTTGTCAATACCCACACCGGTGTCTTTCACATAAAGAAGAAGTTTGGAGCGATCTTTTTTGTGATTGGCAACTCCCACTTCAACATACCCGCCCGGCCTGTTGTATTTCATGCCGTTTTCAATCAGGTTGTAGAGAATCTGTTTTACCTGGTTTCGGTCTGCACGCACCTGAATGTGCCTGTCGAAATCTTTTATGCGTAGTTCCACATCTTCTTTCTGTGCTTTGTACTGAAGGCTTTCAACCACATCAAAAACTACATCCCGCAAATACATTTCCCGGATGTTCGATTTCAGCTCGCCTGTTTCCAGTTTTGAAATCTCCATCAGGTCTTTTGTCAGAAAAATGAGGCGGTTTACATTTCGCATTGTTTTCTGCAAAAACAGTTCATTCACATTTTTGTCGTGTATCGCCCCGTTCAGAAGTGTTTCAACAAATCCCTGGATGGCAAAAATGGGTGTTTTCAGTTCATGCGAAATATCCCCGATAAATTCTTTCCTGTAATTTTCAATTTTGTTGAGCCTTTCCATTTCTTTGCTTACGGTTTCGCTTGCCCGTATCACACGGTTCAGAATCAGGTCAAGCTCGTCCTGAATTTCTTTCGGGTTGATTTTTCTGTAGTCCGAAAACTCCTTGTTCGAAATTTCATTTACGATTTCATAGATCTGAATGATTCTTTTTCTATGCTGGCGCACCATTATCAGGTACACAATCAAAAAAGATGAGATGAGTATGAACAGGCCGAAGACAAGGCTGTTCCAGAATGTGAGCACGGAAACTAAATTAAGGAAAGATGCACCAACTACGGAAATAATCAATGCCGAGGGGAAGGCTGTTCTGAGAGCTGTGGAGAAAACTTTTCGATTTGATAGATCAGATATGTTCATTCTTTGAATCTGTAACCGACGCCTTTTACAGTCTCAATATAATGATCTCCCAATTTTTCTCTGATTTTTCTTACGTGCACGTCCACAGTCCGGTCAACAACATAAACGTTATCACCCCAAACTTTATTCAGCAGAGTTTGCCGGTCGCGCACTTTTCCCTTTTTACTGGCAAGATAGTAAAACAGCTCAAACTCTTTCCGTGGTAAGTGGTGTTCTTTACCGTTTTTAAGTACGATGTAGCGGTCTTTGTCTATTTCAAGATCGTGGACAATTAAACGCTGCTGTTCATCAGTCGTGTCAGAATATCGCCTGAGTACTGCTTTAATCCGGGAAAAAAGTTTAGATGTGGAAATTGGTTTTGTGATATAATCGTCGGCGCCTTTGTTCAGGCCTTCAATCTCCGTTTTTTCATCACTCCGGGCTGTCAAAAAAATCACGGGAATCTGCTTCAGGGCGGGATCTTCTTTCATCCTGTCGCAAACTTCAATTCCGTCCATGCCGGGCATCATAACATCGAGCAGTACCAGGTCGGGTTTTGTGTCTCTCGCAATCTGTATGCCAAGCTGCCCGTTATCCGCAGTCAGTACGTCATAATCCTGCTGTTTTAAATTGTATTCAATCATGTCCAGGAGGTCCTGTTCATCATCAACGATGAGAATAGTTTGATTTGCCAATGGTTCTCTGTTTTATGTGTATTGATTTACTTTCTAACGGCTCTGTGCAATACCATAATAACGTTTATATGTTAACCCAATATTATCTTTTTGATTGGGCCAGCGCCTGTTTCACAATCTCGGATACCGTTGCTTTCGGATTTTTCCCCGCAATCTGGTTGACCATCTGTCCTGATTCGCGCTTGCTGAAGCCCAGTGCTTCCAGTGCCGAGACAGCCTCTTCTCTTTTGCTTCTTGTTGAATCATCACCGGTAACAACCGATGGCTGCGACTCATCAAACAGTTTATCTTTCAGCTCGAGAACCATTCGCTGAGCTGTTTTTTTGCCAATGCCTGAAATTCCGGAGAGGGTGGATGTGTCTTGCATCACAATGGCTTCCATCAGCACGGATGCCTGCATTCCCGATAAAATGGTAAGTGCCAGTTTTGGGCCTATTCCCTTTACGGTAATGAGCCGTTCAAACAGGTTTTTCTCTTTTTGTGATGCAAAACCAAAAAGCCGCTGCTCGCTTTCGGTGAAATGATGATACACCAGAAGGCGGGCTTCTTTGCCTGTATCCGGCAGCGTTTCCAGTGTCTGGGTAGAAATTTCAACCCGGTAACCAACTCCGGATACATCAATAATGCACTCCTGTTCTTTTTTTGTTGCCAGTGTTCCGTTCAGATATGCAATCATTTTTTACTCAACTGTTTTGCAGCGGCTTCGATTTATCCTCAATGCTTTTTGGTTCTTTCGGGGTTTTCTTCAACAAATTTCGCCCAGCTCGATTTACGATTATTCTGATGCAGGCGGCCTGTACTTTTTTGATTTGATTGCACACCGGATTGTGTTAAGTGGCACCAGGCTACGGCAAGTGCATCGGTGGCATCAGCCGGTAATTTTTTTTCAGGGAGCTTAATCAGTTTTTCCAGCATAAAGGCCACCTGCTGTTTGCTGGAATTTCCATTTCCGGTGATTGCTTTTTTTACGGCCTTCGGATAATATTCTGCCACAGGCAGGCCCTGGTTCGTAATGGCAAGAATGGCCGCTGCCTGTGCCCGGCCCAGCTTCAGCATGGCGAGGGGGTCAACACCATAAACCGGGGTTTCAATGGCGCATTCGTCGGGCTTGTGTTTATTTATGAGCCGTGTGATTTCATCAAAAATCTCCTGCAGCCTCCCGGTATGCTCATCCATCTTTTCCATTCTCAGCACATCACAAACTTCAGCGCTGTACGAGGTGTTCTCCTCAACCAGAATGGCGTATCCGGTTGTGCGCGAACCCGGATCGATACCGAGAATTTTTTTTCCCATTTTATCTAATAGTTGAACACCAATCACTCAATCCAGAATGTACGTTCAGTTCTGTAATTCGATGTTCATCATTACAATTCAAAATCTTCGTCACCGTATAACTTCTGCAAACCTATCACCATCTCTTCAGAAACACCGGATGAAACAAATCCGCCATCGTGATAGAGGTTTTGCATGGTCACTTTTCGGGTCAGGTCTGAGAAAAGTGTTACACAGTAATCGGCGCATTCATCGGCTGTGGGGTTTCCGAGCGGTGCAATTTTTTCGGCAAAGGTGTACATCCCGTCAAAACCTTTAATTCCGGTTCCCGCCGAAGTTCTCGTGGGTGCTTGTGAAATGGTGTTTACCCTGATTCCCCGATCGGCAAGACGGCTTCCATAATTTCTGGCTATACTTTCCAGAAGAGCTTTGGCATCGTTCATATCAGAATATTTTGAGAATACTCTCTGTGCCCCGATGTAAGACAGGGCAATCACACTGGCGCCGTCATTCAACAACCCGGTATTTTCTGCATAATGCAAAATCTTATGCAGCGATATAGCCGAAATATCGAGCGTTTGCTGAAACCATTTGTAGTTCAGGCCTTTATATTCTTTCTTTTTGCGGATATTTGGAGACATGCCGATTGCGTGCAGAATAAAATCCACGCCGCCAAGCTCTTCTTTAGTTTGGTTCATCAGCTTCTCAACATCTTCCTCACTGCTCACATCGCAGGGAAAAACGGGAGCACCTGTTTTTTCAGACAAAGCATTCAGGGCACCCAGGCGCAGCGCAATGGGTGCATTTGAGAGTACAAATTGGCCGCCTTCGCGATGGCAGGCAAGTGCGATTCGCCAGGCAATACTTCGATCATCGAGCGCACCAAAAATAATTCCTTTTTTGCCTTTTAATAGTCCATATCCTTTTTCTTCAGACATATACAATACTGTTCTTTTAAGTTTTTATTTAAGTCCCCGTGAAAATAACACCTTCGACTCTTAAAGTGAAAATTGATTAATCCGTGGTATTTCAGACAATATAAAATAAGTTAGGCTTAAAGCATCATTTTTTGATTTTTAAAAGCTAAAGGAACAACATTTTTAAGAATATGCGAGAGTCCGATAGCTCCTCGCAGAGTTCGGGATTTATATAGAGAAATTTTAAATCACATGCTTAAAAGCTTCCTAAAATGCCAAAAAAGTAAGGAGGGATAATTTTCGCAGTTAGAAAGACTATTTTTAAAAAAGTATCAGGAAAGAGAATCTATTGCCGGTTATGTAATCAAAAAAATTAATCATTACACATTATTTAGCCACCGGCAAATTTGACATTGCCAATTCCCAATTTTGGGACATAAATTTGTAATCAGACGAATTCTAAGATGGTTCTATCTCGATATAGTAAATTCACTTTTTTATAGGAATCTTAAGGGCTGGAAGATTTGAGCTTTATCATCATAAATGAACAGATCTCCGGACCAATTTAATTGGAAAACCGGAGATCTGTCCGAACGATGATATTTACTTAAGAGATTCCATAATGGCCACTGCAAATGCAGCAAGATCAGGAGGGGTGCGGGATGTTATCAGATTGCCGTCAATCATCACTTCCTCATCCACATAGATTGCACCGGCTTCAGTAATTTCATCCTCTATTCCGCTTACAGCAGTCAGTGTGCGTCCTTCAACAATTCCCGTAGCAACCACAACCTGCGGGCCGTGGCAGATAGAAGCTACCGGCCTATTGCTTTGGATAAAATCCCGGACAAAATTCACAACTTCACCGTGTTCGCGTAAATTTGCCGGTGAATGTCCGCCGGGAATGATCAATGCATCAAACTGAGCAGGATCCACTTCAGTTACAGAAAATTCTACTACTGCGGAAATGTCACTGTTATAAGCAGTATAAACGCCGGGTTCTACACCAATCACAGTAATGGTAGCACCTTTATTCTGCAGAAACCCTAACGGAAACATCGTTTCAGCATCGTGAAAGCCTTCGGTGATCAGGAATGCAACCTGCTTGCCTTCCAGCTCTTTTTCCGATGTTTTATCCGGGTTTGCAAACAGATTAGATGCAGAAAAGACAAATATTATGCAAAGAAAAATCGAAAAGATTGCTTTTTGTTTTTTCATGGGTCCTCTCCAATTCATTTTAATTAATAGATAAAAATGTATAAAATTCTTTTATAAAGATACAATCTGAGTGCCATAAAAGAAAATATTACACAATGTAGTGGCTTACTGTGGTTTATTTCAGCTTAAAATTTTACTGATATTTACATTTCAGCGATTTTAAGTTTTATTCCTGTTTTTTTCTCGTAAGCCAGGATTACCATGTCAGTCATTTGGTCCATAGTGTAGGAGTCAGAATTGATGATCAAATCATAATCAGCCGCATTAGATACATTTCTGTTGAAATTTTGTTTGATAAATTCCTCACGTTCCCGGTCTTTTTGTTCAACAATCAACCGCGCGTCATGCTGTTTGATATTCTCTTTTTTTGCATAATTAGCAATGCGGACATTCAAAGGACAAACAACCCGAATATGAAGAGATTTTGGATTTTGTACAATAAAACTTGAACCCCGGCCAACGATAATACTATTGCCATGTTCTTCGATTGCCTTAACTATCTTTATCAAAGATCGAAGGTATTTCACGTTGGTTGGAATGTTCATTAAAAATCCGGTAACAGTATCTTTCATCACTTGCTGACGGCGTTCATCCAGTGATTCCACAGCTCTTTCGCCGCTTCCTATTTCTTTTGCAATTGCCTGAATAAATGCTTTATCCCAAACCTTGAACTCTATTCTCTGCTCCAATTTGTGAGCCAATTCCGCTCCTCTTGCTCCAAATTCTCTTGATATGGTGATGACAGGATTCGTTTTTTTCTTTCGGGCTCTGGCGCCTGCAAGCGAATGGGTATGACTCCATGTATGAAATTGCTCATCTACAATCTGTTGAATTTTTTTTACCATAATTTTTACCTGTTAAACCCAAATTTTAATTGATAAAATTCTTTTTTAAGCTGCTTCCAATAGTAATTTACTTACTTTGAGAGAGGTTTTATATAAGGGTTTAACCTATATTTAAATATGCCTGAATATTCAGTACAAAAATGAATTTGTAAATCCGTGACAGGAATAATATACTCATTGAGTGTGTTTATTAACCTAAAAATTTTGATATGTTAAGATATAAAAAACAGGGTGATCGGGTTTTTGAACTAAAAAGTTACTCCATAATAGGGCCGGTCATCATCACGATATTTCTTTTAGTTTTTGGTGTGATATTACTCCAGCAGGGACTTTCGGGTGATTGGACAACAACCGGCGAAGATATGTTTATGGCCGGTGCGGGTGCCGCCATGTTGATAGGAGCCGTTTTGGTTGGAATTTTAGCTCCTCATGTTAAAACTTTTGAATTTGATAAGGCAAACAATCAGTTTTCTTACCAGTATAAAAAAATCACCGGAACCCAAAACGAACATTGCCCGCTGCAGCAGGTAAAGGGAATCCTGGTTTCGAGCTATCTTCAGCGAAGCAGAAGCAGTAATAACGGAAAATCAAGGACAAAAACCGTTTTTGAATATCTTCTTGAGTTTGATAATGGCGACCGCATTTTATTGGGAAAGAAAACCAAGCAGGGAAGAATAGCTGGTTTTATGAGTGGGTCCACACCAAAAGCACTTCGCGAGCTAAGCCGGTTTTTGGATATTGAAATAACAGAACACGGACTGAAGGAGAACATACAGGCAGTAACCGGCGCCATCAAAGATGTGATTTCTTCGGCACGCAAAGAGAGCGGAGACGGGCCGGATCCAAATATGAGATGATTTCTAAAAACTTTTTGATCTGAGTCGATAGCTCAAAACATCAAATAAATACGATGAAAATTTTGTTGTCAATTCGCTAAACTGAAATCTCCTGACTTTATCAAGGTATAGAGATGCCTGCTTACGCGAAGGCATGACGAATTCAAGTTTTAAATTATTAATTAAACTGAGATTTTTAACGTGACAGATGTAGCACCTCAATCACTTAGAGTTGGTGATTTAATCTGCTTCCCTCTTCTTATCAGATAATTACTTCAGATTTTGTAGCTAATCTTGTACTGTTCAGTGATCGTATAAAATCCTCAGGATCCTTCGGAGAAATAAAAATTTGGTTGTGTTTCTTTATGACAATGACAACCGTTCTACTCCGGTTTGCGGTATTTTCCTTCTTATTGCTTAAAGGCTGGAATTTTCAAAAATCAAATCAATGCCATTTCAAAACATTATCTGTAAAAAACATACTTAAAATAATCTTATTCAATGGTATCTTTAGATAACCCGGACAGATTCTTTTCGTTATAACTTTCATTCAGGCAATGTGCTGTTCCGGCTTATAAACTTTTTCATTCTTTTTAGATGCAGTTAAATCGGTACTTTTCAACAACAGGTTTGCTGGTGGGCACCCTCTTTTTTGCCCTTTCCATGACACCCACGTTGCTTCCACGGTCAGAAATCACCCAGGGTGTAATTTCCGGACTGGCCCTGGCCTCGGGTTATGGAGTAGGTGTATTTTTTATATGGCTTTGGTCATATTTCGAACTGCCAAAACCAAAATCTAAAAACCAGGCTTTAGTTCAGATTATTGCCGGTGTTATTTTTCTGTTGATTGCAGGTTTCTTTTTATGGCATGCAAGCGGCTGGCAAAATTCTCTTCGTCAATTAATGGGCCTCGAAGAGAGCGCTTCTGTAAATCCATTTTTGATCGGGTCGATTGCCATTGCAGTATTTCTCGGTGTTTTGCTGGTCGCCCGGCTATTTTTGATTGTTAAAGAAAATCTCGCAAGAAAACTTGAAAAATATATACCCCGCCGGGTTTCTTATGTAGTTGGACTGATTACCACATTCATTCTCTTTTGGTTTATTGCAAACGGCCTTCTTTTTAGTTCACTGCTCCGATTTGCTGATTCAACCTACCAGCAGATCGATACCCTCATAGAGCCCGAATTTGATCAGCCCGACGATCCAATGAAAACCGGTAGCGTGGCATCGTTACTTTCATGGGATGAGATGGGCAGAACCGGACGCCGTTTTCTATCCACCGGCCCCTCGTCTGATGACATCCGGCAGTTTACCACTCATGAAGTAAAAGAGCCAATTCGCGTTTATGTGGGAATGCACGTATCCGAATCGTTTGATGAGCGTGCGTCACTGGCTCTCGAGGAATTAAAACGTGTAAATGCTTTCGATCGCTCGGTGCTGGTCATCATTACCCCAACCGGAACAGGTTGGGTTGATCCAGCAGCAATTGACCCCCTCGAATATCTGCACCGGGGTGATATTGCCAGTGTAGCCGCTCAGTACTCCTATTTACCAAGCCCGTTGTCGCTGCTTGCTGAAGAGGAGTTTGGTGCTGACATGGCACGTGCCCTCTTCCGCACAGTGTACAATTACTGGACCGAACTTCCGCATGATGACCGTCCGAAATTATACCTGCACGGGTTGAGCCTGGGCGCGCTGAACTCCGACCGTTCTTTTGATCTTTTTGATATCATCAACGATCCGTTTCACGGAGCTTTGTGGAGCGGGCCGCCGTTCCGGAAAAGCACCTGGAGAACGGCCACGATAGAACGAAATCCGGACACTCCGGCCTGGCTTCCCCGTTTTCGCGATGGATCTGTAATTCGCTTCGCCAACCAAAACGGAGGGCTGGAAGCAGGAGATGCAGAATGGGGATCCTTCCGGATTGCCTATCTGCAATACGCAAGTGACCCCATCACTTTTTTTGATCCGAATTCCTTCAGAAGCGAACCGGACTGGATTCGTGAACCCCGCGGCCCGGATGTGTCACCCGATTTGCGATGGTTTCCGATTGTTACCATGCTGCAGCTCGCCGCCGATATGGCTACCGGCGAATCACCTCCCGGATATGGACACGAATATGCAGCCAAACATTATTTCGATTCCTGGCTTGCCCTCACCGAACCGGGAGGCTGGAGTGATGAAGAACTGGCCCGGCTTCGTACATTTTTTGAAGAGCGGGATCAATAAGAACCCTCAAGAATTCGCAAGGACCTCGCAGAGTTCGGTACAAC
>SLPZ01000265.1 GCA_007131725.1 Balneolaceae bacterium
AATCCAAAACCGGTGCCCAGCTCCAGTCCACGGACAGGGCTGATGGCTGTTAAAAACCACGATTCGCGCGAACCGTACCAGGTTTCTATCTGAAATGATCGATAGGTGGTCACTTCCGCATCATCTACAAACATCTGTTGTGCGTCTGCTTTTTGATGGAAAATGGCCAGGATAAAAATTGTAAGAATAGCTGCTGTTTTCAGCAGGTTGGGTATTTGTTTGTTTGTTTTTAGCATGATGTTCACCTTTTGAGTGGCATTAGCTTAACATAAACAACTCTTTTTTTGAACCAACAGTCAGCTTGCTGACATCATTTCATAACAGTTCTACGGATTTATCCAAAACCCTGTAAAGTATTAAAATATGTTGTCGGAAATGTTCAGCACCGAAGGAGAGCGGCCGGTGCTATTCAAAAAGGAAGCCCGGGCTGCTATTCAGCGTTTGCTGCAGGTTCAGCAGTGTTCAATATGCAACTACTACCGGGTTCGTCCATTTTTGTTTGTATTTAATTGAATGTTAGGTTGCTTTTTTTCAAAGCAGACCAATGATAAGGAGTTTTTTATTTTTTTTAAATATTTATTTGTTGTCGGTGCAAATTATGTCGTCCTGTACAGGAAGTTATTAGGATATTTGATCATCTTGAATTTTTCAGAACATCTTGAAATCTGATGATTTTAAAATATAAAATCCCCTCTTGAGAGGGGACAGACAACGACGCGTTGAGCGTAGTTGTCAGGGGTGTGTCGACCTGATAAATTTGCTCACAAAAAAAAGTTTTTCTAAAAAACACACCCCTGCCTTCGCCGAAACTTTAATAAATCAATCCATCAAATAATTAGAGGCTTCGTGCAGGCAGGCCTCGTTTGATGAACCGCGCTTCGCACTTTCATCGGCACTTTCCCCTCTCGAGAGGGGATTGCCAATCAATCCCCTCAAATTTTCCGTGCCTTATTCTTATATTCCGTATCCAAAACCAACATCTATGCCTTCAAAAGATCCCGTAAAAAAAGCGCTCATCATCAGCCTGGTTGTATCATCGGTCAGCCTTTCGGTTAAAATCGGTGCGTTTATTATTACCGGGTCTACGGCGGCATTGTCGGATGCGGCGGAATCGGTGGTTCACCTGTTTGCCGTAATGTTTGTGGTGTACGGCTACTACCTGAGCCTGAAACCGCCGGATGAAGACCATCACTACGGCCACGAACGGATTGAATTTCTGTCAGTCGGAGCGGAAGGCGCCATCATTATCGTGGCGGGATTTACCATCATCTATCATGCGGTGATGAGCGCCATAACCGGAATCGAAATCACCAATATGGATGCCGGTATTGTGATGCTGATTGTGGCGGCTCTCATCAACCTGGCGCTGGGCAGCTATGTGGTCCGGGTTGGCCGCAAGCACAACAATATGATTGCCATCAGCAACGGCAAACACACCCTGACGGATGTTTGGACGAGCGGGGGCGTTGTTACAGCACTCGTTCTTATCCATTATACAGGATGGCTTTTTGTTGATGTTGTAGTCAGCTTTATGATGGCCGGTTACATCATGTTTGAAGGATACAAACTGCTGCGCTTTTCAGTACTCGGCTTGATGGATACAAGAGATGCAACCATTGATGCCGCCCTGGTTCAGATACTGGAAAACGAACTGCCCAAAACTGTGAAAGACTGGCACCACCTGCGCCACCGCACATCCGGCAATACCACATGGGTGGAGCTGCACCTGGTTTTTGATGATGAGATCAACCTGAAAAAAGCACACGATGAGGCCACACTTTTAGAACGCAAACTGATTGATGCGCTCGATACCGATGCCGTAATCACCATTCACCTGGAACCGGACGAAGCCCACGACGAATCGCACAACATTCTGAAAGGAGCCAACATCAAAAAAGACCTGGATGAGTTTGTTTAAGGGCTATTTTGAATGAAAAATGCTCAATGCTGAATTTTGTCGATCATGGTGATGCTTCCCTTAAAAATAACTCCGCGGAACTCTGCGCCCACTTGTCCTCCGAAGCCTTGGCGCAGGAGGGCTGCGGTTAAACTATTAATGACAATACCTTTTATCAGGCATTTCATAAGAACTCACACAATTTTATCATTCATCTGAACTTAGTTTAAGAATGCCAGAAGGTTTGCCGGGGCACTCTGCCAGGTCCTTAGCTTTGCCCCTGAACCTTGCACCCTGATTCCTGAGCCCTGCAAATTACAAATCACTCATCCAGGTTTTTTTGAAGGTCGGCATCTGTAACCACGCATTGAACACCATCAGCCGGAACATCGAGGCCTGCCAGCCAGACCAGGGAATTTAAAACGTAGGTGCGGAATCCGTCATTTCCCCAGTTTTCATGAAAGTGGCCGCCGGTAAATCCAAAACCACGTCCACCGTCTTTGCGGTCAACAACCCAGGAGAGTGCTTCACTTTCGCCTTTTGCATCCATGATATGATCATAAGGCCCTTCAGGCCATACGTACGGGCCGTCCCTTGTATCATCGGAGGGAACGGCTGTAAGCAGCGGAGTAATTCCTGCCATATGCGGGCGAAAACGAATATTAAAATACCATTCATCATATACTGTAAATTCTTCAACACCCCGCATTATGGGATGATTAGGCAGATTATTAAATTCGGCATCCCACATAGGGTTGGCAGAGTAGTATGTTTCGTAGTAACCTCCCAGCCAGTCTTTAAATTGCCGCCCCCCGTTCTCTTCGGGCACTTCCACGGCATAGTGGATGGCTCCAATACTCATTCCGCGGTCAATGTGACCCTGAATTAAATCCAGCCTGCCATCCTGAACTATGGGATGATTACCGCCCCCGTCCATATAAAAGACAGCCGCATCAGCATCATCAAAAGCACTGTCATCATCCGGCCAGCCTTCAAAATGGGTGCTCACTTCAAGGCCGTAGACATCGTTCAGGCATCGCTCAAACAGCAGAACTCCTGCACGGTGTTCGTGTTCACCGGTACTATGACTGGCCGCCCCGGCCACAAGCATCAGGTGTTTGATATCATCAGATTGAATAGTTTCCGTGTCATGGCCGGAGGTATCATTACTGCTGTTTAGCCCATATAAACCGGCTGTAAACAAAGCACAAAATAGTAAAAGTGTGAAGATTTTCAGGTATGGTTTCATTTCATCAGGATTAGCTTCAATTGTTAAACGTTAATATCAACCTTTCTGTTAATCAGATATTGGTAAAGTATGAAGTTTATTTATGAACTGCAGAATGGTGCTTACAATCAATAAGAAAATTTCCTTAAATGGCATTAGTTAGCATCCGTAATTTTGCTATTTTTACCGGCAATTAAACCTTAAAATATTATCACCTATGAATAGAATTTTAATCTTTTTTTTACCCTTTCTTTTGTTTTTGGCAGCCTGTGGTGAAACCGAACAGGAACGCGCCCAGCAGCAAGAACGTGAAATGCAGATGCAAATGCAGCTTGTGGAAACAACACCTGAATTTAACGCACAGATGGCCGGTTTGCTCGACCGTTATTTCGACCTGAAAGATGTACTTGTGGAATCAGACGCAGAAGCTGCAAAAGAGATGACCGAAACATTTAAATCTACAGCCGAAAATGTGGATGGAGAAGGGCTCAATGAAGAAACGCTGGCTCTCTGGATTTCTTTCAGTGAAGTGATTGTTTCCAGAAGTGATGAACTGCTTGCTGAAGATGATGTTGACGACCAGCGCTATCATTTTGAGTTTATCTCAGAAGCAATGATTGATATGGTGGATACATTTCGCCCGGTTGATTATGAGGTCTATCACCAGAGCTGCCCGATGGTGCGTGACGGATCGGCTGACTGGCTGAGCCGTGAAGAGCAGATTGCCAACCCATACCACGGCGATCGAATGATGACGTGCGGGGAAGTGATTCGTACACTCTAAAGTCACCTCGATCAATGTATTCATTCTATTAGATGATTATTAGTTCTAACTATTCCAAAACCTAAATTTTAAAATCAAACAACCTATTTGCAATGAGCCAGCAGAATCAGAAAAACAAAAACCGAATCATACTAATCGAAAACGGGTCTATCTACTTTTATGGTAATATTGAGGTACAAGATCACGAAGGCAACACCCTGCTCAAAGATAACCGAATTTCATTTTGCCGCTGCGGAAAAACCTCTGATCAGCCACTATGCGATAATACCCATAAAGAAATAGATTGGAAAGCGGATGCCAACGCAGACACCTCAAAAATGCCGCCTATTGAAGAAACGGAGCATGGAAAACTGCTCATTAAACTGATGAAGAACGGCCCGGCCATATTGGAAGGCAGTTATACGATGGAATCAGCTGAAATGGGTGAGCACTCATCCAGTAAAGGAGTGGCGCTCTGCCGTTGTGGTGCTTCATCCAACAAGCCATTTTGCGACGGTACTCATAATGATATTGGCTTTGAGGGTTGACTGAGACAGAGTGGTTATTAGAAAATAGATAAAAGCATTCTGGGCAACTATTTTTTAATAAACAATCAGATTAATATACATGAGTAATGCTATGGGTTAATGAAACCACGAACTCTTCTCATAACAGGTTCAGTTTTCATGGCTCTTGCTGTAGCCTTTGGTGCATTTGGTGCACATATGGTTCAGGACAGGCTCAGCCCCGAACGCTTTGATGTTTATCAAACCGCCGTACAATACCACTTTTATCATGCACTTGGGTTATTGATTGTGGGCACCTTGTCACTTTGGATGAAGGAATCTAAATGGCTTCAACGAAGCGGAATATTTCTTACGGCCGGCATCCTCATTTTCTCCGGCAGCCTCTATTTACTCACACTGACTGACACCGGCTGGCTCGGCATGATAACACCCATCGGCGGATTTGCATTTATCCTGGGCTGGCTGTTTTTTGCTATTGGCATTATAAAACAACAGGAAACAGAGTGAGTCGTTGATAATAAAAATCGTGAGTTCGAGATAAGATCTTTGAATTTTGTTATATAAAGGTGTTTTAGTTTAAAAAAAGCGTCATCCCGCACCTGATGCGGGATCTCCAGCCGTTGATATAGACAGGAGATGCCGGATCGGGGTCCGGCATGACGAAAATGATTTTGTTATTACAACTTAATGCCCTTTTTGCACAGCTTCAGATTCATTTTCCAAATTCTTATGTCGAACTCACTTAAATAAGTTTTACCTGATTTCCATTCAGAAATTGTAATTTCTTAATCCGGCGGATTCATCAAAACACCATTTATATGAAAAAATTTATTCTCCCACCTTGTCTAATCCTTTTTTTGGTTATTCCTGCTGAAATTTTTGCCCAGCAGGAAGTTGTTTTTGAACGCATTTCACTACAGGGGCTGCAGGAATTCGGGTTCTCCGCCAACATTCAGGGCAGCAAAACTATTACAGATGATGAAGTTCTCACTCCGGCAAATATCCGGCAGCAATCCATCAATCAGTTAATCGAAGCCGGGATCCGGTATATATCAGATGAGGAGGTTCGCTCATCGGCTGACATCCCGTTTCTTTACATGCATATCAACACAATTGAACTGGAAAACGGCCTGATTCCTTTTGCCATCAACCTCAGGCTCTATCAGCCGGTAAATTTGCCTCTTAACCGTAACTTGCAGACATCGGCCAGCACATGGGAAACCGGGATGGTAGGAATTGTATCCTTCGACAGAATTCCGCTGATTAATGAGGCTGCACGGGATTTAGTCACTAACTTTATTGAGGATTATTACATTGCGAATGAATAGCGATAAACTGATAATCTGATCTGAGCAATATCATTTACTAAAACAACTTGAGTTTAACCAGGGTACGCCTTGCGGGACGAGATAAAATCGATGAAGTAAGAAAAAATTCTCATATGCTTTACTTCACCTGTAGGACATAACATAAACACAAATAGGCTCTGTGCAATCTGCTTTCTCAGACAAGAAAATATTTCAAAACCGCATATCCAGTCGTACGTAATACCCAAAGCCTTCCCTTGTTCCTATTGGATGGCTTTGAAAGTTTTCGCCGAAAATATTTTTTAGTGTTAAAGCCAGGCGAAGGCGCTGCTCCCAGAACCACTTGGATGCACTCAGGTCCAGCCTGACATGTTCCGGCAGCCGGTTTGAAAAATGAAAATATTTAAACGGATACTGAGCATGGAAGGAGCGGTTCAGCTCGCCATCCAGATTTTCAAATTCGGCCCATTCGGTCTCTGATCGATATTGCAGTCTCAAATTGATGGCAATATCCGAATATGGCCTGTAACCGGCTTCATATTGTACCAGGATTTCTGGGATAGTTCGCCAGTATTGCCTGTAGTTTTCATTTCCATTGGCTGTTCTGTTAAACCAAACAACGACACCCTGGTTGAATATCTCTGATAATGTATGATTCGCCGCAAACCTTAACTGATACCGGCTGCCCGATTCTCCGCCGTGAAGGGTATAAAGGCCGGGCATTGTACTGAAAGGTAAATCATACTGCGCTTTCTGAAATGGAATATTGATGGAATAGTGGTGAATCCATTCCAATTCTGCCTCCATTTGAAACTGGTCAGACACATTAAAAATATGCCGGTTGGAAAAAGTCGATTTTCTTGTGTTAGAAATTTGATCCGGCACCTGGTAGTTCAGCCGCAGACGATCATAAATTCCGTACCCACGGCCAACCCAGTAATCGATCGGATTGGCAGTTATTGAAAACAGTTCGGAGTAGCCGCCTTCAAACTCTGTTGTCCATCGGCTTCCCGGTTTCAATCGTATCGTTCCGAATGACTGAAGGGCAATATCATCTTCTTTAAACTCAGCCTTCTGAACCGTTCCAATTTTTATGGATTTGTTTACATTCAGCCATTGCTCAACAAATGCTTTGGTCTGGTTGAAAGTACCATCATTCAGTCTTGGTGCATTGGCTTCAATGATCTGATTCTGAGCCCCAGCTTCAGTAGATGCACGGTTACCCTCATAATAGTATGATCCTCTGAATATTTGCTTCTTCTGATTCCAGTCAAAACTCTGGCCAAACCGGTTTCGGCGATATTCGGTTTTTTTCTCTCTGTACTGGTAGAGCAGACGAATTCCTGAATTTTCCTGTATAACAATCCGTCCGAACACGGAATATTGATCGGAGTGCAGCCGGGTTGCAATTTCTCTTGTAAGCGGATGAAAATATAAAAAATCAGTGCTTTCGGCCTGCATTGCCTGAGCTCTAAAATCCATTCTCTCACTTTCAAACCCCGTTTCTATCAGTCCGAGCGTTGCCGTATTTTCTACCGAGAGAAATTCATTTTCAGCCGATAATTCCCGAAGATTAATTATCCGTGTCTGTACAAATTCATCCAAGTTTTTATTGCTGTGGGTTCGCAGAGTGCCTCGCGCATACCATCCGCTTATCTTCAGGCCAATTCCCGCATCTACCCACGGACCAAAACGTTCTACGTTTGGAGTCACCCGGTTGGGATCAAATACCCAGGGGCCCGGCTCCCCGCTATTGTGGCCATACTGGCCCGACACAAACAGCGATAATCCCTCCTTCATCGGTTCAGGTTTTATTTCAATCAGCCCTGATGAATATCCCGTGCCCCGGTACACACCCGAACCTTTATTTACTCTGATTTCTTCAATCCTTGAATAAGGCTCGGGTATAAACTGGCTAAAAGTGGTTCCAAAAAAAGTGAGGTTGAAAGGAATATCGTTCAGCATAAATTCAGGTTGCGGGCCATAATACCCATACCTGCCCGAATTTAACTGGAACGACATCCTGTCGAGCGATGCATATTGATAGCCTGATTGCCAGAAAAGATCTGTAGAACCAAGATAAAATACAGATTCCAGCGAATCCCCTTTAACCGGTTCAGGCTGATCTTGCAAAAAACCGCTCAGGTTCAAAGAGATCAAAAAACTGAGAAAGGAATACATCATATTATCTCAAAAATCTCTTTAACCAGGATGGCGATTCCAGTGTGGCGGTCAGGCCAATCGAGCCCACAAACGAAGAAAAAGGGATGTTAAAAATCGTTCGGTTATATGATGTGGCAATATAAAATCCGGCCACGGAACTTAATTTATATTCTATTCTGAAGTGAACCTCATACCCAAATTCACTTTCTTCCCGGCTGAAGCGATATTCGTCTCCGTAGATTTTGTCTTCATCATGCAGCATGAAACGATTTCCGAGGCGGATACCGGTCACTACAAACAGTTCCGGGGAAGCCGGATACCTGTAAAACCAACCGCCAAATACAAAGTGGGAGTGAAACCCGGAATTCTCGAAATCCAGTTCATCAAAACGCACATAGCGGTAACCCGCTTCAAAATTTCCAAAATAGTAGGGTGTATTTATCTCGAATCCAAAACCCGGGTTAGGCTCCCAGCTATGCAGAACAGTGCCACCGCTGATGTGTTTATTTCCCGTAAAATTGATAGTAAACTCTTCAAAAGCCTCCTGTGCTGCAATTTGGCGCGGAGATAAAGTGGCGATAAGAAGCAGAACAAGTAATGAAATGATTTTCATAGTTAACCGGAATTTTTGTTTGGCTAAATATCCGGTAATATTTGGATTGATGCAGGCTGTATTTGAAAAAAATCAGAGGCCAACACTCTGACTATTTTTATTTCAGCCAATCTCTTCTTCTATGTATTTATAAATCTACGGTTACTAAACAATTGTTTTCCGAGTCTGATGAAGGCACCGGCTCTGCAAGAAGCCGGGTTTGAATATTTTTTTATCTGCCTTCAGAGAATCGTGGATAATATCTAATGTATCTCTTACTATACCATTTTAAAAGTATTAATGTTTTCTAATAAATAATTCTATTTACTCTCAAATACACTAATATTTGGATAAAATCTTCTCAATATTTCAATGATTTCACCTATATATACTGTACGTATTTACCACATACCTTTTCCGGTAAATATTTTAAAACTTATTGGTTATCGATCATCCTCATGCAAGAAAACTATTTAATAAATAATTTATTATCAAGTATATAGGATTCTAAAAGAATCATTTTTGTCTACTAATATCAAGAAAAAAGCGAACTGACATGCATACGTAATTTTACGCATATCTAAATATTAAGAATAATTAATAATTATACGTGCAATAATAATTAGAAATTATTAATATATCTCATAAGAAATTACGTGGCGATAAAAAGCTACTCCAATACTAACACGGGTGTTGGGGGTGCAACTATAGAAATACCTGGCTGATTAAACGCACCTCGCAGCATTCAAAAAACTACTGGTGTAATCATTATGAGATCAATCAAAACAATTCAAAAATATTTAGCATACACCCTTTTTATAGGGCTTTTCGCAATTACAGCGTGTGATACTCCAATGTCGGTGAATGATGATATTGGAAGCAACGACACTCAACTCTCCCATACTACCGTAGATCTTTCAGATCTCGCGGACGGAGAAGCCATTCCCGGACAATATATTGTCCTTTTTAAGGATGGAACTACCAACGCCTCCGAAAGAGCACAAGAAGTGGCACAAGGAAGAGGAGTGAACGGACAAGTAAAGCATGTAT
>SLPZ01000113.1 GCA_007131725.1 Balneolaceae bacterium
ACCAGCATCCAAAGCGGGGTTTGGTGGCCTGGCAGACGCACCGACACATATCCAAACTCCAGCTCATAGGTGATCTGTTTGCCCTGGTCTTTTTTGAGGATCGTCTGTCGATAGGGCGTGGTGAACTGCTTGAAAATCCAATATTGGTTGTATCATGCAAAATCAATACGATCGGTTAGTCCACAGCACGCTAAGCCGTCGCCCGCCCAATGGCTTGTAATAATTGCACCGAATCCACCTTCGGGGAACTCCAAAACGAATAGGTCGCCCTGGTATCATACCACTGGCTATGGGCTTGAGGTACACTGGCTGTAGGGTGGTCGGTTGAGGTTTCCAAAATCTTACGAAAACGATCATTACGGCGTTTATCGCCTAAATTCAGCAACTCCATCTCGATTTGCATCCGAGATTTCATAACGTTTTATTGAGAATGTACTGTAAGTTTTCCAAATTTTTTGATCAAAAAAATTTGGGTAATGATAAGTCTCAAGAGGGGATGATTTTGGGCTGACAAACCATTTATCCACAAAGTTTCCTATAGAAACTAAATTTACAAGAAACCTGAGTTCAATTAATAATGAGGTAGTAATTTCTGGGGTTAAAATGTTGTAAACCATTAATATAAACGTCGGATAAGTCAGGATAGTTTGCTATATTAAGTTATGCAATAACAAAAACATAGATTCATTTTTCATGACATTATCCGACGATAAAATTACCGAAATCTTCTACCATGTTGACACCTTTTGCATCCACTTTCACCAAGCACTTGCCCCTCATATTATAGGAAATCCCACTAAAAGAAAACCCAAACTTTCTACCAGTGAAGTCATTACTATTATGATTGAGTTTTCATCACAGTGGATACCGTACCATGAAAGGCTTCTACACCGGCTACGTGAAGCTGCACATGCGGCACCTTTTCCCCAAGACCGTTTCCTATAATCGCTTCGTCGAACTCACGGCTGGAGCTAACCTGCCACTGGCTCTATTTGTTAAAACATGCTGTATGGGAGCCTGTACAGGGATTTCCTTCATGGACTCCACGCCACTTCGCGTGTGAAAAAACAAACGAATCTCCGCCAACAAGGTCTTTGAGGGAATCGCCAAACTGGGCAAGTATACCATTGGATTTTTCTTTGGTTTTAAGTTACACCTGGCTATCAACGATAAAGGAGAGCTGCTCAATTTTATGCTGACTGCTGGTAATGTGGATGACCGCCAACCGTTGAAAGATCCCGCTTTCATCAAAGCCTTTACCGGCAAACTCTACACCGATAAAGGATATATCTCCGCAGAACTAACCAATGCGTTATTTTGCAATGGTATTCATTTGATTACGCAGATTCGAAATAACATAAAAACAGTCTTATGGAGCTCAAAGACAAGATTTTACTTCGCAAACGCTCCATCATTGAAACGATCAACGACGAGTTGAAAAACATGTGTCAAATTGAACATTCCCGGCACCGATCCGTGGCCAACTTCCTGTCCAACCTGTTGGCAGGTCTTGCCGCTTACTCCTTCTTCCCAAAAAAACCTGCCATTAAATATGACCCCGTTCAAACAAACCAATTAAGCCTGATTTAAAATCGAATTCAGGTAAGAAAGGAAAGTTACCGAACTATACCAAACAAGAGATGCATAATGAGCGCTGTGAAATAATGCGCTCATCTGATTTTTCGATTAATCCAGTACAAACCGAAACGTTATAGTACCCACCTGATCTTCCTGGGGAACTCCCGAGGGCAAGGCGGAAAATCTCCAGGCTCGCAGGCTTCGCATCACTTCTCTTTCGAGTTCGGGATTCATTCTTCTAATGGGTCTTATGCCCACTATGTTGCCCTGCGGATCTACCTCGATCCTGACTCTTATTGTTGCCTCTTGATTTGTGCGGTTTTCTGGCAAAGGCTGCTGCATGGGTGTCCGGTTAAGTTCACCTTCCCACTGTAAGTCGTAGGGTGCTGAACGGTCTGCTGTATGCCCTGATCCGTGTTCTACATTTGGGTCGCCGCGCGAACCCCGCTCATCACCACTTTCTGCAACTCCCTCTTGTACCTGCTCTGCCTCCTGAGACTGCGGTGGAACATCTTCTTCGGGCACTTCTTCCGTTACCTCCACCACTTCGGGGTCAATTACATCAGTTTCGGGAGTTTCAACCACTTCCTCGTCCTCTATTTCTTCTATCTGCTCAGGAAGTTCAACAGGCTTGGTTGCCTCTTCCTCGGGCACTTGTGGGGTTTCAACAGGTTGTGTGATTTCCGGATCGGGTTCGTCCGGTACTGTTTCTACCGGGTTTGGCCGGGTAGCTACCTGCTCTCTCTGTACATCAGCGTGCTCTGCAAGGCTTCCGCTTCTAAATTCACCAAGTGTAACTTCCATGAATGCGGCACGCTGGTCTACTTGAAAATCCACAGTATATAGAATGGCTATAATCAGAATCAGCAGGTGTATGGCACCGGTAATGCCAAGGCCAAAGCGGTCTTCTTCATCGATATTTTTTTTGAACCATTCTATCATGGGGTTAATTACGTTCTGTGGCCATTACAATGTTCATATTTAAAGCCCGTCCAATATTCATTGCGCGGACAGCATCGTCTACTCTGGCCTCCCTGTCTGCTCTTACTACTAACGATGCACCCGGCTTATTCTGATATGCCTGACGTATAGACACTGATAAATCCGCACGAGTAACTTGTTCACCATCCACAAAGAAGTTTCCTTCCGGTGTTATAGCTACCGAAATTTGAGTCGCGTTCGTAGTTACACTTGTTTCAGCCTGGGGCACATTAACACGGATTCCAAAATTCGTTACAAACGAGGATGTCAACAGGAAGAAAATAAGTAACAACAAAATGATATCAGTCAGCGACGACTGAGAGAACATATAAAGCGGTTCTTTTATGTTGTTATCTTCTCTGAAGTTCATACATTCACCTCTTGTTTTTTCTTGGGTGAGGGTGCCTGCAGCAGGTCTACGAAATCAGCGGAAGCATTTTCGAGTTCAAAAATCATTCGGTTTATTTTTCCAAGCAGATAGTTGTAGAAGCCATAGGCAATAATTCCAACAATCAAGCCAGTCGCGGTTGTAATCAGCGCTTCCCAGATACCGCCTGCCAATACACTCGGATTTACGTTACCCTGCAGCGACTGAATATCCATAAATGCACGGATCATACCGGTTACCGTTCCTGTAAACCCGATCAGCGGAGCCACACCGGCAATGGTTGCCAGCCAGTTCATCCGTTTTTCGAGCTGAAAGATTTCTTTTTTACCCGCCTTTTTGATTCCATCTTCAATGTCACGAATGGGCCTGCCAAGCCGCCGGATTCCTGCTATTAAAATTCGGGCTAATGGTTTATCGAATTCTTCGCAGTATTGAATCGCTCTTTTCTGACTTCCGGATTTCAACAGCGTCTCAATAGAGTTGAGGGTGTGATTGATATCCATTTTGGAGTTATCCAGTGTTCTCCATCGCTCTGCTATCACATAAATTGCAAGCAGCGATAATAAGAAGAGAGGAATCATTAAAATTCCGCCCTGTGATAAAATTTCAAAAAACGTCATGCTCGACTCTTCCTGCAACATTCCGATGAGTGTATCTTCTTCGGTTGCCTGAGCCTGTAGTAGAAAAAGGTAGATGATTTTCATGTACTTATTTAATTAATCTGTATTCTGTGTATAAAGTTTTGAACGTTATAAGGAGGTGGCAGCCTGTTTAGGTTCTGCTGTGCATCAGCCAGTGTTTCAAACTGGCCTACGCTTACACGCCACATGGTTTCTTCTGTTACGGTTCTCGAGGTTACCAATACACGGTAACCCTCTTCGCTTAAATGGGCAGCAGCTTCCCTTGCATTGTCTTCGCTTGTAAAAGAATGCAGTACAATGGAGTATCCGTCATTTGCTTCATCGTTTATCATTCCCATTAATCCGTATGTTTCCTGCTCATTCAGTGCCGTCTGTGTTATAGCTTCCGGCTGAGTTTCCTGAACTTCTTCTGTTTCTGATACTTCATCTTCAGGTACCTGTTCCGGTTCAACCGGTATCATTTCAATTTCCCGTGCAACTTCGGCATCTTCATCGGTTATTACCGGAAGTTCATCCGGTATTGGAACCGCATGTTCGGCGGTTGCAGTTTGTTGTGGATCTTCTGCAACAGTATCATTATCAAGAAAAATAAAATACAGTCCTGCTAAAACAAGAAGCAATAAAAGTGCCGCAATAGCCCAGATAGCAGCATTGCTTTTCTTTTTTTTCTTTGGTTTTACCCGGGCTTTTGCAGCTTCAACTTTTTTTCTTTCTTCTTCCTTTTTTCTTTGCTCTTCCTCTTCCTGCCTGGCCACTTCATCCCAAATGTCCATTTCGGTTTCAGACTCTTTCACAGCATCGGAAAGAAAGTCAAAGTCCTCATCATCTTCTGCTTCAAAAACATCAGATGTATCTTCTTTTGTTTCTTCAATTCCAAAGATATCATCGGTATCATCTTCTGCCGGTTTTTTCTCATCTTCCGTACTTTCAGAATCGGAATCGGCAGGTTCTGCTGTTTCTTCCGTCTCTGTTTCTTCAGGCTTCACATCGCCAATCGAAATGGCTGTATCGCGTTCAGGCTGCAGCTCAATCGGTTTCATTCCGGCATATTTAAAGCTGATTTCAGTGCTCAATTCTTTTGATGGATCAAACTTTAATTCACCTTCTTCATCAAAATAAAAAACACCAAACTCTTTAATTTCCAATGCTTTGCCGCGATGAGCAGCATCAAGAATGCGGTCAATTAACTGGTCGAGCTGTTTTTCCACTTCAGCTCTCTCCATACTGGTTTTTTCAACCAGTAGCTCTACAAGTTTTTCCTTGTCAATTTTCATAGGAGATCCTGATGTTTGATTTGAATTCAACCACATCAGCCGGAGGCATCATAACCACCTTACCGTTATCATACCGTTTCTGATGCTGTTCGTAATGTTTTACATCAAATGTACCGAGCCCTTCAATTTCTACACTGTTTTTGTTTACGAACTGCTCCCTTAAAACTTCTTTGAATGCGTAAATAAATTCAGTATCCATAATGTTTAAAAAATGTATGTAAATCCTACAAATCCCTGGAAGCCCCTTTCACGATACCCTTCCCATAGCTGGTATTCTTCGTCCAGCAAGTTAAGAAGTTTGCCGTAGACTCCATATCTGTCAGAAATAGAAATTTCAAATTTACCGCCAATTAATAAAAACGATGATAAATCATCTCCCGTATGGCTTTCACGTCCGCTTTTAAATTCTCCCCACCCTTCGAGAAGTACTTGCCTTGTTGGGCGGAATGAGAGCGCAGTCTGAACTGACAGGTTTTCGACAAACGGAATTTTTTCATTTGCAGCAAATCTTGGTGTTTGCAAGTGTGCATCGGCACTAAACCAAAGTACATCCGGCCTCAAATCCTGCGAAAATCCGCCATAAACCCTGAATATGGTAGCATCGCGAAATTCAGCAGTATAGTAGCCTTCATCTATATCAAACCCGAAAACCGGCTGAACGCTGCGTGTGTAATAAAGATAATTTCTGATATCCTGGTAAGAAACACCGGCAATAATTTTTGTGCCCTGGAATGGCTCTGTCTGCATTTCGCCCAGTGCCAGCATCTCATATTGATGTCTCAGGTTTGACTCAAAATCGAAAAACCGGTTTTCTTCCTGTACCTGCTGAAAGGAGTAATGCCTTGGTGTTGCTGCTGCTTTTGCACGGAGGTTAAGCCCTCTGAACAGGGTGTGCTTCAGCTCGAGGCTTGGAGAAAACCGGAATGTAAAATCATCCTCCGCATCAGTAACACCACTCACACCCAAACTCGCTTTCACATCGCTTCGGTAATTAAAAAGCCGCTCATAATGAACCGACAGCGTAGTTACCGACCAGTTGGTTGACGCTCCCCCCATCGACTCAAGGCCGCCGGCACGGGTATGTAGTTTAAGCCTGTGTATTTCGTTGATATTATTTCCCAATCTCGAATATTCGCCCTGTGCCCGGACTCCCCATTCGCTCGGGCTGCCATCTAAATTTGCGAAATCCGATTCAACAGAAAAATCGTTCACAAAACCATCAACAGCTATTTTTGTGCCGGAAAGTGAGGTACTTGCAACATCCAGAGCAGCAGACCCGCGAAAACCGTTCAGTGATACTCTTGTATCCGTATCCAGCAGCTCTTCGAATGTGGTTCCGAGTTGCAGCATGTGATTAAAATTCGATTTTACCCCGGCTGAAAGCTGAAGATTGGTTCTGTCTGAAAGGCGGCTGTATGTATTCAATTCTGCATCAAAAAAACGATAAGACGTCGTCACATTTTCTTCGTGGCCGTCACTGGAATTGAAATTTGCGTGGCCGGAAATCCAATTTCTCTCGCTAAGTTTTGCTACAGCATAAATGTCGGCTTCTGGGGAAATTTCACTGCCAATTCCGGCTCTGATGAAAGCATTCTGCGGATCTCTGTAACCGAGTGGTGTAAATTCGGGAGCTTCGGGGCGATCGAGTTCGCCAACCGGGAGGCTTGCAATTACCGTTTCTTCATCTTCAATAAAAGGAATTCTGTCGGGATCGGTTTGAAATACACGCGGCCGCGGGTTGAACCCGAGAATAGGCTGGCGGCGAAGTCCCGGAAAACGGGCCTGAAATTGGGTGCGGATTTCAATGTCTTGCGGATCGATTTCCGGCAGCAGTGAGCGGTCTGTATCGGTTGGTGTATCTTGGGCCTGTAGTTGACCGGCCAAAATTACCGAAAACATTGACAGCGCAAAGAATAAAGCAAATTGTCTGATCATGATATTATGCGGATAGTAAACATATTAAAATAAACAATCATAGAAGAAGATGATGCATTAACGCACAAAATTTTCAAAATTATCACAAGTTTTAAGAAAATATGAGCTGTAAACCGGATTTACCGATAATCCATCCGTTTTAGAAAAATTTAAATTCATTTTTTCCGGCAGTGTTTCAGGAAAGTGTTGAATACTTATCCCACCACAAAGCAATCGGCCCGATAATAAAAACAAATAAAACATTAACAGCATGAGCCACGGTTGCATAAGTTAGTGCTTTAGTCAGCGGCACTTCGTACAATAACCACAATGCCTGTTGAACAAATAGATGGTAAGAACCGATAGCTGCCGGTGTTGGCACCGATACTCCGATGGAGGAAACCACGGTAAGAACCACAGCGTCAAGCAGATTCAATCCAAAAACCTGCTGCATGTTCATCATAAAAAACGGCAGATAAGTCATGATAATATATCCGCCCCAAATGGCCGAGGTTAATAATAGAAATAACGGCCAGTTTTTAACTTTTTTTAATGAAATCATCCCTTCTCCAAAAGATAATCCCGAAGAAACAATTTTTGACAATACCGGATTTTGAAATTCGATTTTTTCGTCAATGAGTAAAATCAACTTATAAAAAACCCAAACGGCCAAAAGTAAAAGAGCAAAAATCAGCGGTATCATCGCGTAATGCAGATATGTCCAGTTTTCGATGCCAAATATCTGTTGAAGCTGTGTGGTATCTGTTACCAGTAAAAACATGGTAACCACCATTAAAAAAAGCATGATAAACAGATCGAAAAGCCTTTCAGCTACAATGGTGCCTACTAAATTACCGGCACTTATATTTCCCTTTTTTGCAACATATACCGGTCTTGAAATTTCACCAAGACGCGGTACAATGTTATTCACCACATATCCCAGCATGACTCCCGCAAAAAGAGTACTTCGGTTTATTTTTTGATGATTGCTTGGCATAAGCAGCCTCCATCTTTCAGCGCGAAAAAAATGGCTGAGAGTCATCGCAATCACAAAAAAAGGAAGCCAGTAATAGGAAACCGTCAGGATTTGATTCCAAAGCTCTGAAAAGTCGATGTTTCTGAAAGCAAGCCACAAAAAAAGGGCGGCAATTAAAACGGAGATCAGAATGTTAAGAGCTCGTATTTTCATCAGGAATCATGGCGAAGGTCAATCCATTCAACTCCCTCGGGAAACCGAAACTCAAACGTCTCGGATGTTTCGGGCTCAAACTGTCCGTTCTCAAAATAGGTAATCAGTTCATTATCGACCTGGTCAATGGCTTCGATTCTCAGGGGATATCCATTTTCATCCACAAAAATGGTTACCTGCAAAAATACTGAAAACGGATCATCAGAAACCAGTTGTATGTTGGTTTGATTGTTGGCACTCTCTTCTGTTACGGTATAGGTATCGTCAACCCCCTGGAGCATTCTTGATGGAGCAAAATCATCTTCATCTTCAACATAATCACTAACAATAACCCTGTCTTTAGAACTGTCGTAAACACGCGATACTCTGCCATCTACCACCATGAGATTACCGCCGCTTCGTATTTTGTACTGATCTTTGCCAACCCAGATAGTGCCTTCGGTTAGCTGCTGTTCTCCGGTAAATGTGTCATTAAATTCATGAACAAAAGTTGCTGAAAAAACCCGGCCTTCTTCAAACTGATTCTTCAGGCGATCAAAAACAGGCGTATCCTGTGCCATGGCAGTGCTGTAGACCATCAGCATGGTTCCAAGAAGCAATGCTGCAAATTTTCTAAATGCCAAGATTTTCGAACACTTCATTTAACTCCTCTTCTTCGGTTATTTTTACATCTCGTGCAGTACTACCCTGAAACGGGCCAACCACTTCGGCATTGTAAAGCTGATCAATAATTCTGCCTGCACGGTTGTAACCGATTTTTAATTTTCTCTGCAACAGTGAAACGGATCCCTGCTGATGCAGCACCACAATTTTTGCCGCTTCTTTGAACAGTTCGTCAATATCATCGAGCGGATCGGGAATGCCGGACTCATCATCTTGAACAACCGGCAGCAGGAAAGGTTTCTTATACCCTCGTTGGCCGCCGATGAATGCAGTGATCCTCTCCACCTCGGCAGTTGAGACATAAGCGTTCTGGATACGTGTCATACCTGCACCGTTGGTAAACAGCATATCTCCGCTACCCACAAGCTGATCGGCCCCACCAGTATCGAGAATGGTGCGTGAGTCTACTTTTGAAGCAACTTGATAAGCCATTCGTGCCGGAAAGTTTGCCTTGATGGTTCCCGTAATCACATTCACGGAGGGCCGCTGTGTGGCAACAACCAGGTGAATTCCGGTAGCTCTTGCAAGCTGGGCAAGCCTGGCAATCGGCTCTTCAATCTGCTTGCCTGCGGTCATCATCAAATCAGCCAGCTCATCTATCACCACAACAATATAGGGCAGATGCCGATGGCCAAGTTCTTCATCCAGCTCGCCGTTGTCAAATTTCTCGTTGTATGATTTTAAATCCCGAACCATCGCCATTTTCAGTAAATCATACCGTTCATCCATCTCTTTGGTTACACTCTGCAGGGTTTCGAGGGCGGCATCGGTGTCGGTAACAATCGGCTCCTCTGAAC
>SLPZ01000223.1 GCA_007131725.1 Balneolaceae bacterium
AAAATTTTTCGGGCTCTACTTAGCTGCCCATTTCTGTTTACGGTTTTAGCAAAACCCGTACCAAAAACCATTCTATGGCAAAAGAGCTGGAATTGATCGCTTTATTAAATAAAAAAACGGGTTTTCATGCGGTTTTTCACTCAAAGGTGTCAAGTTGTTCGAGGCGTGCTGTCAACTTTTCATACATGCCAGGCTCTAATGCCTCGGCTCTCAGGTCAAAATTAAATTCATCGGCAGGCAGCTCTGAGTTCAGAGGTTTCAGCGCATTACTCAGTTTTTTTCTTCTTTGATTGAATGCCATTCTCACTACTTTTTTCAGATGCTCATCCGTACAGGCCAGATCGGGTTTATCGAAAGTGAAATGAATGACCGAGCTGTTTACTGATGGAGGCGGCTGAAATACCTGGGGAGGCACATCAAACAAAATTTTTGGTGTACTCATCAATTGGCTCTGTACACTGAGGATTCCGTAGGCTTTTGTGCCCGGCTGAGCGACTATCCGCTCGGCGACTTCTTTTTGCATCATCAAAAGGGCGCTCGACAAGATCTTCCTGTGCTCAAGTAATGAAAACAGAATCTGGCTGGTAATATAGTAGGGTAGATTTCCAACAACATGTACAGGCTTATTTTCAGTTTGTACCGATGACCAATCGAATTTCAATATGTCTTTGTGAATAATATTAAGGCCTGGAAATTTTTTTCTGAGCACTTCAACCATTCTCTGGTCGAGCTCTATCACGGTAACATTGTCATATTTATGCACCAGTTCTTCGGTTAATGCTCCGGCACCCGGACCTATTTCAATAATTCTGTCGGTTTTTCCTGCAGATATGGCATCCACTATTTTACGGATCATGTTGCCGTCCTGGAGAAAGTGCTGGCCAAGGCTTTTTTTTGTGCGCGGATGCCGTGTCATGAATAATGTTCTTCAGTTTTTATTAAATTGAACCAAAACGTACTAAGAAGGTACAAAGATTTTGAGGAACAGCCGGATTAACATAAATTTTTGGGAGTAGTTCGCATTTCGTTCTATTTTCGGAATTTTTTTTCCCACTGCATGCAAATCCGATTAATATTTTGCCGGATGATTAACTTCGCTAAACCTGAACACATCAACATTTCGCGATGGAGCTAAGCCCTTTCGATACTGAACAATTAGGTATAAAAACTCTTGAGAAGAGTTTAATCAAGTCTAAATCTGAGAAATCTCTGAAAATTGGCCTGCCGAAAGAAACCTCAAATGATGAACGAAGAATTTCCCTGACACCCGGCGGTGTGTCCATTTTGACGGCAAACGGCCATGAGGTTTTTGTTGAAAAAAATGCAGGAATTGATGCTCATTTTTCCGATTTGGAATACCAGGAGGCAGGAGCTGAAATTTCTCACAGTGCTGAAGAGCTATTTCACAATTCTGAAATGATTGTGAAAGTAGCCCCGCCAACCGACACGGAGCTGAACTGGATGCAGCCGGATCAGATTCTGCTTTCGGCACTTCATCTGGGGCACACCACAAAGCATTTTATGCAAACACTTGTAGATAAGGGAATCTGCGGAATCGGGTACGAATTTATAAAAAGCGAAGACAACCAGTTCCCTATTGTGCGGATGATGCACGAAATTACCGGATCAATGGCCGTGCAAATTTCAGCCCATTATCTCGAAAACAGCAGCGACGGACAGGGAATTATGTTGGGGGGTATTTCGGGAATTCCGCCTGCAACGGTTGCCATACTTGGAGCAGGTATCATCGGTGAATATGCCGCCCGAACTGCCCTCGGCTATGGTGCCCAGGTTTTTGTGATGGACAACGACCTTGCTCAGCTTCGCCGTCTCGAAAATGCCCTCGACAGGAGAATCATCACGGCAACGGCAAATCACCAGTATCTTACTACGGCACTGGGTTCTGCCGATGTGGTGATTGGCGCAGCAATGACAGAAGGTGAGCGTGCTCCCTGCTGGGTTACCGAACCCATGGTAAAAGCCATGAAGCCGGGCAGCGTAATCGTTGACACCGTTATAGACCAGGGGGGGTGCATCGCCAGCAGTCACCCTACCACACATTCAAACCCGGTATTCAGAAGATTTGATGTGGTGCACTATTGCGTGCCAAATATTCCATCAAATGTTGCAAGAACAGCTACTTATGCACTCAATAATGTCATTGTTCCCTATCTGATCGATCTTGGTGATGCAGGCGGCATTCACGGCTGCCTCTGGCAAAATACTGCACTGAGAAACGGTACTTATACATTTAAAAATCATCTGACCAAAAAAGCGCTGGCCGAACAGCTCGATATGCCGTTCAGAGACATCGAAGTCTTGATAGCAAGCCAGATAAATTGAAAAAATGCCATCATCCGAACTGAGCGAAAAAAATTATAAACGGATATCTTTCATCAACTGGGCTCTTTCCGTTCCGCTTCTGCTCATTTTTGCCTGGCCGTTTTTCTTTTTGTGTGATCTGTTGAACATCAGCAAAACCTATTCATTCCCGGGATCAATCTTTTTTGGGCTGCCTTTTATGCTCACAATTCTTCACGGACACGTTACCATGGCGCTTGGTGCAGCTCACCGAAAAAACTACTACTCCTGGCTGAGCGACAATCCCTTAACTTTTGGCCTGCTCTTTCATTCCGTCATTATCAGCACCCGCTTCCGGCTGTTTCTATTTTTTGTCAGTATGATTATTCTGGTAATCGGATATTTTATGAGATAGTTTGTGATATTTCTGCCAAATACTTCCTGTCCTTTATTAATCATGTTGATATCCAAAAACAGCCGATTCCACGATATTTAGATGCTCGATGATCGCATTTTCAATCCCCATTTTCAAAACCACAGGAGTGGACTTTATCTCAACTTTTCGCTAATAGAAGATTCTCGCTTCATACTCAAGGATTTTCAGTTGGTCTTCGAATGGAGAAATTAGAATTTTATCTTCTTAAATACATTATGTTTATTAAATACTGTTGTTATCAAAAAACAATACTAATCAAAAAATGATTTTTGATATAACCATATTAACAGTTAAATTGCTTTTATGGAAAAGCAATTTTCAAATTTTTATCAGCGCCTCGAATCCACTCCTGAGAAAAACATCCGGCCACTCATCCATTTTCTGGATGAACCCAATCGGATGGTGGGAATAAAAGGAGCTCGTGGAGTCGGAAAAACAACCTTGTTGCTGCAATACGCAAAAAGTAATCTGCCACTTGATCATCAGACACTTTATGTCAGCCTGGATGACCCCTGGTTCCTGCAAAATCCGCTGGAAAATTTAGCAGACGATTTTGTTAAATACGGTGGTACTACCCTTCTACTGGATGAAGTGCACCGGTATCCCAACTGGTCGGCCACCCTCAAGTTTATTTACGACCAGTTTGCGGATTTGAGAATTATTTTTACCGGATCGTCAGTACTTCACATGGATGCATCTTCAGCAGACTTGAGCAGAAGGGCGATTTTCAGAACATTATATGGCCTTTCATTTCGCGAATATCTTAACTGGCAATATAATCTATCGATTAATACTGTTCACCTTGAAACTCTTTTGAATGATCACGTGCAAATTGCCAGGCAAATCAATAATCAGGTAAAACCACTTAAAGCTTTTCAGGATTACCTGATGCATGGGCACTATCCTTTCTACAAAGAAAATCCTGATACTTTTTTTGAAAAACTGAAGGAAACTTCCCGGATTGCCATCGAATCAGACCTTCGAGCGTACTATGATCTCGGTTCCGACATGGTTCTCTATCTGCTGAAACTCCTGTCTATCCTGGCAGATACGGCTCCCTTTACACCAAATATTAGCAAATTGAGCCAGCGAGTAGGAACTACGCGCAATACCCTTGTTGAGCTTCTTCGTTACCTGGAGCAAGCACAGCTTATTCACCGGCTTTTCCGCAAAGCAGAAGGAATTACCCGCCTTCAAAAACCAGATAAACTCTACCTGGATAATCCCAACCTGATGTATGCCCAATCCTGGTCGGATGTAGATACGGGAGCATTGCGGGAAACTTTCTTTGTAAACCAGGTGCGTCCTGTTTATCCTGTCCAGGTTGCCCCAAACGCAGATTTCATCGTAAATCGTACGATAACAGTCGAAACAGGCGGCAAAACCAAAACCGCAAAACAGCTGCAGGGCAAGAAAAACTCATTTATAGCTGCAGACGGAATTGAATATGGTTTCAGCAACAAGATACCATTGTGGATGTTCGGATTGTTGTATTGATGTAAACGTAATTTTAAAAAGACTGGTTCAGCAGATACAATTATAAGAATTAAAAAGCGCGTGAAGATCACCTGCTATTCTTCTGAAACTGTTTAATGAGCCGATCAACTCAACACATAGAAAAATGGTTTAACACCAGAGGGTGGTATCTGTTTGATTGGCAAAAGCGAGTTTGGGATGCTTTTTCCAGCCAAAAATCGGGGCTGCTAAATGCCCCAACAGGCAGCGGTAAAACTCTTGCTTTATTTCTTCCGGTTCTGATGCGATGGATAGATAGCAATCCGGGTGATTGGCATACAAAAGAGAAAAACGGCTTGCAATTACTATGGGTCACTCCGCTTCGCGCGCTGGCGAAAGATATCGAAAAGGCAATGCAGAAGGTGGTTGCCGAACTGGAAATACCCTGGGACATCCAGCGGAGAACGGGTGATGTTTCTTCTGCCATCAAACAGAAGCAGAAAAAACAGATGCCGGAAGTGCTGATCATCACACCTGAAAGCCTTCATGTGCTGCTCGCCCAAAAAGGATATCCGACACGATTCAGAAATCTGAAAACGGTAGTTGTGGACGAATGGCATGAACTGATTGGCTCCAAACGGGGCACGCAAACCGAACTTGCACTCTCTCGTCTGAGGGGATTGAATCCCGCCCTTCAAATATGGGGCATATCAGCAACCATCGGAAATCTGAATGAGGCTTTTGATGTTCTTCTCGGTACAAATCCGCCGGATAATACCGCCATCATAAGATCAGATGTAAAAAAGAAAATCTCAGTCCACTCTGTTTTGCCCGATGATATCGAGAAATTTCCATGGTCTGGTCATCTTGGCATTAACCTGCTCCCAAAAATTTTGCCGATTCTTGACAAAAGCGGCTCAACCCTGATTTTTACCAACACGCGCGCACAGTCTGAAATCTGGTTTCAGCAGCTTCTGGAGGCGAAACCCGACCTTGCCGGCACCATTGCGTTGCATCACGGTTCGCTTGACCGTAACATCCGAAATTGGGTTGAGGAATCACTTCACACCGGCTTGCTCAAAACAGTGGTCTGTACGTCAAGCCTCGATCTTGGCGTAGATTTCACCCCGGTGGATACCGTTATCCAGATCGGCAGTCCGAAAGGTGTGGCGCGTTTTATCCAGCGTGCCGGGCGCAGCGGACACCAGCCGGGATCAACGAGTACCATCTGGTTTGTGCCAACTCACGGATTGGAACTGATCGAGGCCGCGGCCTTGAAAGATGCCGTAAAAGATGAGAAGGTTGAATCGAGAACACCTATTCTGAAACCGTACGATGTGCTGGTGCAATATCTTGTAACACTGGCAGTTTCAGACGGTTTTAATCCTGACCAGATTTATGATGAAGTGAAACAAACATTTGCCTACCAAACTCTCCGTGATGAAGAGTGGAGCTGGATTCTCGAATTTATCAAAACAGGCGGTAAATCCCTGACCCGCTACAATGACTATTCCAAAGTTGAAGTTGAAGAAGAGGGCAGCCTCAAAGTGTATGATCGGCGAATTGCCCGCCGCCACAGAATGACCATCGGCACCATCGCCAGCGACTCCATGCTTCGGGTTAAGTATCTGAAAGGAGGTACACTCGGGCGCATCGAAGAGTGGTTTCTATCCCAGCTCAATATCGGCGATACGTTTTGGTTTGCGGGCAGGAATCTGGAGCTCGTAAAAATCAAAGATATGACTGCCTTTGTGCGTAAAACATCCGGCACAAGCAGTAAAATACCCAGTTATCTGGGCGGGCGGATGTCACTCTCCTCAAACATGTCAGGCCTGCTTCGGGAAAAACTGCAGCTTGCCATTCAGAATAATCATAAGAGTATCGACCTGGAAACCATCAAGCCGATACTCGACATTCAGAAAGAGCGCTCTATTTTGCCGCGGACAGATCAGTTTCTCATCGAAAAATCGTGGTCGAAGGAGGGTTGTCATCTTTTCTTTTTTCCGTTTGAGGGGAGGTATGTGCATGAGGGGATGTCGGCCCTGGTTGCCCACAGAATTTCAAAAATGGTTCCGATCACCTTTTCGATTGCTATGAATGATTATGGCTTTGAGTTGCTGTCCGACCGGGATATTCCCATCCAAGAAGCACTCGAGAATAATCTCTTTTCCAGTGGAAATCTTGTGAGGGATATTATGGGTGTGCTGAATGATGCCGAACTCGCAAAACGTCGGTTTCGGGGAATAAGCCAGATTGCGGGCCTTGTTTTTCCCGGATTTCCCGGAAATCAAAAAGCGGGAAAACATCTTCAGATGTCGTCCGGGCTCTTTTTTGATGTATTTATGGAACATGAACCGGGCCATCTGTTGCTGCAACAAGCGTATGACGAGGTTTTGCAATTTCAGCTCGATGAAGCCCGTTTGAGGCAGGCGCTGGCGAGAATTCAAACCCAGGAAATTGTACTGAATGAAATTGATCGCTTTTCTCCTTTTGCTTTTCCAATTTATGTAGACAGGCTGCGCGAGAGGATGTCATCAGAAAAACTGATTGATCGCGTGATGAAAATGCAAAAACAACTGGAAAAGGAATAGTCGTATGGACAGATCAAAAACCGTAATCGTTAAAGATGAAACCTGGCGGCTTCTGCCTGAAAAGGCTGTGTTCTGGGAATCAGAAGAGATGCTCATTTTATGTGATCTCCATCTCGGCAAAGCTGGGCATTTCAGGAAATCCGGCATTCCGGCACCGGGACGCATCAACGCGAAGAATTTGGAAAGGCTCACTTATCTGATCGATCATTTTGTACCAAAAACCGTTTTAATTCTGGGAGATCTGTTTCACAGCAGTGCCAACCGGGAATGGTTTGAATTTGAGGAGTGGCTGCACAGGTATAACGAAACCGATTTTATCCTGGTAACAGGCAACCACGATCAGCTTCATCATTCATTTTACGAAGCTGCGAATTTCCGATTACATACTGAGCTGAAAAAAGTTCCCTTTCTTTTTGTGCATAATACAGAAAGTGTTAAGCAAGATTATCAGGATTTTGTACTTGTTGGCGGACACATTCATCCTGCAGTTAAATTAACAGGAAAAGGGAGACAGTCACTTCGCTTTCCCGCTTTCATCATCTCTGATGAACAAATTCTACTGCCCGCGTTCGGTGAATTCACGGGAACTCACACTATACAATTAAAAGAAACGGAAAAGGCCTATGCTGTGGTTGAGGAGGATATAATTCCCATCAATTAATAATTTTATGAAAAAAATACTGGCACTTTTTTTACTCATCCTGGTTTTCTCCCCGGGCCTTTTAATGGCACAAAATTCGCAACCGGATCTGCACGAAATCAACCAAAAACGAATATCACTTAACAGCAATGCCATGATGGTTCTGGGAGGATGGGCGGTAACCAATATTACCGTTGGTTCTGTTGGGATGAACCAGACATCGGGAACTACGAAATATTTTCATGAAATGAATGCCGCCTGGAATACGGTTAACCTGGCCATAGCAGGATTGGGATATTACGGGCTGCGGAATCAATCGCCCGATATTGGCCTTTCCGAAACCATTTCCGAGTTTCACAGCCTGGAAAAAATTCTGCTGTTTAATGCCGGTTTGAATGTAGGTTATATAGCCACAGGTGCTTATCTATGGGAACGGGGACTCCGTAAAGAACAGGATCGGCTAATCGGCTATGGCCAATCGATGATTTTGCAGGGAGGTTTTTTACTGTTATTTGATTCGACGCTCTACTTATTAAGCCGCAGACAAAGCAGCCGGCTGGTTGATTCGTTAAACAGCGTTCAGTTTACAGGTAATGCGCTGAGGGTTTCAAAAAATTTTTAGACCCAAAAAATCAGCTTAATTTGTCCAATCACTTTTTGCCGAAAATTGATAATTCGATCTTCCATTTAATATTCATCCTCAACCGTTCGCAGCTCAAACTCTTTCAGAATCCAATTGGATGGATCGGCCTCCACTTCAATATGATCATCTACATCAAACGATATTACATCCCTGTCGCCTGGCACTAAAATTACTCTCTCTCCGCCGATGTTCATCTCAATCGGCATTGGAAACCGATACCCCTCGGGTACACGCCATTCAAGCCGCACGAAACCGCCCAGGCGACTGGCATGCAATGCCGGGAGTTCAGGCTGACGGAGATACACCTCAAACAGCCACTCCAAATCCATTTTAGCTACCTCCTCGGCCAGGTGTAAAAAATCGTCGGTGGTTGCAAAGCGCATGTGGCTGCCATCAGTTATCTGTTCCATTCCAGGGTCGGGATAGGCAAACCGCCTGAGCAGCTCAAAAAATGTATCATCGCCAACAAGATATCGCAGTGTATGCAAAAACCATGCTCCTTTGTAATAAACATTTCCGCCCCGAGTACCCTGTGTAATCTCCTTCGAACTCATCGATTGGCGCGGGGCCACTTCCCGGTCGGTATCGGTAATAATTCTTCGCCGCATCATATCCATCATTTTGTGATACGATTCTTTACCGGAAACATGCTCGGCATAGAGAGCCTGCATGTAAGTGCCGAAACCTTCATGAATCCAGAAGTCACGCCAATCCCACGCCGTCACCAGGTTGCCCCACCATTCGTGCGCCAGTTCGTGCTGATGCAGGTCATCAAACCCAGCATTCTGATTAAAGAGATTGTCATTCTCAAAATTTGCCCCGTATGCAATAATCGACTGGTGCTCCATTCCCAGGTAGGGTGCATGTGCAACCCCGTATTTATCTGCCCGAAACGGATAAGGCCCCGCAATCTCTTCCATAAAACGCATCTGCTCGGCAAATTGTGGATAAAGCTCTTTGCCTTGCTCAAGATATTCGGGAAGCACCCAAAAAATAATATCAAACTCATCGCCGGACGTGCTTGTGTAGGTTTCACTGATAATTTCGTACGGAGCGGCATTCAGCGTTACATTGTAATTGCTGATCGGGGTTGATACAAACCAGTGCCAGGTTTTCCAGCCTTCTTCGGGAATGGTTTCATCTCGCAGATGGCCGTTGGATGCCACAATCAAATCATCGGGCATAGTCAGGTTGATGGCGACAGAGTCTGCGCGGTCGGAGGGGTGATCTTTATTTGGCCACCAAAGCCAGGCGCCGGTTGTCTGAACCGCTACGCCCACCCAGGG
>SLPZ01000018.1 GCA_007131725.1 Balneolaceae bacterium
AGATCTCTCGAATATGGTTCATACATTGCACAAAACAGGAATAGAATGATCACATCAACCCGGTGAAAAAACCAGCAGATCACCCCTTCACCATCGTCATGCTCAGGTAATCCCAGTGCTCCCGGCTCATGGAGTGATCTGGGAAAATGGTGATGCCCGCCGCCCCGTTTTCCATAGCGTATTCGTACGCTTGCGAAACTTCGATGGCCGTCATTTCCGGAACATATAAGCCGCAATGGAGCGGAGTAGTTGCAGGCATTTCGCGGCGGCATTCGGCCACGGCCTGGCCCACCCAGCTTACCGGTTTGTGATAAAAATGATTGTAGATCATCGGGAAAACGGCATCGAGGTTCCAGTCGGACCAGTTTTGGCGAACCAGTGTGCGGGCAATGTCGGGTGTTGGGAATACAGCGGCGGTCAGTCTGTTGCCCCGGTTTCGCACTTTCACAGCTATCTGATTGACAAGATGCGTCACCTGGTTATACCTGAACCGGTTCCACACTTCATGATCTCCCGGCTTTTCGAAACTCATAGGGTCTTCACCATACAACTCTTTAAATTTAGACCGGCAGGCTTCGCAATAGCAATAATCGTATTCCGGGTACTCCCTGTCCTGAACAATATCGTACACCGGCTGCAACTGGATGGGCAGAATCACATCGGGGTAGCGAATATAATCGAGGTGAACGCTTTTGATTCCATCTATCTCAAGAATTTCATCCACTTTGTTCATGATGTATTCTTGAGCCTCCGGGCGTGTGGGGCAGAGCCATTTGTAGTAATCCACATAAGCCGGTTTTTCCACGGAAGATTCACCCTTGTGATTTACCATGAACCATTCGGGGTGATTCTCAATCAGGTAACTGTCACCGCCCCGCTGCAGGGTGATGAACCAGGCATGCACATCCAGGTCAAACTCTTCGGCAAGCCGGAGCCAGCGCTCGTAGTGGCCTGACGGCAGAATTCCGTCCAGCCCGGCATTTTTGATTTTTTCAAGCCTTCGCCGCGATTCGTCATCGTCATCTGCATGATTTGAAATCCAGGTATAATCCCTGGAATCCCATCGGCGACCCTGTTGTGCAAGTAATGAAGCAGGCGTTAATGCATTCATCGCAGCCAGGCCGGCAGCTCCGGCAGTTATTTTTTTTAAGAAGTTTTTTCGATTCATGGTTTGTGTTGGTTTGAGTTATTGAAAAATTTGAGAAGATGGCACAAGCGAGATACTTCGACAAGCTCAGTACAGGCTGCTTGCGCCAGTACATATTCTTTTAAAATTTGACGAAAAATAAATTGAGACTGTCAAAAAAAAGACTTTCAACATCATTATTTATCATCGATATCGTCATACCGGACCCCGATCTCCCGAGGGACAGGCTGGCATCTCCTGCTTTTACCAAAGAGAGGAGATCCCGTATCAAGCCTGCCTGCGCTGCCGCTTCGGAAGGCAGGTACGAGATGACGCCTTATTTAGACAGCCTCACTTCTATGTATTTCAAAAATCTCATTTTGCTGTTTGCCACACTTTGCTGTCGTTGCGGATGTAAAAATTGGATTCAAGCTCATCCACCGCAAGCCGCATGATGTAGTTGTTGTCGAGCACTTTAATGGTGAGCTCCGGTTTTTCTGAATGTTCATGTTCAGCAAATAGCTCCTCAAAAAGCTGCCGGTATTTTAACTCTTCGGGCTGATCTGCAAAACGGCCTTGTTCATTTCTGAATTCAATCTGGCGGTAATAGAGTTTTCTGAGCAGCCATTTATAATCCTCTGCGGGATTCCATTCAAACGGATCATCGCTTCCGGGCGGCAATTCCGAAAATTGAACAAAGCCCCACATTTCCGGGTAGTGCATGTCGATGAGTCCCTGTGGTGACCAGACCCAGTTATCTTCAGGCAGATCCTCCCCGGTTTCGGGATCTGTCTTTTTCACATACTCGCCGTCTATCACTTCGGTTTGCCACTGCACTCTCGAAAAGTTAACCCGCCACTGTGATCCGTGTTCTGGCATTCTGCCGCTGGTAACTTCTGTAAGCACACTCCAGGGTATGGCCACTTCCATCGTCCAGCCGTTGTCAATATCCGAAGGATCGTTGAGTGTGCCCTGGATATCGATTCCGATTTTCAGCCCTTTTATATCCCATGCATCAATCGGCACACCGCCGTTTCGGTACGGTTTGGTGAGCATCAGGTCCCAAAACGTGCCTTTTGCGTTTACTTCAAGTTCGTAGTAGTTGTGGGTGTCGCCGGTGGGATCGATGAAAATTTCAAAGTTATTATCCATGAAAATTACTGCATCCCTCTCGGTTTTTGTTGCCCAAACATGAGGCTCTTCCAGTTCGGCGGCAAAATAGAAGTAGTCATCATCCCACAGCATTTTAGCCCGCGTTTCAAATCTCGGGGCCGGCATGTGGTAGCCCTGAATGTCGATAAACTTGTCTGTCCATTCGGCCTGCTGCCAAACATCTTTGTCCAGGTTTCCATCAATGCTTACCGGTTGGTCTGTTTTGTGAACTACATAAGTTTTGGGCGAAAAAACGGGATGCTCATTCTCAAATGCCTGAGCTTTTAGGAAGGGAATAAAAACAGTGAATAAAAATAAAAACAGGAATAGCGCAATGCCTGCAAATCGTTTAACGCCAATATTTTGTCTATACATCTTCGTTCTGATTTTACTTCAAACCGTGAATAAATTGGATATAATGTGTCTCAGAAATGTAGTATTTCTAAAAAATCACTGCCTTTTGGAACCGGTTCCAAATATATGGAACCGGTTCCATCTTGATAAAAAACAATAAAACCTGTTATATATTAGGTAGAGGCTTTTCAATTCTCTTTTGGCAGGCCTTTTTTATAATCAAATAAACTCAACTAAAATATAAATGAGTCTATGAAATCCAACAAATACTATAGATTAATAAATTTGTGTGTTCTACTGTTGTTTGCGGGCTTTACAGCTCTGCAGGCTCAGGATCGAACAATTACAGGAACGGTTACCGACGCAGCTGACGATACACCGTTGCCTGGAGCTAACATCATGGTTGTAGGTACTCAAATTGGTACCGTAACCGATGTAGACGGGAATTATTCTCTAACAATCCCCGAAGATACAGAAGAACTTCAGTTTTCTTTTGTAGGAATGCAGACTCAGCTTGTAGCTGTACCTACCGATACGGATGTTCTTGATGTAGCACTAACAATGGAAGCAGGAGCACTGGACGAACTTGTGGTTACCGCTTTTGGGGTGCCAAGAGAGCGAAGATCCCTTGGTTATGCCATTCAGGATGTTCAGGGAGATGCGTTGCTCGAAACCAGGGAAGTAAACCTTGCGAATTCTCTAACCGGTAAAGTTTCAGGCTTGCAGGTCATTCGTTCAAGTACCGGTCCCGCAGGTTCTTCTCAGATCGTACTCAGAGGGCATTCATCACTCACCGGCGATAACCAGCCCCTGATTGTTGTTGACGGTATTCCTATCAACAACTTTACAGGAGCTGAAAATACCGATTACTGGAATCCTTCCCTCGATATGGGAAGCGGTATTGGTGACGTGAATATGGATGACATCGAAAGTATCTCTGTATTAAAGGGTGCCTCTGCCGCAGCTCTTTATGGAGCACGTGCAGGCAACGGTGTTATTCTGATTACCACCAAATCCGGAGAAAGCAGACCCGGCCTTGGAATGACGTTCTCATCATCTGTTGGTGTAGAAACTATCTTTGCCAATCCGGATAGGCAAACATCATTTGGCCAGGGTACCGACGGCAGCTTTGACAACAGGTCTAATTCAAGCTGGGGACCCAGAATCACAGGTCAGAATGTAGAAAACTGGGATGGATCTCAGGTACAGATGGCATCTTACGATAATGTCGGTAATTTCTTTGACACCGGTGTTAGCCAAAACTATAATCTTTCCTTCCAACAGGGATTTGAAAACACATCTGTTTATACGTCTGTTACCAGAAGAAATGAAAACAGTATGATCCCCGGTACAGAATTAACCCGTACTAACCTTTCAACCAGGGCTGTATCAAATTTTGGGACAGACAATAACTGGTCGATTGATGCCAAAGTACAGTACCTAAATTCAGAAGCGAGAAACAGGCCATTGCTCGGCCACAATCCATCCAACCCGTACTTTACCATGTACAGGCTTCCTGTAAGTATGGATATCCGGCAATTTGATCCATCTGTTGACGAAAACGGCAACATGATTTGGTACGATGGAAGCAACCAATTGAATCCTCACTGGGTATCAGAAAACAGGGTTAACAGAGACACCCGAGACCGGTTCATCATGCAGGCAACCCTCAGCCATCAATTTGCTGACTGGATTGGCGTAGAAGCAACAGCCGGTACTGATTTATATACAACCAACACCGAAAATAGAATGTATGCAGGTGGCCCTCTATCACCAAATGGCGAATTTTCGATGGGTAAAAGCACCTTCTACGAGCATAATTTCAGTTATCTTATCACGGCAAACCAGGATAATCTTATTGACAGACTGGGTGTGTCTGCAAACTTTGGTGGTAATGTGATGATGCAGGAAAGAGAAGGAATTTCTTCAAGTGCAGGCCAGCTTGAAGTTCCCAACCTGTTTTCACTCAACAACAGTACAACCAATCCGAGTGTAAGCGAATCTTTTTCCGAACAGCGAATTCTTTCACTGTATGGAATGGTCGAGTTTAACTGGGACAATTACTTCTACGTGGAAGGAACTTTGAGAAATGACTGGGCGTCAACTCTGAGCACAGATAACCGCTCATTTATGTATCCATCAGTGAGCACCTCTTTGATAGTTACTGATCTGCTCAGCACAATGAACAGGCCGCTTCCAACATGGATAACATTTGCCAGATTGAGAGCATCCGTTGCCCAGGTTGGTAATGCACTCGGACCTTACCAGCTATTCAATACGTTTTCAATTGGAAATGATCCTCTTGGAAATACCACTGCGGATGGAAGAGGTACTCTGTTTAATCCCGATGTAAGAAGTGAGCTGATTACTTCCAGTGAGTTTGGATTTGATCTCCGGTTTTTCGACAACCGCTTTGGTGTAGACTTTACCTGGTATCAGTCCAATTCAACCCGTCAGCTAATACCCATCCCGATGGATCCACTCAGCGGGTTTAGTGCAAGGCTGGTAAATGCCGGAGACATACAAAACAAAGGTGTAGAGCTGATGGTTGATGCTGACTTAATACAAAGACAAACATTCCAGTGGAATACCTCTTTCAATTTTTCAACCAACAGAAACAGGATTGTGGAACTGCATGAAGATGTTCAATCATACCGACTTGGCGGTTTTGACAATCTTGTAATCCGGGCAGAAACCGGTGAACTCTTTGGTGAAATTTATGGTACCGGGTTCAATCGTGTAGACGATGAAGACAGCCCTTACTACGGCCAGAAAATTGTGGATTCCAACGGCTTCCCGACTGCCGAGCAAAATGTTCGTCTGGGCAATCAGCAGGCAAGAGCTCTTATGGGTGTTACCAATTCCTTTGGTTATAGAAACTTAAGGTTGAGCTTCCTGGTTGATGCACGTATTGGCGGAGAGATTTTCTCACAAACCAATCAGCAGATGCAGGTTATGGGAACAGCAAAAGTTACAGCACCGGGAGGTGAAAGAGATAACATTGTTGTGGATGGTGTTGTACAAAACGATGACGGCTCATTCAGCCCAAATACTACGGAAATTACACAACAGCAGTATTGGAGTGTAGTTGCCGGAACAGGCAATCTGGGAATTAATGAAGCCAATATCTACGATGCTACAAACGTCAGACTCAGGTACATAAACCTTGATTACGAACTTCCGAGCAGATTTTTGGAAAACGTTCCCGTACAAAGAGTGCGAGTCGGAGCCACCGTAAACAATGTTTGGATGATATCAAGCAACCTTAACGGTTATGATCCTGAATCAGTTTTCGCAACCGGAACGAATGCACTGGGCTTTGAGAATGCAGCGCCTCCCACGTCCAGAACCTATTTATTTAATTTAACAATATCTTATTAATATATATTGTCATGAAGAAATTTCTTAAACTAACACTATATTTTGCAGGTATTTTATTAGTAACATCCTCCTGCTCTGAGAGCAGTTTCCTGGATGTAAATACCGATCCGAGAGCCGCCAGCTCTGAACAGGTGCAGGTAGAGTACTTTATCAATTCCTCTATCACCGGCGCCCAGATGAACCCTCATGATGCCGAGAGAGCTTTTGTACTCTATTGGAAAACAGCAGCACGGCAACACCGTGTAAACGGTTCGCTGGCATTGGGTGGTTATAATGACGGCTGGACCAATGATTACTACGGTTCGCTGTCAAGATGGCTTCGAACTGCGAATTTCGCTGTTTCTGTGGGTGAAGAGCAGCTTGAGGAAGGAGTTGGATTTGCATACACCAACAACCTTATACAGATTGCGCGCATCTGGCGTGCCTACCTGATGAGCGAATTCACAGATAATTTTGGCCCGATGCCAATCGATGGATTCCAGGGTGAAAATCCGGAATTCAGAGATGTTGAGACTGTATACAACTACTTGCTCACTGAGTTAAGGGATGCTGTTAACAGCATAGACCCTGGAGCAACCGTGCCATCCAATATTCAGAGATTCGACAAGGCCTACGGGTTTAACCTCGAAAATTGGATCCGTTACGGAAATTCCATGCGAATGAGACTGGCCATGCGTCTGTCTGAAGTGGATGAAGGACTGGCAAGATCTGAATTCGAAGATGCCGCATCTGGACTGTTTATAACCAGTGCCGATCACGCCTTTGCTGTTGAAGAAGGCGGCGGCTGGGACGACTTGACAGCTGTAATGTCGAGAGAATGGAATGCTCAGCCTCTGTCTGCAACACTTAATAACCTGTATATTGGCTTGGGCGGCATACCTTCAGAAAGGCAGGTTCCCGAAGCTTTACAGGATCATGTCAAACCGGAAGATTACATGGGCCTGAGGCTGGAAAACCATCTTGGAATCTATACAAACGATCCATCTGCTGGTTTCTGGAAAGATGGCCTGCCGCATACAATCGATCCCCGGGCGTATAAAGCCTTTATCGTTCCCGGCTGGTTTGACAATCCCGACTTCAGTCAATTCCCATCCTGGACAGATGACGCTGTTAACACAGAAAGAAATCTGTTGGATGAAAATGATGAGGTTATAACGACAGTTGACGCCACCGGCCACTGGAATGCAGCACCACTTGGTAATTGGGGAGAAAAAGCCCCGAGAAATCAACTGGCGGCGTATATTGGTACAATCCCCCGCCTCAGCCAAAGGTTCAGATCTGGTGACGGAGAACGAATCTTTTTCGCAGAGTGGGAAACACACTTCTTAATTGCAGAAGCCGCTGTTCGTGGCTGGAGTGTTCCAATGGATGCACAAACAGCATACGAAGAGGGAATCAGAGCTAACTTTGCATATTTTGGAGTTGAGCAATTTGTGGATGAGTATCTTCAGTCTGAAAGCTACAACCGTGCAGGCACATCTGTGAGCTGGAATCACACAGCAGAACCACCCGCATCCATTACCAAGCGTTACATTAACGGATATACGAATGAGGAAGGCACTTTTGAATTTACCTTCCCCGATAACCATTTGTATGCAAACGGAAATGTGAAGAATGATCACCTGACCAAAATAATCACCCAGAAATATCTTGCGCAGCTTCCATATCTGCCGCTTGAGGCCTGGAACGATCACCGCAGACTGGGACTGCCGTTCTTTGAGAACCCATCGGTTGAACTACCAATAACCGATCTGCCTGACTTAAACCAGGGCAACTTCATGGAAAGCAGGGTGTCATTTTTCCCTCAAAGAATTCGCTACCCATCCAGGCTGAGTAATGAAAACCCGGCCGGTTACGAGCAGGCAGTTGGCTTCCTCAACGGTCCGGATGAAGTATTGACGCCGCTTTGGTGGGCACAACAACCCTAATTATGCTCATATTCAGCAAAGGCTGATGTAATATTCATTAATCATGAACATATAACAGAAAAACCCGGCCTTAGTGCCGGGTTTTTTTTCATCCCAAAATTGTCATTGGAACAATGACAATTTTGCCCGAAGGGCCGATCCCGACAGGTATGTCGGGATGAACCAATGTTTTGTCGGGGTCGGCCCGCAGGGCAAAAAAGGTCTAACGACTTTTTTGGGTTCATCAAATAACAGCTTCTATTCCGATCTCATTGATCCTAATTTGATGGATTTAAAAGGCTGCCAGATAAACCTTTACACCTTTTTAACATTTAAAATTCCTATACTGATTTTATATCAACCCGATATTCTAAAATAAAATTTTCTATCCCGGAAAATCAGAAATATGCTCAAACGACTCATCCCCATATTTACCTCGATAATTCTTTTTCTGAACTTTTTTTCTGTCATCCAGCCGGTTACTGTAAATGCCCAGGAAACCATCACTTTCGAAGAAGGACTGGCCGTACCCTATGCACATAACTATGCAAGAGAGGCTGTACATCGTGATATCATCGAATGGCAATTAATTAACAATGAATTTGTAACACCCAACGAAAATTCCATTCTTCACATCACCGCTGAAGGTGATACCCTGAAATGGGAAAAAGTGGCTGTTCAAAACGACGGCAGATTTTCGGGGGATGAATTGAGGGCAGGTTATCTCTATCTGAATTTTCATTCCGATGAAGAAAAAGTAATGTGGCTGAAGGCCAACGGCCACAACATGGCCTATGTAAATGGCGTGCCGCGGGGTGGTGATATTTATGCATATGGTTACATGACTTTGCCGGTAAAAGTAAAAGAAGGCAAAAATGAATTGCTGCTGAGAAGTGCGAGATGGGGAGGAATACAGGCAAAACTCGTTGCACCTGAATATGAGATCGGTTTACTCGAAGACGATCTCACCCTTCCCCATATTATTTCAGGTGAAGACCAGCCACTTTGGGCAAGCGTACGGATTATTAACAGCACTGACAAGCCCTTTGAAGGCGGTGAAATCAGGAGTATCCTGAACGATAACGAAATCAATACTTCGGTGCCTGCAGTTCCCCCGATGACCATCCGAAAAGTTCCTTTCCGGTTTGATCCCTCCGGGGCTGATCCGGATTATGAAATGGCCCAGGTTGATCTTGAACTGATAAATGACAACGGTACAATCCATGAAAAAACCTTTTATGTTGAAGTGGTTCAGTCAAATCAGCATTACAGCCGAACATTTATCAGTGAAATAGACGGCAGTGTTCAGTATTACAGCGTGGCTCCGCAAAAAGGCGGCCACCAGGATGGGGCGGCACTGTTTTTATCCGTGCATGGTGCCGAAGTGGAGGCTATCAGCCAGGCCCGGGCGTACCAGCCTAAAGATTGGGG
>SLPZ01000195.1 GCA_007131725.1 Balneolaceae bacterium
CAAATTCACCGGATGTGTCTGTATGGCCAATCAGCATGTAATCAACCCGTGTCCAGGTGGCATCCTGCATCAAGCTGTGTGGACGGCTCCACCAGAATTGACCATCGGCATGTACAGTAAAAGCATCGTGCCTGTTGTCAAAAAAGTCAGGACTTGCGTTTAAAACCGTTGCTGTAAGATCCCGAATCTGGCTCCAGTTAATGGCATCACGCTCTTCCGGACTTCTTGCATTCGATACAATGAATCTTGCCTGATGGGCTCTTGCAAGATGTGCCAGTTCAGTATTCGTCAATTCATTGCCATTAATCCAGTTTTCAGGCAGGGTAAATCCACCTGATTCGGATAAACGAATGGCCTCATCAAGCTGGGCAATAGCAAAATCAAGAACTTCATCATACGGACTGAAATCAAGGGTTACTTCTCCCCCGGCAACGGCCTCCAGGTCTGTGGTTTCGTCAACAAGAAATGCCTGATCAAAATGGTTGGCCAGCATCCCGTAGGAAATCCCCATAATAAAGCGGGAGAAAGCTTCCATTCGGAGCTGGCGCATATCATTTTGAGAGTCAAACAGCAGCCCGGCCTCAAGTGCTACAATACCATCGATTGCAGACGATATTGCGGTATAATTAACTGACCAGGGTGTTGATGACATGAACCTGTCGGCATATGACGGATCGTTTTGAAATGCCTGTCGCGGAAATGCCCCGAGATCGAACATTCCAAAGTTACCCCATGAACTGGTTTTATGGTTACCCATTACAGCAAGTGTCATGGCCGGATAGTTTTTCTGCTGATTCCACCATTCCTGGTACTGGCTGCCTACAAGTGCTTCGGTATCAGAGGCAGAAGCCAGGGCACGCTCAGTATCGGGATTGTTCGGGTTATCCACCTGCAGATCCATACAGCCAGACAGCAGTAAAATTCCTCCAACAAGGAGTGCTAAGATTTTTAATTTTTTATAAATCATAATTTTTTAACTGCTTATGTATTAAAATTGAATTTCTATACTTCCGGAAATTGTTCTGAAGTTCGGGTAGTTGAAACCATCAAAACGGAAGATCGTTTGATCGCCGCCGGCAGTAGTTCCGCCACTTGCACCTACTTCAGGATCGAATCCTGAATAGTCTGTAAAAGTAAGCAGGTTTCGTCCGATCAAACTCAGGGTCACCCTGTTCAGAGCATCTCCGAAGATTGGCCGTAATTGTTCAAAATCGAAAGAGTATCGCAAAGCCAGTTCTCTCAGTTTCACATAACTTCCATCCTCAACAAAGTGAGAGCTGGAGTTGTTTTGCGCATACAGAGTTTCGAAGTAAGCCATTGGCTTGGGTTCTGCAGCGCCTCTTTGATCCTGATCTGCATGGATATTGTCACGATATGCCCACTGGCGGGTTTGATTGTATATTTCTCCGCCAATCTGGCTGTCGAACAGTGCAAACAGCGTTAAATTCTTGTATCTGAAGTTTGTGCTGAACGACATGCTGAAGTCCGGCAATGCATTTCCTAATCTCTGGAAATCTTCACCTTCTTCATCAACAAAACGTACAGGCATACCCCAGTTCACCACACTGCCGTCGGGCAGCTCAACTGTTGTACCCCAGTTGGCATCAGCAACAGAACCTCCGGAGCCTACAGGCACCATATATCCGTTCGAATCTCTCTGGAAATAGTCACTGTATTGCTGCCAGTCTACCGGGAGAGAACTTTCATTTCTGGCGAATTGGAATCCGTAGAAAGTACCTACTTTTTCACCTTCTCTTCGGAAGAATACATCACTTGCCTGAGTTCCAGGGCCGTAACGCTGTGCAGGCCTGTTAAATTCGGTGATTTCAGATACTGAGCGGTCAAACATTAAATTAAATGAGAGGCTCATATCCCGCCGCTGAATGGCAAAAGCACGCAAACTTGTTTCTAACGTATTGGCTTCTACTGTACCTGCGTTTGACCACTGGTTGGAGAAACCAAAATAGCTCACGAGCGGTAGCAATAGAATCTGATCTTCTGTCTTGGTTCTTGAGTATGTTACATCTACTAAAAATCGCTCAAAAAGACCCATTTCAACACCAAATTCAATTTCGCGTGCAAATTCCGGACGAAGGTCTCTGTTACCAAGGTTCGACTTACTTACAGCACCACCGGCAACTGACCATGTTTCGTACTGGGCAAAGAAACCGGGACGGCCGCCTGCAGTACCTAAAGAAGCACGAATTTTAAATTCATCCAGGGCATCGATAGTCCACCAGTCCTCTTCGCTCAAACGGTACGCACCGCTGAGGCGATAATAGGTTTGCCAGCGCTGATCGGCGCCAAACAAGGAACTTCCGTCTCTTCTGATCAAACCGTCAAGAATATATTTACCTGCATAATCGAGGTTTGTAATGGCGTAAAATCCTTCTGAACGTACTTCTGTGTTCAGGCTTCCAAGATCCTGACGTTCGCTGTCGGTAATATCGAGGCGTGGCACACCATCAACAGCAAACCGGCGACCTTCAGAATCATGTCGGAAAAACTCTTCACGCTCCTGAAGCATTCGTAACTGTGTTCTTGTAGCGAGGTTGCCAAAATCACGTAACAATGTGGCATTCAAGCTCAGGTTAATTGCTTCCTGAAACTCATCACGAATAAATAAACCACCGCCTTCATAGAAATTCTGGTCGATCTGCTCCCACCATGTGGGCCATACCCTCTGGAAGTTTCTGTTGGACCGGTCGTAGCTGAAATCCCCTGCAATCTCAAGAAAATCGGTTGGTGAGTACCTTGCATCAAAGCTTCCCAACACACGATTTCTGAAGTCTTTACGGTCGTTGTATGCAACTTCGTAAAGAGGGTTTTCCTCAATACTTGCCGGATTTGGCTGAATAACAAAACGTCCTGTGTCAGGATCACGCATGTCCAAGTCAATATCAGGAAATGTAAATGCCAGGCCAAAGAACGGGCTTCCGGGGCCGGTTTGAATCTGATCACGCTCTGATTGAGCATAATATGTACTCACAGAGAGTGTAAGATTGCTCAGTGGCTGGCTGTCGAGATTTAAACGTACGTTTTGACGACCATAGCCTGACAATTGATCGAGTACACCATCCTGTTGGGTATTGGTGAATGAGGCCTGGTAATTTGTGGTTCCGGTTCTCTGGGCAATTGCAACATAGTTTGTCATAAAGTTGCCGGGATTGAAGAAACGGTCGAAGTTATCAAACGTTTGTACCGGATATTCACGATCCATAAATGCTACATCCGTGTCATCATAGATAACTCTGAGTACCGGATTATCTGTGGGATTACCATCCGCATCAAGCCAGGGCAGATTTGGATCTCCGCTTTCCTCAAATGCATGCGACATGTTAACCTGTGGGCTGGTTTCCAGAGAACTTCTTCCAAACTCGTTACGAACAGTTATTCTTGTAGAACCTTCAGAAATTGTGCGTCCGCGCTTGGTTCGGATGTTGATAACACCATTTGCAGCTCTTGAACCATAAAGTGATGCAGCAGCAGCACCTTTTACTACCTCGATGCTTTCAATATCGAGTGATTCTACGTCAACAGTACTTGATCCAAGAATAACACCGTCAACAATATAGAGCGGCTGGTTATTACCGGAAAGCGTGGTTACACCGCGAAGATTCACAGCAGGTGCCGTACCCGGCTGGCCGCTTCCCTGTACAATGTTAACTCCGGGAACCTTACCGCGAAGGGCGCTTTCTGGGGTTACACTCGGCACCAATTCAAGTTCACGCTCTGATACACGTGCAACAGTAAACGGGGTTCTCCTTAGCTCAGTGTCGCCCAGCACCCCTGTAACAACAATTTCCTCGAGTCCGAAAAGGTCGGACCGGAGAGCTACATCTTGTGTTACGGTGGTAGTTTCTACTTCAATTTCTGTACGATAGACGGAATATCCGACGAAAGAGATTTGAAGTGTGTAGGTGCCCGGCGGCACATTAGCTATACTGAATTGTCCATCAACGTTTGTAGATGTGCCTCTTTCTAACTCTACTACATATACTGTAGCTCCGGGCAGGGTTTCACCTGTTCGATTATCTGTAACTGTACCTTCTATGGCGCCTTGTGCAAGAAGAGCACATGGCAGCAAAAGCACAGAAAACAGAATTGTTAGTAACTTATAGTTCATACTAAGACCTCATTGGGTTATTGTTTTGGTTAAATACAACGATTCGTAGTTGCACTGAAAGTTCTAACAGCACAAGTACTGAATAAAAGATTAGATTGAGTGAACACGTGTTCTGTGAAAATGTATTTCAACAGCGTTGTAGAATGTTTTGGTTCGGATTGTCTGATCCTTTAATTAACGATTAGGCCATTTTGAAGCTAAGCCATCGTAATGCAATGCAAATTTAGCATATGGATCAAACCAATTCAACTAATTTGTAAAATTTTCTTAAATAAGTTAAAACATCATACTAAATTCATAAAAATTGAATTTCATAAAGCATTATTCTTTCATCACCTTTCACCTATCTATTTAAACCCCAATTTCATTGAATTTTTACCGAACAATCCCTCTTCTGAAAGATTTCAAGAAATAATCTTACTATTTGAATAGCTTTTTTTGAGAATTCCCCATCAAACAAAATTTACGAATGTTAATGCTATTTACATTTGTAAAGAAGTGGCTGTTTACATACAACATACTCTTAATTATTGCATATCAGGAAAGCTTTAGCAAAAGAAATAAATTTTTTTGAATGCGCTTAATATTATGGCAATTGTCAGTTACAATTTAGTTCGCAACAATCCTTGGAATAGATGCCGGAATCCGAGTAAGGATTTCGTAATTCAGGTGATTGGTCATTTCGCTGAATGAGGCTAATGTAATTTCATTACCCATTTGGTGGCCAATTAAAACCACCTCTTCGCCTTTTCCAACATTTGGAATATCCGTTATGTCCACGGTAATCATATTCATGTTCACGAGGCCTGCAACGTTGGCCCGTTCTCCCTTTATCAATACATATCCTGTATTGGTTAGATTTCGCCCGAATCCGTGCGAATATCCGATAGGCACCGTTGCAATCTGCATATTTCTGCCGGCCATGTACACATTGCCATACCCAATAAATTCTCCCTCATTCACCCATTTTGTGTTCATTACCTCACTTTTCCAGGTCATCACTCTTTTTAGCGGATCTTTACCCCGCTTTATGCCGCTTGATTTTATTTGATGCATGAATGTTTCGCGGCTCGGCCAAAAACCGTACTGAGCAATTCCGATTCTTACCATATCGTAATGCATTTCGGGGTAGGTAAGCGTTGCAGCCGAACTGGATGCATGGGCAAGCGGCCTTTCACCAAAAACCATTTCGGCAATTTTCAGGGCTTTTTGGAATTGCTTGTTCTGATTTTGAATCCGATAATAATTGGCAACACTTTCTGCACCGGCAAAATGAGTACACAGTCCAATCAGCTTAAGATGTTCTCTGTTTTTCTTCACTAAATCAAAAACCGGCTGCCATAGCTGTTCTTCAAATCCTGTTCTGTTCATTCCCGTTTCAATTTGCAGGTGTATTCTTGCGGGTTTCCCGATTTTCTTGCCTGCATTAATGGCCGCCTCAAGCCTTGCCATATCAAACAGATAAAATTCAATGTCATTTTCTACCGCCCACTCAATTTCATCATCGCGGATCATTCCCATAACCATTATCCTGGTATCCGGATTATTTCGAAATTTAAGTACTCCTTCAGCTTCATATGCGCTGAACACAGAAAAGTGATCAATACCGAACTCCTCGGCCATTGGGATGAAAGAAGAAACACCATGCCCATATGCATTGCCTTTGATGACCGATGAAAATTTTACACTTTTATCTATCCTGCTTTTCAAAAAAGTAATGTTCTGCTTAAAGGCACTTCTGCTCAAAACAATCTGAGAGGGTTGTATTTTGTACAAATCTTGATGTGACATGGAATGAATTGTTTATGAACTCATAAAGATATTCTGATTTTTTGATATCCCCATACAAAGTTTTATGCGTCCGCCTGCATGTTGAACAGGAGAGCTTAAAAAAGAATTTTGAAAAATTAAAGAAATGCATCTTTTCTGATGCAAATTTTAATAATTTATTTGAGCCCGATATGAGATCGTTGATTTTGGTGATAAAGGTGTTGTAGTTCAGGCCTTCTCTTTCTCTGATGAATAATGCATGCAAATTGCTCTAAAAAGTTCAATCCCGGTTTCGATGAGCCGGTCATTAAAATCATAAGTTTCGGAATGCAGTGCTGGTGAATTTTCACCGGCACCCAGTCCAAAAAGTGTAATGGGAGATTTTTTCCTGTACTCCCCGAAATCTTCACTCCAGGGAAATGGTTCATCTAATTCGGATATCTCAACAACGGACTCCATTGTCGCATTTTTCACTATTTCAACTCCTTTTTCAGAATTTATAGTGGCTGCAAACGGCTCAACTTCAAAAATTTTCAAAGTTCCTTCAAAGTTACTGCTGATTTCTTCACCGATTTCACGGATTGTCTCAACAGCCTGGCCAAGTTGTTTATCGGATGGCGACCGAAGAGTGAAACCCAGTTTTCCGATACCCGGATTGATTCCAAATGCTTGTTCACCAAGCCGGATGTAGGAGTTCACTGCTTTGTTCAGTGGATTATTTTGCCTGAAACTTCTCAGCTTCTCATTAACCATACTCACCATTTCTGCAATTAATAAGGATGGATTTGACCCCTGTTCCGGGTAGGCAGCATGGCTGGTTTTTCCTTTAAAATGAATATCTACCCCAACCGAGGCTGCGGCAAAAACACCTGGCTTTATCAGCACACTGTGTTCAGGATATCCCGGCAGATTGTGCAGAGCAAAGGCGTGGTTCAGTTCAATTTTTTGAAAACGCTGGTCTGCAAGTACACGCGCAGCTCCCTCTCCGTTTTCTTCCGCAGGCTGAAACAACAGAAATACATCCAGGCCGGGGTAAGATTCTTTTTTCAGCATATGTGCCAGCCCCATTAAAATGGCCATGTGTCCGTCGTGGCCGCAGCCGTGCATCACTCCATCTTTTTGGGATTGATATTCTTTGCCGGTTTCTTCCTGCACGGCAATGGCATCAAGCTCGGCACGAAATAGTATGGCTTGTTTTGCCTTGTCTTCTTTCGAAGAAAACTTTGCGAGAACACCTGTCCCCCCTAATCCGGTAAGAATTTCATCAGGACTGCATTTCGAAAGTTCTTCAGCAATCCGTTCAGCCGTTTTCTCTTCCTGCCCGGAGAGTTCGGGATGTTGATGAAGTTCTTTTCTCAGATTGACGAGGTGATTTGTCATAATTTAAGGTTTGGGTATTTCAGGCAACCATGTATTTCCTCCGGGAAATAAGATCTATACGAAAAGTTGATCCCGAGGCGTCAAGATTTTTTTTATAAGAATCTTTAGTTGGTTCGCAACTATTTCTTTCATCATCTGGTTCCGAAAGATTTTTTAAATAAAATCGGTTATGCCTAACGGCATATTCTATGTCAATAATGAAAATAAATTTGAGTAAGGTTTTCACTTAATAGTAATCTACACTAAAATAAACTACCTAAAAAAACCTTGAGGCGTCGGAAGCAGTTGAAAGTTGGAAAATTTGTAACTATCTGATCTACATCGACAACATATTAGTTTTAAGATTGCCATAAGCGCCTAAAGTGAAAAAAGCACAATTTGCGCAGTTACGTAACACCTTCATTTGGCAAACTGTTTCAATTAATGTCATAAATTCTCTTTCGGTGGGACAGGCACCAAAGGCACAAGGCACCAAAGGCAGAAGCGGACGCTTGCGCCAGCACGTGGAGGGACAATTTCGAAATTTTAATCCAACTGGTAAACGCGTTATCAATATAAATTTCCAAGTAGCTTCCTCGGGTCCGGATAAATTTCCAGCGCCTTTTCCAATTCATCCTCAGAAACCACGCCGGGCATATCGGCTTCTTCCGGATCTTTCAAACTTAATTGAAAATGTAAATGCGGCGGCCAGTTACCGTTTTCAGTTTCATTACCAAGCCAGCCAACAATTCCTCCGGCATCGATACTTTCACCTGGAGAAACTTGTTCAAGGCTTTTCAGGCTGAGGTGTCCGTATAGTGCATAAAGCGGTTGTCCGTCAAAAATGTGCTTCAGAACAATTACAGCACCGTAATTTCCTTTTTCAGAAAGATTTCCCGTGTATGCCACTTTTCCGTCCAGCGGGGCAAAAACCGGTTCACCGGCGGGCGCCCATATATCAATTCCCATGTGGATATTCCGGCGGTTTTCGTACTGCGGAGCCACATACATATTTTTTCGCTTCTCATTATATTTTCCGACTCCCCAGCCGCCGTTTTTAATAAATTCTGTGATCTCTTGCCTGGGAAAACCCTCTCTAAAATCAAACACTTTGTATTTTTCCGGCAGATTCATAACCGGATAAAATTTCTTATTATTTTGCATCTTATAAACTCAGAAGGGATTTAATCAGCCACAACTTTATCAATATAATTAGAATTCATCAGGCCAAGGGCTCCCATATATTTTAGCTTAAAGCGGATCATATCCCCTACCTTGTAATTATTGGGATTACTGCCCACATCCAGAATCAGCATATCGGAACTGGCATCGGAAATTTCGATGCTGTCATCAACAGGCACCAGGTAGTTTGGCTGAATATCGAGCACACCAATATCAATAATTGCCCGGTAAGCAGTTTTTCCATAATCCACTTCGGCCACATCTGTGGTTTTTCCCTGTGGGTTCATGCCAAGCTCTCCGGTTGGAACTACCGGTTTTTCCGATATTTCGATAACCTGGGTATAAAGCTCCAGTACCTGATCACTCATACCCTCAATCAATCCGTCAGTAAACAGATTTTTCCCGAAAAAGAGTGCTTCTCCTACTCGAAAATGGTTTACACCATCCGGCAGTTGATTGCGAAGCAGCAGCGGTATGGTTACTGTTGTACCCCCCGATACCAGCGGAATTTTTTTCTTAAATCTCAGTTCAATTATCTGCTTGTAGAGAGCCAGTTGAATCAATTTATCGCCATCGGGCATTACGCCGTGCAGGCAATTCAAATTTGTACCCAACCCAACGACTTGTATACCCGGCAGACGGAACACTTTTTCATAAAAATTGATGAGATCTTCGCGCATCACGCCCTCACGCAGGTCGCCCAACTCAATCATTATGATGACTTTATGAACTGTATTCTGCCTCTCCGCTTCATCAGACAGTTCGTGCAGGGTAGCCAGTTCGGTGTTGAGGCTGATATCGGCATACTTAACCACATCCTTAACAATATCTTTTGGGGGCGGTTTGATGTAGATGGTAA
>SLPZ01000154.1 GCA_007131725.1 Balneolaceae bacterium
AAGGTTGAGATATGACACAACTATATAGATTTAATTCTGTAAGCGAGTACAATGAGTTGAATAACCATGAAACTCACCACCCGCTGGTGAGTGTGATCGATTTTTCAAAAGCAGAACCGAGAAATTGGAATGGTCATAAAAGTATAAAGCTTCATTTTGGCCTCTACACCATTTTTCTTAAAGATGTGAAATGCGGGGATTTAAAGTATGGCCGTAACTATTACGACTACCAGGAGGGCACACTTGTGTTTGTAAATCCCGGACAGGTGCTGGAATTAGAGGTAACCGGCGAATATTATCAGCCGTTTGGCCACGCGCTGGTATTTCACCCAGACTTGTTGGCCGGTACATCGCTTGCAAGCAGCATTCAGGATTATCACTTTTTTAGTTATGAAACGAGTGAAGCTTTGCACGTATCGGAACGAGAACGGCAAATTATATTGGACTGCTTTTCCAAAATTGAGTTTGAATTAGGATTCAAGTATCCGCAGCATTTCACGAGGCTCTTTAAAGAACGGGTTGGATCAACACCAACTGAATATAAAAGTTTGAATTGACAGAGTTCTCAGCTACTGAGCATGATTACATGCAAAAATTTTTCAGGGTTTCAGCGTTGATGTTTATTATTAACACATCATTATCGATTTTTTCTAAAAAATCACTTATCCCTCGTCCCCTTCAAAAATATCTGCGATCAGATCGCCGTACTTGTCTTCAATAACCCGCCGTTTCACTTTCAGTGTGGGGGTCAGCTCGCCGGTTTCTACGGAAAATTCATTCGGCACTAACCGGAAATCACGGATTTTTTCGTGTGATGCCAGCTCCTTGGAGAACGACCGTATCTCCTTGCTGAACAGGTTTTCAATCGATTCGTGAGAAATCAGCTCCTCGTTGGATGAAAAGCTGATATCGTTCTGCTTGGCATATTTTTCAAGGGCCTCAAAGTCGGGAACAATCAGTGCTGCCATGAAGGTTTTATTTTCGCCAACCACCACAATCTGATCGATCCACTGGCTTGTTTTAAAAAGGTCTTCAATCGGGCCGGGATAGATATTTTTACCGCCGGCATTCACGATCATATGCTTGATGCGATCTGTGATTTTCAGGCGTCCGTTCTCAAAACGGCCTACATCACCGGTATGAAGCCAGCCATCGTCATCGATCATCTCTTTTGTGGCCTCATCATTTTTCCAGTAGCCTTTCATGGTATTGGGACCCCGGTTGAGAATTTCACCCTCTTTACATGTGATGTCCGTCGGGTAATCCTCTCCGCTGACCTGGGCTATAATTTCATTGGTTTCCAGGCTCTGAATCCCAACGGTTACACCGTTCATCACTTTGCCAACCGTTCCCATCACCTCTTCGCCATAGCGGTTGGCACACATCACAGGAGAGGTTTCGGTCAGCCCGTAGCCTTCGATAATATTGAGCCCGGCCGACATAAAAAACGTTCCGATTTCGGCGGGGAGGGCTGCACCTCCGGATACAAAAAACCGGATGCGGCCGCCTGTGCGTTCTTTCAATTTGTTAAACACGAGCCTGTCGGCTAAGCCTTTTTGCAGGGCAACAAGACCGCGCTTACCCTGCCAGTATTTTTCGCCCACATCCAGCGCCCAGTTAAAAATGGCCTGCTGCACGGCACTTCCCTCCTTCACGTTATTATGCACGAGGTTATAGATTTTTTCAAAAAGCCTTGGCACACTTACTACGATGGTGGGATGTGCTTCGGTCATATTCCGGGCCACAGTATCCACACTTTCAGCGTAATAAATCTCGGCACCACCCGCTATCATCGCGTAATATCCGCCGGTGCGTTCAAACGAGTGGCACAGCGGGAGAAAGGATAAGCAACGGTCCTGGTCGCTGATCGAAATTGCCTCGTGCGCCGCCTTTACATTACTCACAATATTTCTGTGGGTCAGCATGGCGCCTTTCGGCTGGCCGGTTGTGCCTGATGTATAAATCAGAGTGGCAACATCTTCGGGCTGAATGGATTTTGGCCTTTTTTTCAATTCACCTGCCCACTTTTGCTCGGCCTTCAAACCTGTCTTGCAAATGGTGTCGTACAATTTCACATAATCTTTCTGCATGTATTTTTTCACTTTCGGCTCATCGAAAGCAATAACGGTTTCCAGCTCCGGGCAGTTATCAAACACCTCAACAGCTTTTTTTAGCTGAATTCCTGTGGATACAAAAAATATTTTTGAACCGGAATCTTTCAGAATATACTCGCACTGGTTAGCCGGAAGCGTTGTATACAGCGATACGTTGATGGCGCCCGTCATCTGAATTGCCAGGTCTACCACCGCCCATTCGTACCGGTTCTCGCTCAAAATGGCAACCCGGTCGCCCTTCTGTACTCCCTGTTCAAGCAGGTAACTTGCAACTAATGTAACATCTTCTTTAACCGTATCCCAGGTAACGGTTTTGTATGCCTCTTTGGGCGAGGGTTTGTAGGCAAAAGCCGTTTTTGGGGAATTTTTGTATTTTTCTGTGAGATTGAGATAAAGATCTGTCAGAGTTTCAAAAGCAACAATGGCTGGCATAGATTCCGGTTTTAAGTTTTAATATGCGTTTGTTGTAAAATACAAATTACCAGTTTTTTGATATTCATCTATAATAAAAAAAATATTTGGTAAGAAGGTTTCCAAAGCTGCGTTTTTTTTAGAAATGCAGGCCATTGTTTTTCTAAAGCACTAACAGAAACTTTTTCAATGATACCGTCAAGCCGGACCTCGATCTCCCGAAAGGGACAGGCGGCATCTCCTGCTTTTATCAAAGTTAGGAGATCCCGCATCAGGTGCGGGATGACGTCCTTTTTGAACAGCCACTATAAGCTCATGAGGTTTAAACCATTTTGTGTGCATAACAGGCATATTTTCGTACCTTTATAAAAAAATTAAATCAACGTGAGTTCGATATAAAATTTAAGGTTTCGTCAGTTTGAGCGCAGTTCCGGCCGCTTTTTGGCCTGAACGAAGTCGAAAACTTCATATTTCGACTTCATTCCGTTGGGAAAGCACCATCGGAATTGCGCTCAATATGACGCATTCAACCAATTAATATCATTCTTATCTCGAATTCACAGTAAATCACTTTATTATGGCACATCAGGCACCAGAAGAAACCATCCATTTGGTAAAAGAAATTTTCAGAACTTATCTGAAGGAGAGAAACCAGCGGCAGACACCCGAGCGTTTTATGGTGCTTGAGGAAATTTACCGCTCAGACGGGCATTTTGATGCTGATGATATTTTCTTCAACATGAAAAATTCCGGAAGCCGTGTATCCCGGGCAACCGTTTATAATACGCTTGACCTTCTGATTGAATGCGGCCTGGTTCAGCGGCAGCAGTTCGGGAAAAACCAATATTACTACGAGCGTTCTTATGCCTACCAGCAGCATGATCACATGATCTGCAAAGAGTGCGGTGTTGTGATTGAGTTTTGTGATCCGCGAATTCTTGAAATCCAGAAGCTTATGGAAAAAATCCACGATTTCAAGATTGAAGGGCACTCCCTGCATTTGATCGGTACCTGCAACAACGTAGAAGAGTGCAATCGCCGTAAAGAGAGCGGGGATAAGATTAAGTCATTAAAAAATTGATGACTGTTTGAATCAGTCGTTTTCAGTCAATTCAACCCTACGCGGCTATCCCGGATAAATCTTCTTGCGGCCCAGCGGCTTCCCCACCAGCCCATAAACACAGCCAGCAGCACGGTCCCGCCGGTTAAAAAATACCATTCTCCCATCGGCCAGGAGAGCACTCCAATTTGAGGCAGAAAATGCGGTACTGCCCACTCAAAAAGTGCATACATAATCAGTGCAGCGGTACCTCCGGCTATCAATCCCTGCAACACACCCTCAACCAGGAAAGGCATTCTGATGAATGAGTTTGTGGCGCCAACCAGTTTCATGGCACGTATCAGGTCGCGTTTTGCGTAGATGGTCAGCCGAATGGTGTTGAACACAAGAATCATGGCTACGAAGAGAATAAATATTCCAATCCCGGAGCCTGCCAAAACCAGCATCTCTGTTCTTGCCTCAATCATCTGCAGCAGGGCAAGATTAAACCGCACCTCGTCCACACCTTCGTATGTTCGGATTTCCTGAACCAGGGAATCGATCTGGGCGACATTAAACTCGTCAGACATCACCACACGGAACGATGCGGGTAAAAAATTTAGGTCGGCAATGGTTTCCGAGCCCAGCCCAAATTCCTGCTGAAATACCCGCGAGGCGCTGTCGCTCGAAATGTAGGTAAGCCCCTGTACCTGTGGTTTTTGGAGCAGCAGCTCTTCCATCTCGCGGGTGGCAGGCTCATCCAGGTCATCCAGAAAAATTTCCACCTCAACCTGCTGCCGTATCAATTGCGCCACTTCGTAAGCGTTGTAGCCAATCCTGAAAAGTACACCGATCAGCAGCACGGCAATAAAAAGAGAAAAAATGGAGGTAAAAGCTGCCAAGCGGGCGCGTCCCAGCCCTGCAAAACCTTCTTTTAAAACATAACCTAAGCTCATTGGCTCTATACTCACTAATTTGTAAAAAGTACTCTCAGCCCAAACCTGAACCGCCTTTCCGGCATGGGATAGCCCGTGGATTCAAAGTAGCCCAGTTGCTCAACACGGTCAAGTATATTTTCCCATTTTATTAAAACCATGAACCATCTCACCCGGGCTGACAAATCAAAATCCAGACGGTAGTATGATGGATTCACATGCTCATTTGTTCCATGCTGCCAGCGGTTCAGCGGGGTGATAAATTCAGCCGTTCTGAAGGCGTTTGGCGAAAACATTCCCGAGAATCCGGTTTTCACATACGTTGCCTGGTCAAACAGATAGTTTTTCCAATAGATGTTGCCTTTCAGCCAAACTCTTTCCCCGGAAAAATCAAGAGTTTCGTTGATGGGATTTGTGCTGTTGGATGAAAATGTTTTATAGGTTCCGGAGACCTCCCCTTCAAAAATTCTTGAATCGAGCGAAAGCCATGCCGTGGCACTTACCATTTTGTAGGGATCGATGTTGGCAAACTGTCCTTCATTATTTACAAAAATTGCATTTTCGGTTTCTCTGAGGTCACCTCTCACACCAGCCTGGAGAATTCGTGACAAAGGTATTTCGGCCATTGCCCCCACAAACTGCGACTCTTCGTTCTCCAGATCCGCATTACCCTGAAAAACGTTAGACTGCCAGTAAGCTGCCTGAATATCGGGTGCTCTCGACAACAGCCCACCAAATACCGAGAGCCTTGCCCGGCCAAAAGGCTCAAACAGGAACCGGCCGGAAATCTCGTTTGATGTACGATCATCATCCCAGACGGTTAGTTTTGCGTTGCCGTCTATCCTCGCCCGGCGTGTAAAATTCTGGCTGATATTGGCCTCCGCTTCACCCCCAAGCCAGCTTGTTTCTGCCAAATTTAATTCTTCACGTTCATTCAAAAAGAAAGTCCGACCCGAAGCTGAAAGCCTCGTGGAACCAAATCTCACATGCTGACGCGCAAATAACTCCATATTCTGAAAGCTGACAGCGATCGAATCGGCAGGATATGTGAGCTCCCACTTCGAAGATTGATAGTGCAGGCCAAACTTGGTGGATACATCAGAATCTATATTTTTTCGGTGATGGGCTTGAAGATAAACATCGTTGGAGGCCTGGTTTGAGTTGGCTCCTGCTTGCAGAGGCGTTTCGATAAAGCGGTTAAATGCAAACAGGCGCGGATCGGTTATGGAATAGCCAAACGGCTCCTGCCGGTCAAGATCGTTGTTGATGAAAGCTCCTTTTAAAAGCCACCGGTCATTCAACTGATGATAGGCACGGGCCACAATTTGCCGTCCGTCCACCTCCTGGCGGGTATAACCGCCTCCGTCCCGGCGGTCCCAAAAAGAAAGTTCGAGATTTGTTGTGCTCCTGAAGTTTTGGGTGTATGAAAATTCCAGGCTTCGGTGGTTAAAACTGCTTTCATCGAAATTGAGGTAGGTGCGGGGCTGCACCAGGTAATGGTCTCTCAGACGGGTTTGCGAGCGGTATGACGCCCCATAATCTGCCTCTCTGAATTCAGAAATTTTATGAATGGGAAGCCGGTTCCAGTTTACGGCGCCTGTGAGCGGCTCGTTCAGGTTTAGCCCTTCCATTTCAAGATTCAGATGCCGTGTTTCAAATGCGTGCAGTTCCACACCATCCATCCGCCCCACCGTGCCGGTTCGGTAAGTAATGGCTCCTTTTTCCTGATGGAATCGGTCAAAGAGGTTCAGAAGTTTGGTCCAGCGCATTGTGCTGTCGGTTTCTCCCACCTCAAACCCAGTTGGTGCACGATAATTCCAGACATGCACGGTATCCGGAATTTCTTCTTCGGGTATGCGGAGCTGCGGATCAGTCCATACCTGCATCTCCTCCGGAATAATCTCAAATTGAGGCAGAATTACTTCACGGTCACGCAGCAGCAGTGATGGCACCAGTTTTCGCGGTATGGTATCGCTGATTTCGGGCTGTATCACAGGAATTTCCAGACTATATGAGGAAAATGGCAGCTCTTTCACCCCATCAGCCGGATACAGGAAAACCGAAGCCAGTAACCAAATCGAAATTAGAAAACTCAAGGAAGATGGGGTTTGAGTTCGTAGGGATAACTTTTAATGCCGAGCAAATGCCTTCTCAGGGTTTCCAGAACCACCATAACCGTCCGCTCCTTATTCACCAGGCGATTGCTTGTAAATATTGATTTTAACGCAAAATGGCTGCCATTGATCCAAAAACCCATCCAAACGGTTCCAACCGGTTTATCGCCGGTTCCGCCGCCCGGGCCGGCTATTCCCGTGGTGGATACGCCTATATCCGCCCGGCAGTATTCCGCCACACCTTTAGCCATCTGCAGTGCAACCTGCCTGCTGACCGCACCTTCTCTGGCCAGCAGTTGTTCATCAACATTCAACATACCGGTTTTTATCTCATTTGCATAGGCAATTATTCCGCCTTTCAAATATCGGCTGCTCCCGGGAATATCGGTCAGTTTATCGGTCAGGAGGCCGCCTGTACAGCTTTCTGCCGCAGCAATGGTCAGATTTTTTTCTGCAAGAAGTTCACCCAAAACATCGGCAAGTTCCAGGTTTTTTCCTTTTCCATAGAGATAGTCTCCGATTTTATGATTTAACACTTCTTTGATTTTCAGTAGTTTGTTTCCGGCATCTGTTTTATCTGTACCGCTTGCGCTAATCCGAATGGTAACACCGGCCGGGTTAGGCAAAAATGCAATGCCCACACCGTTGTTCACAAATTCTTCCAAATTGCCAATGCGGTCGCTTAAGGTGCTTTCGGGAATTCCCACCGTTTTGAAATATTCGGTAACCCACATTTCTGATTCCGGAAAAAACTTGAACAACTTTGGCTGAACGATCTCACGCATCAGGTATTTCATCTCATGAGGAACGCCGGGCAGCACCGCAAGGTATCTCTTGTTATTTTCGAACCACATGCCGGGCGCCGTTCCCCTTTTGTTGAAGAGTACTTCACATTTCTCGGGCACATCGGCCTGCTCCAGGTTAGATTTGGAAAGCCTATACCCTCGTTTCTTGAATATTTCTTTAATATGCGCCAACACCAGTTTATTGCGAATCATACCGGTTTCAAAAATATCGGCCACCACTTTTTTGGTGATATCATCGTGTGTAGGCCCAAGCCCGCCAGTTACCACGGTAAAATCTGCCTGTTCTATAGATTGCTCTATCTGTTTTTTTATAATTTCGTAATTGTCCGGAATGGTAAAAATACGCTCTACGTCGAACCCTGAATCTGTCAGTATTCTTCCAATCCATGAGGCATTTGTGTTTACAGTATCCCCAATCAGCAACTCGTTCCCGATGGTTATTATATGTGCTTTATTCATATCAGTGGAAAATAGGGCTTTGCCTTGCTTTGATGAAATATCATGTTTAAAAATTTTATAAATGTATTTCCTGGTGTGATGCTATTCGGCTGACGAGGGTTCTTCGTCTGACGAATTGGTACCAGTAGAAATGCTGAATTAACTATTTTCATTAGAAATAAGACAGCAGCCAATGTAAAGGAAGGATTCGTCTGACGAATAAATACATGAAAAAATATTACTCTACCCATTCATCACGACAAAGAAAGAGGTTATTTCATGGAAAGATTCGTCTGACCGCAGAAAGCGGTCTGACGAGGGCTGGATAATAAAAATCAACATAAAAGTGCATGTTTTTGTAGTTTAGAAATGAAATCCTTTAACTTTGAGGGGACTAACTGCTTAAAGAATCAGATGACAACCACTCTTTTTGATTTAATTATAACGTAACTTTACCTCAATTGATCACCAAGAGCTATACGCAGACATAACAAACACCATTGGAAAAAAAGATACCTAACATACTAAGCGGCTTTCGGTTGGCAATGGCTCCAATCTTTCTGATCCTATTCATTCAGGATGATATTTTGTGGAGAGGCCTGAGCCTGGTTGTTTTTGCCGTAGCTGCAATCACAGATGCTGTTGACGGTTATTTCGCACGGCGTTACAATGTAGAAAGTGAATTTGGAATTTTTCTTGATCCGCTCGCTGATAAATTCCTCACTTTTGCCGGGTTTGTCTGCCTTCCGTTTCTCGACCCTCAACAATTCCCCTGGTGGGCAGTGGTGCTAATCGTTATCCGCGACGTAATCGTTACCGTTCTCAGGATTTATTCTAATCGACGGGGCATCACACTTCAGACAAGAGTAACGGCTAAAGCCAAAACAGCCATTCAAATGGGCTTTTTATATATCGCTCTTCTTTTCGGCTTTTTCATACTCTTTGGCGGCACTTTCGGCGAAACCATCCAGGCAATTTTTGATACTAACATTTTCTTCTGGGGCATGATGGCCGTTGTTGCCATAACGGTTTACTCCGGTATTGAATACCTGGTGGTCAACCGTAAGTTGTTTAAAATGAAGCCTGTAGAATGAATTCTTTAAAAATTTGGACAGGCACACTATTTGGCGCGGGCCTGCTGCCTTACGGTCCCGGAACATGGGGCAGTCTTGCATCACTTCCGCTTATATATTTAACGGCTCTCTACTTTCCTGTTTATGGTATCTATGTGCTTCTGGCTGGAACTATTGCACTTTCACTCTGGGCAGCACCGGCAAGCGAGAAGCTATATGGTGAAGACCCGCCTCAGTTTGTGATGGACGAAGCTGCCGGACAAACCCTTACTTTTTTGATTGTAAACTTTCACTACTCATTCTCTCAGGATATTGTGATTCTGGCGGCCGGATTTATTCTATTCAGAATATTTGATATTCTTAAACCGCTTGGTATCAACAAACTGCAAAAATTGAAAGGAAAATATGGTGTTTTGCTTGATGATCTTCTTGCCGGATTTTACGCTCTCATAATCCTTGAAATACTGCACAGAATCCTCCCTTCACTTTTTTAACCGGGAAAGGTTTTATCGCCCGATACAAGAAATTAGCTTCTGTTTTAATAAAACACTGATGTAACACGATTTTAACAATTATTCGTTATATTTAAAGGTTTGCTTCATGTTACATAAGATTGCCAAGACGACGGTTCAAAAAGTAAAATTTTCACCCTAACTTAAAGTCTTAGGTTTCATGTTCTGACCAAATCTGGCAAGAAATCCCAAAAAATGCCAAAGGCACCCCTTGTGGGGCAAGCACCAAATTCAAAATTTTAAATTAACTAAAGTTCAGAGTCTGAAATTTAGTAGTGAGTTTGTCCCAAAGGGATCACTTTGTGGGAATTTGTGATTTGGAATTTCGCTATCGCGTTCAAAAAATGAGCCGGTTTATCCGGGTTAGGTAATAACAAAATTAATAGATTTTATAACATTTGTATGATTTTAAACAAATCTTATTCCAGAGAGCTGGCAAAGTTGCTTCTCGAAATTAATGCAGTCATACTCCGGCCAAATAATCCGTTCACATGGACATCCGGCTGGAATTCCCCTATCTACTGCGACAACCGGCTTACACTTCGATATCCTAATGTGCGTAAAAATATCTCCAAAGCTTTTGCGGATATCATCGAAAAAGAAATTGGTGATGTTGATGTGATTACCGGTACAGCTACTGCCGGCATCCCGCATGCAGCGTGGATTGCCCAAAACCTTGACAAACCTCTTGCCTATGTCCGCGCAAAGGCAAAATCATACGGGCTTGGCAATCAGATCGAAGGTGGAGTAGATAAAGGCCAATCAACTATTGTGATTGAAGACCTGATTTCAACCGGGGGCTCCGCTATTTCAGTTGTTGATGCACTTGAATTCATTGGCGCCGATATCAGGGCCGTTTTAAGCATCTTCACTTATGGTTTTGACAAAGCCAATAAAAAATTTAAGGATAGAAATCTTCCTCTTTATACACTCACTGATTATACCACGCTGATTGAGGTTGCTTTAGAGGTTGGAGCCGTTAAAGAATCAGACCTGAAATTGTTGAACGACTGGCGCAAATCACCCGAAACATGGCCCAATTAAGCCCGAATCTGTTACATTTTGCGGCAGCTACAGCAGCCGCAACACTCACTACCAGCCGCAAACTGATGCGGAATTATGCGTACTACAGAAATCAGCACTCGAAAACAGAAACCATTTTTCGAGATGATTTGCTTGTCTTGTGCCATAAAATCAGAATGGATGCGTTTGGTCTACATAACCTTCTACTGGATGAAGAAAATCGCGAATCGCCTTTTCTGGTCGCACTTGCCGGAAATATCAACGATTCGTTCGAGGAGATGCACCGCAAAATACTTTTTTTCGATGCCGCAGATATTGAAACCATGATTCCTGTAATAGACGCCCAGCGCCGGTTTTGGAATCAGTACACCAATGAAAACTTTTACCAGGATCATCTGGCAACTTTCCTTGAAAACACCTTGCCGGATGACATCAAACAATTAAACGATATTATTGAAACACTGCCAAAACAAACAACATTATAAATTTTGGCACTTTTACTAATCTACTTATCAAATTTCTGATTTATGAAATATATACCGATACTATTTTTTCCAATCCTTCTATTTACCGGATGCGTGGATGATCCAAGTTCACCAAGCTGCACCACGGTTGATGAAACTCACTTCCTGGAAGAAAATGCTCAGAACGAAGGAGTTATTGTAACCGAAAGCGGTCTCCAGTATCGCATTATTAAGGAAGGAGAAGGCGACAATCCTTCTATCGGCAATGTGGTTTTTGTGGATTACAAGGGAAGTTTAATCTCCGGAGAAACCTTTATTGAAACCGAAGAACTTGACTATTTTGTACTCAGTGATAATATTCTGGCCGGTATTTACGAGGCCATTTTGTTAATGAATGAGGGAGACACTTACGAATTGGTAATACCTTCCGAACTGGGTTACGGAGATGAACCGCCACCAAACACATCCATAAACTGCGGCTCTGTTCTGATCTTTGATTTAACTCTGGATTCATTTCTGCGCGATCCCGATGCGTTTATGATCAACAATTCCAGGAATGAAGATATCCAAATCACCGAAACCGGCCTTCAGTACAGAATTATCGAAGAAGGAGACGGGGAAAAACCTCAATCAAATCAAACGGTTACTATACGATATACCGGATCGTTCACCAACGGGCATATATTTGACCAGCCACCTGACAACCAGGCAATTGACATGAATCTCGGAGGTGTGATTGATGGTTTTTCCGAAGGTGTACAACTTATGAATGAAGGTTCGATATACGAGTTTTTCCTGCCTCCCTCTATTGGCTATGGTAATTCACCCCCGCGCGGGATACCACCCAACGTTGTACTGGTATTTAAAGTAGAGCTGGTTTCTATTCAGGGGTAACCACAGTATGATGAATAATCTGCGTCTCTTCCTGAATACAGTTTTTTGGATGACACTGCTTTCAACCCTGCTGCTGGCAGGATGCGATCCGGATTCAGTCAGAGACAATGACGATGACCCCGAAAATGGAATTGTCCCTGCACAAACATTTGGCGGATCAGGACAGGATTTTGGTGAAAAAATAATTCAGACATCAGATGGCGGCTATCTTATAGTCGGTTCAACAACTTCTTCTGATGGTGATTTCTCAGGCCTTGATGTGAGAAATGAATCAATTTTGACCATTAAACTGAACAGCAACCGTGAGGTTGACTGGATAAAAACTTTGGGAGGCAGCGGTCGGGAGCGTGCCACTGATATCATCGAAGATATCAGCGGTAATTTTGTTATAACAGGTTACACCCATTCAAACGACGGAATTTTTGAAGATTTATCCAGGGGCGGCAGTGATGTTTTCCTGATAAAACTTTCGCCGGATGGCGAGCTCATGTGGACGAGAATTTTTGGCGGCTCCGATGAAGATATGGCACATGCACTTATACAGGCTGCAAACAATGATTATATTATCGCCGGAACTACAAGTTCCACTGATTTTAATTTTATGAACCGTTTTAATACCAGTCGTGATGCTTTTTTGATTGCTACCAATCTGAACGGGCAGCTCAATTGGGTGCTTCCGTTTGGCGGCAGCTCCGATGATGAAGCACTCGGGCTTACCGGAACCCTTGGAAATTCTATCATCACAACCGGTACCTACCGCTCCACTGACGGAATATTTTTTGGAGCCAATCCCGGCCAGGCCGGTATTTTTGTCCACGAAACCGATCCCCAATCCGGAAGAACCATTTCCATTTTTACTTTTGAGGGTGAAGGAACAGATATTGCCAACGACATTACACTGCTAAATGACGGAAGTTTTGCAGTTACCGGCAGATCGAACTCTAACTCCGGACTTTTTGATGGGATGAACCGGGGCGGTTTTGATGCTTTTGTAATGAGGCTGAATTTTAACCTGACAACAAGCTGGATTACTTCCGTCGGGGGAACGATGAATGATGAAGCACATTCTGTCATTCAAACCGCCGGAAACCAACTTCTGATAGCCGGCCAGACAGAATCATCGGATGAAGATTTTGACGGCCAATCCACAAATGGCAGCAACCTGTTTCTTGCGCTGTTGAATTCCAGCGGTTCGCTTGAGTGGATAAAATCGAATGGCGGCAGCAATTCAGATGCAGCACGTTCTGTAACCGAAACCAACTCCGGAGATTTTGCTGTTACCGGCTGGACTCGTTCAACCGACGGGCTGTTTGAAGGAAACACCGGCTCACAGGAATCAATCTTTTTCCTGCTCACCGATTCGGATGGCATCATCAAATGATTTACACTCCTCAGCATTAATAAGAGTTTAGCAGCTTGAAGTTCTAAATTCGGAGAATGACATCTTCATATTAAATTTGTATTTTTGACGTTCCTGATATCCGGATAACTACTCAGTTTTACTTTCAACCCCAATCATGATAAACAAGCAATTTTACATAGAAACCTACGGCTGCCAGATGAATTTCGCAGATTCTGAGGTGGTGAATTCCATCCTGATGGATGAGGGCATGTCTCCGTCTGAAACCCCTGAACAGGCCGATGTGATTTTTGTGAACACCTGCTCTATCCGCGAAAATGCCGAAACCCGGGTCTGGAACCGGCTAAAAGAGTTTCGTGCACTCAAAAAAGAAAAAGAGGGGCTGACCGTGGGAGTTCTGGGCTGTATGGCCGAGAGAATCAAAGAACGAATCATAGACCAGGAGCAGCTTGTGGATATTGTGGTTGGGCCCGACGCCTATCGCGATATTCCAAATCTACTGGCCGAGGTGGAAGATGGCCGAAAGGCAGTGAATGTCTTGCTTTCGCTGGAAGAAACCTATGCCGATATCAGCCCTGTTCGAACCAGCGGAAACGGTGTTACAGCTTTTGTTTCGATTATGAGAGGCTGCGACAATATGTGCGCGTTTTGCGTGGTGCCGTTTACCCGTGGCCGCGAGAGAAGCCGGCCGATGGAAAGTATTTTGAGAGAAATCAGACAGTTAAGAGATCAGGGATATAAAGAAATAACCCTGCTCGGGCAAAATGTAAACTCCTATAAATACGAAAATATCGATTTTACACGCCTTATGGATGAAGCCAGCAGTGTTGATCCCGAAATCCGGTTCCGGTTCTCATCCCCGCACCCCAAAGATTTTCCGCAGCCGCTGCTGCATCTGATTGCCGAACGGCCGAACTTGTGCAGTTACATTCATATTCCCGCACAATCGGGCAACAGTGAAGTACTGGAGCGTATGCGCCGCCCATATACACGCGAAGAGTATCTCGGCCTTATTCATCAAATGAAGCAAATTATTCCCGGAGTATCGCTTTCTACCGATATCATCACCGGGTTTTGCGATGAAACCGAAGAAGAACACCGCGACACCATGACACTAATGGAACAGGTTGAATTCGACCTGGCTTACATGTTTGCCTATTCGGAGCGTGAGCGAACCCTCGCCCATCGAAAATATGAGGATAATGTTCCGGAGGATGTAAAAAAGAGGCGTCTCACCGAGATCATCCAGCAGCAGATGTCCATACAGGAGAAAAACAATAAGAAAGAGATCGGCCGACGCCATCTTGTCCTGGTTGAAGGAACCAGTAAACGATCAGACGAACAGCTTTCCGGCCGCACCGATACCAACAAAATGGTGGTATTTGACAGGGAGCACTACCAAAAGGGTGAATATGTGGAAGTGGAAATTACCGGCTGTACATCCGCCACACTGATGGCACGCCCCATTCGGAAAAGCAGTATCGCTGAGTTTAACAAGGCACAGGAAGAAGCAGTGGTTTTGGGCTAAACTCAAAAGGCAACATTAAATGCACCCTCCAAAACCTGTCCGCCTGACCGGAACATGCCAGTCTATATATATTGGTTACTCCCAATCAAACTCAATCTCTGCCACTACCACATGCGGCTCCTCATACCGGTTGTCAACAAAGTAGATTTTGTTGCCTTGTGCGTATTTAACCTGGATGTTCCAGCCGGTTTGTGTTGGTTCATTATGGTCCCGGCTGAGTTCCTCAATTTTGGTATATCCCAGATGAGAACCGGTAGAAAGGTCGAATAATGATACACCTATCTCACCACTTGTGTGATCTTCGTTCTGGAAATGGACATAATGAGCAAGAATAGTATCATCAACCGTATGCAGGCCAATGCTTGTACTCAATTTTAAATAGGTTATAAGTCCCCTGTGAGTACCCATTCGTACAGCAAAATCCGGTGATTCGTTAGCATCAACTTCCAAAATTAATTCGCCTGTTGGTTGCTTACCTTGCATGCTTATTGTGTTGCCCCACTCGTTTTGATTTTTTTCAAACAAATATATAAATCCATTATAAAGATGAGGAGCCCCAACCAATCTATTCTGTTTAGTAAGTTCAAATAAACCCGTATTTGGGCTTCCAATTGAACTGTCAATTATATAATTGTCTAAATTTCCATAAAGAGATGCATCAACAAGTGACCCTGTTATTTTTGAAAATTCAGAATCATATATATGAACCAGGTGATCTTCTTCCGGCCGGGGCTGGTTGGGCATAACCGGAATTCGGTATAGCAGGTAATGGTTTCCATCCACATCTGCACGGCCCAGCCAGGGAGAGATAACAGGGCCTTCGGGCAACAAGTGGGTTTCCAGGTACTTCCCGTTCCTGTCAAAGCGGGTGGCTCGCAGGTTCATCCGGTCAACCACGATCAGGTGGTTCTGTGACGGATCGATATACATGGTGGAAATTTCGGTAAATTCTCCCGGTCCGCGTCCCCTTTCTGCTATTTTATTGATAAAGGTGCCTTCCGCATCATATATTCGAATTTCATTCATGCGCCTGTCAGATACATAGATCCAGCCTTCTTCACTAATAGTAATAAAATACGGTGATGTAAAACTGTAGTTCTCATCAAATTCTTCTGAATCTCCAATACGAAAAAGCTCTTGATATGTATAAGAGATATCCTGCGCGTACGAATAGCCTGCCATTAGAAAGATCAGAATCAAACAAAAAAAGAATTTTTCCACCCTCATAACATTCTTTTAATTTATTAATTTTATTGTTTTTAACATATTGTTACTCAATGAACCCATCGAACAAAATTCAGTGTACGAAAAACGTAACTCATACCTGATTGAAAGATTTTATGATTACACAATAAACCTAAAACAATGATTTTATCAACTGGATAAATCCCACTTTCAATTCAAGGCTTGTTTGTTCTGATGACTCAAGAATAGCTCTTGAGACAACATTCTCTTTGTTTACATCAACAACAATTCCCTGTACTGAAGATCCCCCCGAATTTAACGACGGCCACCGCAATACTCAACAAGTAAGTAAATGATATGGTTACCTTCTTAAATTTCACTCCTCATTAAAAAGGGAGTCAATTTTTTACTTAAAACAATATATCAACAAAATTTATCCTGTATATATCAGATCATTTATAATTTACATACACTTTCAGATAACAGTAATGGTCAGGATAAATCAGTGAGGTGCAACTTATTCAATTCCCAAATCCAGAATTCTACCCCCATTAGCGTAAATACCTGAACCATACAAATCAACCAGGTCAAATTAAATTTCTATAAATAGATCTTTTTATGCATTATTTAAGATGAATTCTATCCCATTTTTTCTCATCTTTATGGTATAACATAATTTCAGATATTCGCTAATTAATCATGAAAGACTTTACATCCCTCAATAATTATCTACCCGATTTAGAAAAAAAGCTTAAAAAGTACAGGGAACTGCTTCTTGCGAACCTTGTAATGATCGGAGAAATTCCTGCACCAACTTTCCAGGAAGAACGAAGAATTGAATTTATTCTCAATCGTTTTGATGAAGCCGGCATGACCGATTCAGCCATTGACGGTATTGGAAATGGCGTGGGAATTCTGGCAAGCAAAGAAAATAAAGAGGAAAAAGGGGCTATCTTATTGAATGCTCACGCCGACACCATTTTCTCTCTTAAAACAGATCACACCATGCAAATTTCCAGTGACAGTATCACCGGGCCTGGTGTGGCCGATAACAGCCTTGGTTTGGCCGCTCTTGTTACACTTCCCTACATTCTCGAGGATATTGACATCAATCTAAAAAATAACCTGATTTTGCTTGCCGGAACCAAAAGTCTTGGCAGAGGAAATCTAAAGGGAATAAGATCATTTTTGGATAACAACCCCTACGATATCCACAATGCTATCTGCCTTGAGGGCATTCAGCTTGGCAGGCTCAGTTATTCATCCATTGGTATGTTCCGCGGCGAGATAACATGCAGCGTGCCGGAGAGCTACGACTGGTCGCGTTTCGGCGATGCAAGTGCCATCCTTACGCTCAACGAAGTGATCAACAAAATTAATGATATGAGGCTGCCCCGCCGTCCCAGAACCAGCATCGTAATGGGTTCTATTGAGGGCGGAACATCATTCAACACCATCGCAAGAGATGCAACACTCGGCTTTGAAGTACGATCGGAATCTCAGGAGGTAGTTGAAAAAGCGGCAGATACTATCGAAGATATTGTAATGGAAGTTTCTTCAAAAACCGGCGATCAGGTGGAGCTGGATATCTTTGCCAAACGCATATTAGGCGGCATTCCTTACGCGCATCCTCTAACAAAATGTGCACGATCGGTTATGAATAGCCTGGATATTGAGCCGAGGCTGGCACCCAGTATTTCTGAACTTTCTGCCCTTATTGATAAAAATATTCCGGCTTTGACCCTCGGAATTACCGTGGGCGAGCGGGCATTTAAAACCAACGAAACCATACAAATTGACCCGATCTTTAAAGGATTGGCTCAGATAATCGGTACAATTATAGCTGTAGACGGAGGATATTGTGAGTAACCTGCAACCCTGGATCGAAAAAAATACATACCATCATTCAAAATTTTGGGATCTCAAACAACTTGTTGAGACCAAAGAAGAGAAAAACCTGACCATCTCATTATGCCTTCCAACGCTTAATGAGGAGAAAACCATCGGTAAAGAGATTATCATTTTCAAATCAGAACTGATGGAGCGATACCCGCTGATTGATGAAATCGCGGTGATTGATTCCGGTTCGGATGATAACACTCTCGAGGTGGCAAAAAATTTTGGTGCGGACACCTATCTCGCATCCGATATATTGCCTGACCTGGAGCCCAAACGCGGAAAAGGTGAAAATCTCTGGAAGGCCATTTACCAGTTAAAAGGCGACATTATTGTTTATGTGGATGCCGATATCAGCAACATACACCCCCGTTTTGTGTATGGGCTGGTGGCACCGCTCATCTACCGGGATGAGGTAAAATATGTGAAAGCTTTTTATGACCGGCCTTTATCCTTTTCCGGAACTGTGCGTGCATCAGGCGGCGGGCGTGTAACCGAAATTCTGGTTCGACCGCTTTTCTCACTCTTTTTCCCAGAACTGACGGCCATCATTCAGCCGCTTTCGGGCGAATATGCTGTTCGCCGTGATGTTCTCGAGCAGATCGCATTCCCGATTGGTTTCGGTGTAGAGACCTCACATCTAATCGATATTTACCATAAATACGGAATGGAAGCATTTGCTCAGACCGATCTCGACAAGCGCGTTCACGAAAATAAACCGACGATTGATTTGGGTAAAATGTCGTTCGGAATTCTTCAGACGTTTATCAAACGGGTAAAAGCCCTCGGAGTGCTTGAGGGAGCTGAGCATACCACAACACTAAGGCAATTCCAGGCTTTGAAGGATCGATATGAGCAAAACCTGATTGAGATCGTTGAAGAGGAGCGTCCGCCGATGATCGAGATTGATGAGTACAGAAAAAAATTCAAAAAATAAAACGCTCTTCGAAATCTGAAAGCAGCCTTCCGGAACTTAAAACTCACCAGAAGGCTGCTTTTTCTTAATCTTATATACCTTCAAACCACCATCATTCTGATGAATTAATCACTTCCGATGCAAGAAACTTCACTTCACAAACGATTTCAGCAAATCTCTGAACCTCTCAACCCGATTTTTACTAACACAGAGCCCAAACTCCAAAAAATGAGTAATATCAAAGTTTTGGCATATGATTTTTACGGCACATTGTTTATCTCCGGGGTGGGTGATATTGGGGTTGATGACGGAAATTTTGATGCTCAGGTTTTACTCGATGTACTGAATGACTCGGGAATCAGCGTGAATGAATCCGATGCTGGGGAAAAAGCATTTGTTTTTTACAATGAAGTAGTTGAAGATCAAATAGAACAGTTAAAACAGCAGAATGTGGAATACCCCGAGCCGGATATCCGAACCATCTGGAAGCTGGTGTTAAACAGAATGCAGCAACAAAAACTGATTACATTCACTTCGGATGCGGCACTCTTCGGTCGGATTTCCGTTGAATTTGAAGCACGAATGAATCCCGTTTGGCCCATGCCGGATGTTACCGACACCCTGCTTTACTTTAAAGAAAATGGAATGACGCAGGGCATTATTTCCAATTCGCAGTTTTATACGCCTATTGTTCTGGAAGCACTAACCGGCCATTCGCTTGAAGAACTCGGATTTAGCTCTGAAATGCTCCATTGGTCTTTTGAAGAAAAGATGAAAAAACCCGGCCTCACCTTTTACAAGAATTTCCTGAAAAAATTACAGGCGTTTGATAAAACTATTTCGCCCGAAGAGGTTCTCTACATAGGCAACGATATGCTGAAAGACGTTTATCCCGCATACGAAACCGGTATGAAAACCGCACTATTTGCCGGTGATGAACGGTCACTGAAATGGAGAAGAGATGATCCGAGATGCAAAAACCTGGAACCTGACCTGGTTATTACAAGACTCGGCCAGCTTAATGAGTGTGTGCTTGTCTAAGGCAGATAACGCGACAGAACCAATTGGCCAAAACGTGAAGTATCCCCTTTTTTTGATTCAACTTTTCGGGGTTGTCAATTTTAAATCTTTGGATAAAGAGGCTTCCGAAGTCCGCATCAATGCTGCCAAGATTTTTGACAGAAAATGAGCGATGTATTTATAAAACACGATAGACTTCGGAAGTCTTGAGATCAAACCACCTTATCATCATTGACTCGGCATCAGGAGATTTGTTGTCTTTATCAGCTATTAGTTTGTAAAAGTTCTTTTACCCTGCCGCCGCCATTCTGTTTGATCATCTCTTTGTCCCAGCGTTGCTTGAGATATGGTTTTTCTTCCTCAAAGACCCTGCAAATCTTTTCCAGATAATCTTCGGCTTCCTGCATATTCAAATGCAAAGTTTTATTCACAAAAGAGAGTGTTCTTGAATGGTAAAACGGAATAAGCGCTTCAATGAGCTGATCTTTGTCGTATTTTTCGTTCTGATAGGCAATCGCAAAATCAAAGAGAATATGTGCCCAGGTCGGGGTTGGGTAGGAAAAATCATCCATCTCCTGGTCCTTGAAATTATTCACCTCGTTCCATGTTTGTTCAGAAAGTATGGCTTCCCACAATTTGTGAAATTTTTCATAACCGGTTGTGAAAGTCTCATATAGATTTTCCTTTGTTACCGCAATATCCGGAATGTTGATTTCCTGCCCCAGGCCAAATCCGTAAATAATACTCGGCCTGGAACGGTCGGTATCTTTCCACAAGTAAGAAAAATCATCCATCAGTTGAAATATGGTTCCAACTACTTCAGAAAACATCGGGCCTAAATCGCTTCCGGGATCTTTCGGTGCATGAATTTTTGGAGAACCCATAAACGTCTGACACACATGGAAGTTTCGGCCTATTGCGATAGTGGTCATCCAAATATCTATACCAAATTGGCTTACTGAATCAGACCAGGTTTTTTCAACGAGATAACACTTTGCAAGGCGGCCCGAAATTCCAAAATCTCCCGCTATTGGCTGTCTTACACGCAGTCCGTAAAGCGTTCTCAGCATTGGGTAGGCTATATTATTGGTGATGGTGCCATCATACTTGTGGCGCAAATATACCGGCACCACATAATCGTAACCATCATAAAGTGGCGCCGAAAGATTTTCAATCCAATCGGGTGTTATGCTTTTAAGATCAGCATCTACCATCAAAATTACTTCAGCCCCAAGTTCAACACCTACTTCAAACAAATTCCTGATATTCACACCTTTACCACGCTGATTTTCCGGGCTTGTAACATACATTTTTGGAGTTTCGGTTTCTGTTGCAAAAAATACCTGCTTTGTATTGTCAGTAGAGAAGTTATCTACATTAACGATGCATGCTTTTTTATTCGGATAAAAAGTCCTCAAACCTTCACAAGCAACTGTTGTAGGAATATCAATATTATCCTCTTCATTCAGAGATGGTATTCCAATTACAATGTCTGCAGATGTAATATTTTCCGGATTTTCTATATCAAATATCATATAATAGTTTATTAGTTATTTTTTTGTTCATCATGACAAAAAAGGAAATACAATAGATTTTTTCAACTCATATTGTGGAATACGCTGTCTATTTTAAATAAGCTTACGAAAATTATTCTGAAACCATTCACTTTTTGTAGTTGATACCGGTTTCCAGGTCATAGTGATGCATTTATGATCATCAAAAGCAGATTTTAATCTGTAGATACTTTAATCCATATCACCTCGTAAGGCTGCAATGAGGTGCGTCCATTATTAAAAAACTTTTTACCTGAAATAATATCACTGTATCCTTTACTCTTTTTAATTGGCAGATTTTTTGCAGATGCATCCACAACTTTTTCTTTGTTGGTAACATTGGCTATAACAAGCACCTCTTCTGTTTTTTCAGGATCCCATCTGAGCAGGCATAAAAGATCGTCATCTACATCAAAAGCTTTTTGTCTTCCAAATGGATGAAAAGCAGGATGTTTCTTTCTGCACTCAATTATTTGCTTCATTTTATTAAAAATTCTGTGTGTGGTCGTATCGGGATCATTCAGCTCACTGGTAAGCTCATCATAATCCCATTTTTTACGGTTAATTGTGCGATATTTTCCCGTAACTGCCACTCCCTGCATGTTATTCCGGGAGGCAGTAAAGTTGTGGAAGTAAATTCCGGGCACTCCCTTCAGGCTGAATGAAATAATCTGTGAGCAAATAAACCGCTTTTCCTGAAGTGACTGAGAGCCGTTTATGCCTCCAAATGCATCAAAATAGGTGATGTTTAATTCGTACGGGCTCAATGTACCATCTTTGTTTTTTTTCTCCGACACAAAACCGCCTTTCTTTCTTATACCCTCCACCAACCAGTCAAACTCTTCTTGTGGCACAAGGCCTTCAAGCGGCCTCACCCCTATTCCATCATGCGACGAAGTAAAGTTAAAATAGGTGCAATTGTCCGGCAAAATGTCGAGCGATTTTACCCACTCCGTCATGTACTTCGCATTTTCCGTTAAAATGGCGTGCAGCAACAGCGGCGGCAGGCTGAACTGGTAAACCATATGGGTTTCATCTCCATCGCCAAAATAGCTGATATTCTCTTTATGGGGCACATTCGTCTCTGTGATGATAGTTGCATCGGGCTCAAAACAGTCTAACAGCGTTCGGAATAGTTTTACAATTTCGTGGGTTTGCTCAAGATGTATGCAGCTTGTTCCAATCTCTTTCCACAAAAAAGCCACAGCATCGAGCCGAATAATCGACAGTCCTTTGCTCAGGTAGAAGAAAAAGATGTCGAGGTATTCAAAAAGCACATCGGGGTTTGCAAAATTCACATCAATCTGGTCATCACTGAAAGTTGACCAGACAAATTTCTCTCCATTTGTTGTGTGAACAGGTGTCAGCAGCGCTGTGCTTCTGGGACGGACAACATCTGACAGATCGGTTTCCGGATCCACTTCTATAAAAAAATCTTTGTAAGGCTCCTGGTTTTCGAGGTATTTCTTGAACCATTCGCTGTATCGCGAAATGTGATTAATCACCAGATCTCCCATCAGCCGAAAGTCTTTGCTTAACTCGCGGATATCGTCCCAGCCGCCAAGCTGTTCATCAACTCTTCTGTAATCTATCACCGAAAAACCGTCGTCTGATGAACTCGGAAAAAATGGCAATATATGCACCGTACTTACGGTACTTTTTAGATGAGATTTTAAAAAATCATGCTGTTTTCTAAGCTTAGATACAGGCTCACCCATTTTAGGCTGAATCATATCTCCGTAGGTAATCAGGATATGATCTTCATGAGTCCACACATCATGAAATGAAATTTCTTCGGCTGGCCACAAATTATATTTACTGGCATGAAGTCTTACTCGTTTCATGCACTCCTCAACCATACTTTCACCATAAATGATTTCAAAATGGTTCTTTAATTTATGGAGGGTGTCTTCACAAAATCTTGAATCGTCCATAAGATGATTTTAACTGCTTTTGGGGATTGTTGCACGTTAGTAGGTAATTACTTTATCTGCCTAATATAAAGTGTTTAACAGTAAAAGAGTTCATTAAAACAGAAAAAATTGATATTCATTTTTATGGCAAGAATAAGAACTTTCTTAACTTTACATTTCGATAAAAAATGATTTTATGGACAGACAAGTATTTCAGGAAAAATTCGGTTTAACCGGAGAGTCGATTGCCATTAAACAGGTGGTTGACAAGATCATGCAAATCTCCGGTACCGATATTACAGTGTTATTACAGGGAGAGAGCGGAGTTGGAAAAGATGTAACTGCACGCGCCATTCACTCCACCAGTAAACGTAAACATAAAGATCTTGTTATTGTAAATTGCGGCGCCATTCCCGAAGGCATCATAGAAAGTGAACTTTTTGGCCACGAAAAAGGCTCGTTTACAGGCGCCCACGAATCGCGCAAAGGATATTTTGAAAAAGCCGACGGCGGCACCATTTTCCTCGATGAAATTGGAGATACACCGAAAAATATCCAGGTTAAATTGCTTCGCGTGCTCGAAAGCGGGGAGTTTTTCAGAGTTGGTTCAAGTAAAATGTACACGGCGGATGTTCGTGTTATAGCGGCAACCAATAAAGATCTTTGGGAACTTGTTGATGAAGGCTCATTCCGTGAAGACCTCTACTACAGGCTTGATACTGTTAAAATTAAGTTACCACCGCTTAGGGACCGAAAAGAAGATATCATCCCGATTTTCAGAAGTTTTGTAACCGAATTTTCTTCCAAATATGATTCGGTTTTCCAGGGCTTTTCTGACGAGGCCAAAGAGCTGCTGGTTTCATACCGCTGGCCCGGAAATGTGAGAGAACTCAGAAATGTAGCCGAACAATTGGTAGTGCTGGAAAAGTCGCAATTTATTGATAAAGACCGACTTCAAAAATATCTGAAAGGCAGGCAATTTCACGGCTCTACAGATAATTTGCCAGTGCTTTCACGGCGCGAACCGGAAAATGATTTTACAAACGATCATCCCCCGGTTGATATGGGCATCATCTACCGGGCATTGCTTGAAATGAGAACCGATATCTCCGACCTTAAAAAAATGATCGCAAAATTTCTCTATTCTTCTTTTGCCGAGAAAGAGATGAAAGCCCTGCCGGCAAGCATTACGCGAACCATCGACCCTAATGATGTATCCAGCCATATCAGGGAACAAATGGATAATGCCGGCCTTGGAATCAGATCTGTTGAAAATAGTTCGCAGCCCGAAATAGAAGAGGAAGATGACGAAATCGAAAGCTTTTTTGCTGACAAAGAGATTCCCTCTATTGAAGAAGCAGAAAAAATTCTAATAGAATTGGCTTTAAAACGTTTTGAAGGTAATAGACGCAAAGCATCAGAGGCATTGGGTGTGAGTGAGCGAACACTTTATAGAAAACTTGACCAATATGGGCTACAATAAAACGATATACGGCATTATGATAGCTGCTGCACTGCTGATTACCGGCTGTGTCAGCTACAGTTTTACCGGTACATCTATTCCGTCGGATGTGCGAACTATCCATATTCCATTCTTCCCTGACCGGTCTCAAAGCGGGCTTGGGGATCTCAGCGAACAACTGAACCGGGCACTTGTAAATCGTTTTGTAAACCAAAGCCGCCTTTCATTATCTGACGAACAAGATGGCGCTGATGCATTTGTTGAAGGTTCCATTCAATCTTACAGAAACCGTCCATTCAGTATTGCAGGAGACCAGCAGGCTAATCTAAATGAAATTCAGATTACGATTCAGGCCACATTTCAATATGCAAAAGACGAAGAACCACTCTGGACAAAAAGTTTTAGCGGAAGTGCTACCTACGATGTACTCGAAGATCCCGTAGATGGCGAATTAGAAGCTGCCGCGGCCGCCCTTCAACAGATATCCAACAACATGTTTAACGATGCCGTAAGCAGTTGGTAACATACAACCTGGTGAATCTATTATATGGAATTAGAATCCTATCAAATCCCCCAGTCTTATCAAAGTTACCTCGAAACATTTGAAACAGATCCTCAACACGCCATATCCCGCCTCGAAGCCCGGGTTGAAAAAAGAAATGCCGGAGCCATAGGATACTTTTTTCTCGCTTGGCTTTATTATAAAAACAACGACCAGGAAAAAGCACTTGAGGCCGCATGGCAGGCAAAAGTCCGGGCACCCGGAAGCCGGTTTATGGAGCGCCTGCACTACTTTCTGGCGCATCCCCACGCCTTTGATGCCTGGGAACCTAAAAAAAATCGCAAAGAGTTTCGCCGGGATATACGGCATTTTGAACCTTCACACACAATCCATGACCTGGATTCGCTTATCACAAAGCTCTCTTCGTTAGAATCTAAACGCATCAAATTAGATAATGCAGATGATGAGAGCAACCAGGATGATTTGAGTGAAAAAAGCTCGGATGTGGATGATATTGTAACCGAAACTTTGGCGGTTATTCACGAAAAACAGAATAACCTGGAATCGGCCATTTCTACTTATCGCCGCTTAATACAGATAAATCCTTCAAAAGAAGAGCATTTTCAAAAACAGATAGACAGGCTGCAGGAGAAAATCGATGCCTCTGATTCAGATTCAAAATGATCTCTATTCTCTCACAAATGCATTGAATTTTTTCTCATGCCCTATAGTTGTTGCAGGGCCGTGGCCGGCATAAACAGTTGTATCATCCGGAAGAGTGTAAAGCTTTTTTCTGATGGACTGAGCCAGTAAATCAAAATCCCCTTTGTACAAATCGGTTCTGCCGATGCTTTCCTGAAACAGGGTATCTCCTGCAATTATAAAGCCGTAACTTTCGGCATAAAGAGCAACGTGATCGGGTGAATGACCAGGTGTATAGAGAACATCAAAAATAAAATTACCCACCTTAAAATTTTTCTGTTCCGGCAGTGGTTCGGGAGTGAAATCAAATCCGGCTGCTCTAAAACCAAACATTTGGGCCTGCTGCGAAAAGTTGTTCCAGAGATAGAGATCCGTGTGATTGATGTAAACGGGAATCTCAAAGTCTTTCAGCACTTTTTCGAGACCCAAAACGTGATCAACGTGTGCGTGGGTAAGCAACACCGCGATTAAATCATGCCCGGATTTTTCGAGTTCTTCGGTAAAATGCCGATACTCTCCCGGCTCAAAAAAACCGGGGTCTATCAGGATAGCCTGTTCGTCTTTTTCGAGCAGGTAAGTATTCTCAGAAAACGGGCCAACTGTAAAACATTTAATTTCCATATTAGCAGACATAAAAAAAGGATGTGACGGTTTTCATCACATCCCTGCTTTGAAATAAGAAAAAGTTTAGCTTTTCTTGTAACGACGGTTAAACCTGTCGATACGGTCAGCTTTCTTCTGAATTTTCTGATCTTTGTTATAAAACGGATGGTTTTTCGAATCAACCTCGCTTTTATAGATACCTTCTTTTGTGCTCATGGTACTGCGGGTTTTAATTTCGGATCCGTCACTCAAAACCACGGTAATTTCTTTATAATCGGGATGAATTCCTTTCTTCATGATCTCTGGGATTGATTGATTTCATTTCCTGCGTTAAATCGGAAAATTTGTAGACTCGAAAGATAAGGGTTCATTCAGCTATTTGCAATTACAACTATCGGGCTGAATTACTTCATAGATTTTGTGATGTATCAAATGCCCCGATAATATTTAAGCAAAATCATCCTCATCAAACCCGGTCATCCCGCCGAGCATGCTTCCAAGCATATCGGTGTAGGTTCGGGTATCGTCGATATCATCTTTTCCGATTTTTGAATTCTGATGGAGTGCATCAATGATCAAATCCATCATCGGGTATAAATGTTCTGATTTGCTGCCACCATACTTTTTTGCTGCGGCAGACAGTCCCGGCACACTGTCCAGTGTGGCTTTGTATTGCTGATTACTAAGCGTTTCGGGAATCTCAAGTAAGTTGCCGTTTGCAAACCAGTTCAAAATATCGGCGTATGGATTTTTCTGATCTTCCTCCGGCCTGCGTTTTTGAGGATCTGGGAATATTTTTTTAAACACACTGTTTATGGCTTTCCCGATAATATGTTTTGCCACATTAACGGCTCCCTCCTGTTCTCCTTCATAAACCAGCTCCAGCTTGCCGGTCAGGGCAGGCACCATCGCGTATAGGTCGGTGATACGTAGTATAGTCTCCCCCTCATTATTGATCACAGCCCGGCGTTCTGCAGCAGATATTGCCTGCTCCATCGCCGTGATCGTCATCCGGGTAGAAACACCACTCTTTTGGTCGATATATTCACTTTCCCTCGCTTCAAACGCCACAGCTTCAAGTATTTCGCGGTAAACATCGGGCACATTCACAACCACTTCACCGTTTCTCTCCATCCAGGCCTCCTGTTTTGTAATCTCGACAGCCGTTTCCAGGTTTCTTGGATAATGGGTGATGATTTGAGAATCGATGCGGTCTTTGAGAGGTGTGATGATGTTTCCGCGATTGGTGTAGTCTTCGGGATTTGCCGAAAATGCCATCGACACGTCCAGCGGAATACGGATATTGAAGCCCCGGATCTGGATATCCCGTTCCTGCATAATGTTTAGCAGGGCCACCTG
>SLPZ01000106.1 GCA_007131725.1 Balneolaceae bacterium
TGTATGTTGAAGAGATTTCTAATGACTGAATTTGGGTCGAATAATCAAATTGAGATATGATACTTGTCACCGGAGCAAACGGAAACCTCGGATCAGAGACGATTCAAAAACTGCGACAGAAAAATCCCGGTCTGCCTGTTGCCGGATTTGTGAGAAGTGAAGAAAAGGGAGCCGGATTGAAGAAACTGGGTGTTGAAATCCGGATAGGGGATTATTTAGATGTTGATTCTGTAAAAAAAGTTCTGCATGGAGTAGATACTCTTCTCCTGATTTCATCCTCCACACTTGAAAAAAGGGTGGAACAACACAAGAATGTGATAGATGCAGCCGGACAAAGCGGGGTTCAGCACATTTTTTACACAAGTATGCTTCGGGCAGAGAAATTGTTGTCGCCATTGAATCCGGATCATTACGAAACGGAAAAATTACTGAAAGCATCAGGAATCCCGTTCACTATTCACAGGCACACGTTTTATACCGAATTTTTTCCGGCAATTTTGGGAAATGCAGCGGAAACGGGGCAATGGCATTTTCCCGGAGCTGGCAAAGCCATGAACTTTGCTTACCGTAAAGAGATGGCCGAGGCATTGGCAATAAATTTGGCTGAATCCTCAAAACATCAGAACAAAACGTTTGAGATAACCTCAGCAAAGGCATTTACCTTTCAGGAGTATGCCCGGATGGTGGGTGAAGCCTGCGGTAAAACAATCTCTTACAAAGATTTAACTGTGGATGAATACATCAATCAGTTAAAAGAAGCAGGGCTTCCTGCCCATGTTGTTGAATTGGGAGAAGTATCTGCCAAAACCATCGTGAACGGTGCGCTCGATTTTACATCCGGCGATCTTGAAATGGTTTTAGGCCGGAAACCAAAATCCACGGCTGATTTCATAAAAGAATACTTCTCCTGATTACGACCATTTTTTAAGAACCTGCCCCTAAGGATCCCGCGGGACGAAAGTCCGCAAGGTCCTCGCAGAGTTCAATTCAATGGCTTGAAGTAAATTGTCCAGCATTTTTAATAATCTGGATGGTGATTTCAATTCTTCTGTTAACCAGATTTAAAGAATTCTTGAAATAGCACGGCCAAACTGTTTTGCTGCATCGGGATTTTCCCGAAGCCAGAGCTCCGGTTCAATCAGTTCCAGTTCCATTACAGCCCAATTTTTGTTTTCATCTTTAACCATATCCACACGACCATAAACCGGAGCCGAGGGACAGGCAGCCATGGCTTTTTCGGCCAGTTCGATCTGCTCTTTTGTTGGCTGATACGAGTGCACAGTTCCGCCATGATCATCCTGAACCCGAAAATCTCCCTTTTTTGGCAGTTTACGGACTGCATGAGTGTACTGCCCGTCGATTATGACGAGTGTATCCTCGCCGGAATCCATTACATTAGAAATGAACGGTTGCAAGATGAATGATTCTTCGGCAAGAAGAGATTGAACTTTCTCCTGAAAATCACCGGCATTATTTTTATTGATTCGATAAGTGTGACGTGCGGCTCCGGATACACACGGTTTGATGACAGCTTCATCCCATCCGGTTTCATCAAGCAGGTTTTTCAGGTTTATGGTACTTCCGGTTTCAAAAAAAAGAGATGGTACTATTGGAATTCCTTTCTTTTCAAGATCAGCAAGATAATGTTTGTCCAGATTCCACCAGATCAAAGAGGGTTTGTTGTACAGGCGGGTTTGGCTGCTGGCCTTTTCAAGCCATGGCCTGAACTCGGAAATCCGATCAAAATAATCCCAGGTTGTTCGGAATACTGCGCACTGAAAATTTGACCAGTCCACATCCGGGTCAGCCCAGTCCACACGGATTGAGGTTATCCCGTGCTCTCTCAGTGCGTTTTGAAGCAGTTCATCTTCATATAAAATGTTTTTAAAGTACCAATCGTCCTCGTCAGCAGTTTCAGCCGTATATCTGTGATCGGTTAAAAGTGCGATTTCAGCTTTTTTGGTTTTTATCATATAAAAAACGGTCTATTTCAAGTTTTTTGAGATTTATCTGTATTCGATTGGGCATATAAAAATCCGATAATTGCACCAGCAAGTGTTGGGACAATCCATGCAAAACCCGCATTTGCTAATGGAATTCTATCTATAGCCAGATTGATGAACTCAATGGGAATGCCGATCAATGTAAGTGCTTCGGGTATGCTCGTCAAAAAAGCTCCTGTTATGGCACCAATATATATAGCACGGTATGCCACCGGCTTTCCAATCAATGTCAGCACGATTAGTGCAATGGCCACCGGATAAACGGTTACAAGCAGCGGATAGGCAACATTCACAATTGTGGTTACGCCAACGGTTGCAAAAACACCGCTGAATACCACTGTTAATATGGCAATTAACTTATAACTCAGCCTCTCGTTTGTAAGGCCGCTGAAGTAGTCGGCAACTGTTGCGGTAAGCCCGATAGCAGTTGTGAGACAGGCCAGGCTCACTGCAAGGCCAAGCGAGTATTTGCCTGTTTCACCCATGAGATTATACGCAATGTCGATGAGCAAATCAGTGCGCTCAACAGATATTGAGTGAATTGAGCCGGCAGTGGCGCCAAGATACATCAGGCCGCCGTAAACAAGGCCAAGGCCAAGCGCGGCAATACCTCCGGCCAGGCTGGTCATTTTCACCTGCTCTTTTACGTTGGTATATCCTTTATAAATTAATGCACCAATCACGATTTGTGCGAAAACAAGCGATGCCAGGGCATCCATGGTTTGATAACCTTCGCGGAATCCCTGCCCAGTTGGCCCGTCGAGGTTCATTTCTGCAATTGATCCCAGCGGTGTAAACATTCCCTTCAGAATAATCCAGGCCAGGGTGATGACGAGAAAAGGTGTGAGATACTTGCCAATTTTATCAACCACTTCAGAGCGGTTCAGAGAAAACCATAACGTGATTCCGAAGAAAAACAAAGAGAAGATTGCTGCCGGAAATCCAGGCCATGAGGGCCGAACACCAAGTTCAAATGCCGTTGCGGCCGTTCTGGGAATGGCAAGGAGAGGGCCGATAGCCAGGATAATTACAATACTGAGGATCAGGCCAAACCAGGGGCTCACACGCTTTCCCATATGTTCAATGGTACCGCCCGCTTTAGCCGCTGCCATAATTCCGAGCAGGGGCATTCCAATACCGGTTATGAGAAAACCCAGAAGTGCCCACTTCCAGTCCAGTCCTGCGAGCAGGCCCATGTAAGGCGGAAAAATTAAATTTCCGGCGCCAAAAAACATGGCAAACAGAGCAACACCAATGATGAGAGTATCCTTGCCGGCTTTCTTATTCAATCGTAGTCCGCAATCTGAATTATTGGTTGGTTCTGATAGACTTCAGAGTCCTGTAATTTTGTTTCAAAGTTACAAAATATGTAATTCAGCAGGAAGAATCGCCGGATTTAAACAGGTAATCTCGAGGTCATGTCAAGCCCGGATTAGATATATCCAAGACAAGTGATGAATTGAAATCAGGTTTAGCTTTTATAAGTGTGTGATTCTCCTTTGGCACACTCAATATTACGTTTTACTTTAATTCTTCTAAATTATCTCAAGCGTACGTTATTTAATTAATCTTGCTGATTATTTTATAAATAACTTTTTTTATAGTTATAATAGAAATATAGCATTAGGTAATAGAGTGATGAAATTCTCATTTTTTTGTACGATTCCATTTTAATCAGTGAAATACATTGAAATTTCATTACCCGGCATAATTCAATAACGATGAGATAGTAGTATTGCATTTTAAACATGTAATGACTTTATTCAAATCCAGCATTAAACATTTAAAATTACAGCTATGAATAATCCCAAAAACTCAGTCATTTTATTATTAACACTAATTCTGATATTTCCTTTAATACTACTCTCATGCAATGGTGAAGGTGATGAAGCACAAGCAGAGTTAGATGAATATATCGAAGAATTTAAAGATACTCTTACTCCGTTCGAGCTGGAGCATGGAATTGGCCCTATAACAGAACGTATAGAAATTGATGATGAAATAGATCCTGATCTTTCTGATAAAGGACAATCAATATTTGTGATGAAGTGCGAAGTGTGTCACGATTTGGATGAGAGAAAATTAGGGCCGGCACTTGGTGATGTTATCGAAAAAAGAAGCCCCGAGTACATTATGAATTTTATTCTGAATCCGGGAGAGAACATATTAAATCATCCTGTGGGATTGGATTTGCTTGCAGAATATCATATTGAGATGCCATTCTCGGATGTTGATAAAGAGGAAGCCAGAGCAGTCTACGAATTTCTCCGGGATTATTATGAAAGCAGGTAGTGAATTATTATTCAATTAATAAATTTCTTTTTCAAATTAATTGAGGATAATCCCCTTCGAAAGGGGACTATTATGGGCATTAAATCTCTATAGATTTAGTAATTTCAACAGCTCTTTTGTAGGTATATTCTAAATCTTCTCCCAATAATGTGAAATGCGCCATTTTTCGGCCGGGTTTGCTCTGAAGTTTTCCGTAGGAGTGAAGATGGCCGTCTGCTACTGCTTTTTGCGCATTTTCGATAATTGCATCACGTTTGTGAGTTCCCAGAAGATTAATCATTGCTGCTGCAGGTTTAACCAGCGCAGGTTCACCCAGAGGCAAACCACAAACGGCACGGACATGATTTTCAAACTGTGAAGTGATGCATCCCTCAATCGAGTAATGTCCGGAATTATGTGGGCGTGGTGCTGATTCATTCAGCAGTACTTCACCTTTTTTTGTCAGAAAAAACTCGTATGCAAAAATTCCCTTTCCATCGATTGCTTCTGTGGCTTTCAGCGCAAGTTCCTGTGCCCGTTTTTGGACTGACTCACTGACCGGTGCAGGGGTTTTCACAGCTACACAAATATGATTTTTCTGAACAGTTTCACAGCAGGGATACACAACATGGCCGGTTTCATTCCGGGCTACCTGAACGGCAAGTTCATGGGTAAATTCAACGAAAGCTTCGGCAATAATATCATGCCCCGCATCTCCTCCAAGTTTACGAAAGGCCTCTGCAGCATCATCCGGATTTTTAACGGTTTCATTTCCGTAGCCGTCATAGCCTCCTTTGGATGATTTTAGCAAAAAAGGCCAGCCGTGCTTGTTTCCAAAATCGGCCAAATCATCATGATGTTGAATGAGTTTGTAGGGCGTGACCGGTATTCCCGCATTTTCAAATGTCTGTTTTTCAATCAGTTTGTTTTCAATGAGTGAAAAACTTTTCGGTGATGGATAGATAGATGTACCGGATATTTCTTCAAGTTCACTGAGTATTTCTGAATCGATGAACTCATTTTCCAGGGTTATTACATCACACTTTTTTGCAAATTCAGCCATTGAATTTACATCACTGAAAGAACCGGAATAAGAATGAGGCGTCATAAATTGAACGGGTTCATCTTCTGGCCGGTCGGAAAAAACGGCAACCTGCATTCCGTAACGAAAAGCCTGAAGCGCCGACATTCGGGCAAGCTGGCCGGCACCTAAAAAGCCAATAATAAAATCTGAAGAGAGTGGGTTTTTCATTTAATCAATCTTTGAATTTTTCTTGAAAAGGTATTGATTTTGTGAATCAATTTTGGAAAAAATTCGGGGAGTATATGACGAAAGATGTAAACTTTTCCCGGAATCCGGATGCTTTGTTAAAATGAAATGACAGCGCCGTTTATCTCGTTATTAATGAACAAGTAACATCCCAAATGATGTTTTACTTAGAATTTTGAAAACAGGGATTTATCTTATGGGTATGAAAAAAGAAATTAACACTGAACGAATTCCCATTAAACTCTGGCTTGATGATCTGGAAGAAGGTGCGCTTCAGCAGGCATTAAATCTTGCCAATCTTGAAATTGCTTTTAGACATATCGCTATCATGCCGGATGCACATCAGGGATTTGGCATGCCGATAGGAGGTGTATTGGCTGCACTTGATGCAATTATCCCAAATGCCGTGGGTGTGGATATCGGCTGCGGAATGTGTTCGCTGCGTACAAATATCAGAGAGGCTGACACCGATAAACTGAAAAAAATTATGGGTCTTGCCCGCAAGCGTATTCCTGTCGGATTTAAACATCACAAACAGAAACAGGATGATAAATGGATGCCGGAAACCAACGGTAAACTGCCCATTGTTGAGCAGGAGTACGAAAGTGCACAGCACCAGGTGGGGACACTCGGTGGAGGCAACCATTTTATTGAGCTGCAAAAAGGCTCTGATGGATTTGTCTGGATTATGATACATTCGGGTTCAAGAAATATCGGGTATACCGTTGCTAAATTTTATAATGAGAAGGCCAAAAAGATGAACGAGATCTGGTATACCGATTATCAGAAAGACCTGGCATGGTTTCCTTCGGATTCGGAAGAGTTTCATCAGTATAAAGCCGAGATGGAGTACTGCATCGAGTTTGCTTTCAATAACCGAAAACTGATGATGGAGCGGATGAAAGAGTGCATTTCCGATGTTTACCCGGACGTGGAATTTTCGGGATTTATCAACAAACCGCACAACTTTGCTGACGATGAAGTACATTTTGGACAAGAAGTAATTCTGCACCGAAAAGGAGCCACACGTGCACGAAAAGGAGAGCTGGGCATGATACCCGGTTCGCAGGGCAGCCCGTCATACATTGTGAAAGGGAAAGGAAATCCGGATTCGTTTGAATCGTGCTCACACGGGGCAGGACGAGTGATGAGCAGAAACCAGGCCCGAAAAGTACTGGACTTGAAGGAAGAAAAAGCAAAACTGGATAATCGGGGAATCATTCATGCCATCAGGGGAAAATCGGATCTGGATGAAGCACCCAGTTCCTACAAAAATATTGAGGAAGTGATGGCCTTACAGCAAGACCTGGTCTCAATCGAAGTAGAGCTGCAGCCGCTGGCGGTTATTAAGGGTTAATAAAATAATTTCATTCATTCGGCTGACGATTGCTTTTTTCCCACGGGGATGCCTTTGGAGCGTCTGTCGAGTTTCCTGCCATCTTCCTTAACTCTTTTTTCTCTTCACTCGAAATTCGTCAGCCCAGAACTGCACTGGGCAGACGAGATCTATGACGGCTTCCGATTACAAACTCAAGTTGTGATGAAATCAAAAAGCCAACATCTCAATGACGTTCTCCAAACCAGATGCGACTCTGGCCATACTCTCATAATCGAGCCGTTCGGGAGTGTCGTTGGTGGTGTGATAGTAGGGATCGCGAAAAAGCAGGGTATCGGTCACCAGAAAAGCGCTGTACCCGTGTTGCCAGAACGACCAGTGATCTGACCACGACACTCCGGGAATAAAACCCGGCAAGGCAGCCCCCTCAGCGCCAATTGTGGCATTTTCCTGGAATGTCCGGGTTACACTATTCAGGAGTGAAGTATCTGTCAGGCGGGTTACAAATCCGATGAAATTGGCTGTCTTTGGATAAAAGAACCCAATCCCAGGGAAAGGATATTCCTGGCTTCCGGGTTCATCGCTGAAAAAACCGAGTCCGTCCAAAGCCATCATGGCGATGATGTTTTCGCCCCGTTCACGGCTTCGTTCAGCATATCTGTAGCTTCCCATGTTGGCTGTTTTGAAAAAAGGAGGTTCTTCGTTGGCAAAGGCTATAAAACGAAGAGTTTTAGGCTGAGGCTGGTTTGCAAAAGTTTCTGCCAGTGCAAGCATCACAGCCACTGCAGATGCATTATCGTTCGCACCGGGAGAGTGAATTACCGAATCGTAATGTGCTCCGATGATCACAATTTCATCAGGCTTCTCAGTTCCGGAAACTTCCACAATAATATTGTCGGAGGTGCCGGGCGAGGAACCCATCACGGCTGTGCGAGTGTAGGTGTGAATTTCAGGCTCATATCCCATCGCCTCAAACCGCTGAATGATCCATTCGGAAGTCTGTTCCATCGTGCCGGGCACAAACACATTCCGTTCACCGATTTCCGAGGCTAAATAGAAAACATCATCACGAAGCCGGTCGGACAGAGCTTTTTCATGCTCAGAAAGAGGTGTTGGATCGATATTTTGGCCTGAGGGTGGCATCATCCATCTCCATGTGCCTAATACGATTGTATAAAACAGAATGAATCCCACAACAGCGATGCCAAGTGATATAAATGGCTGCCATTTACGCCGCTGCCTGTGATCCATATTTTATATTGAGTTTATTGAGAAACCGATACCATTTTTTCAGCTTCGGCAGCCAGTGCAAGTACGGCATCTCTGTATAGAGAACTCGGGTTATACCGGAATACCGCACCTTCCAGTGTGCCGGTAACTTCTTTAAAATGCCTAAGATAATTTGCAATGGAGTAAATGTTGTTATCCATATCAAAAATGTCATCACCCACCCACCAGCGGTTTACCGAATAGGGGATGAACTGCGCGAACGACATGGCGCCTGCATAGCTTGATTTCAATTCAAAAACATCGATTCCTTTTCGCTCGGTAAAAATCAGAAGCTCTTCAAGCTGTGCGCGTGCAAAATCGGATCTGTAATCTTCGCTGTACATCGAAACGTAGGCATTCAGCGGATTAAAACGCCCGATGTTTTGCCCAAAGTCAGACTCAATGCCGATGATGGCAGCAATCACGGTTCCAGGAATTCCATATACTTCTTCAGCTTTTTGCAGTGCTTCGGAGTTGTTATCCATAAAACCAATAATTCGTCTTTTTTTGTCTTCAAAACCGAGAATTCGTTTGTATTCTTCAAGTGTGGGAGTTCTTCGTTCAGCAGAGTTGCGGAAACGGTCGCCAATTTCGTCATAAATTTCAAACCGTGGATCATCCAGCAGAGTTTTCAAATCCAGGTTTTTACTATCGAAATATTCGATAAGAAGATTTAGGCGATCAGGATCTGAAAAATTGGATTTTTCATCTGAGCTTGTTCGGGCTTCTACTGAAGCTGAATGCATCAAAAGAAAAATTACAGTGAATGTAAGGAGTAAAATGGATCTGTATATAGTTTTCATAAACTTACTCTGAAGGTTGTAGATGATCTGTATCAAGGTTGTTAATCAATTTACACTCAATTCAATGAATTTAAAATACATCCATTGCTAAAATTGTAAAATAATTTTCAATGATTCGAAAAGGGTAAAAAAATTCTGAGATTTTTATCAGATTCACTTTGAAAGTTTCAAATGGTTGTCCATATTATTTCGCAAGCAGAAATAATCAATTAATCCATAAATAAATCTTTGCTATGAGAAAATTACAGTTTGCTCTATTACTATTTCTGGGGATGTTTTTAGTGATTACCACAACTACCGAGGCACAGCGAATTACCGCAGGCGGTGGTGTAGGATATGGCAGCAAATCGGAGGATGTGAATTTTCAGGTTAATGCTTACTACCAGCTTCCAACCCTTCCTCTTCGAATTGGGGGTGATGTGGGATTTGTCAGGCCTAAAGACGATCTGACGGAAGTTGAAACAAATTTGAATGTGCATTTCATGGCCCTGGATACCGAGTTGCTCAGCATATATACCATCACAGGACTCAATGTGTTTTACGCTCGTTTTTCTGATGGTGAAACTTCGTCATCGGAAACTGATACCGGTTTTAATCTTGGTGCAGGCGGCGAATTGGACCTGGGTTTTGGCCGCGGTTTCGGTGAAGTCAAATATATTGCCGGCAGTGACCGTGAAGACCAATGGGTTTTCGGTGTGGGTGTGCGTGTCAGGGTTTCGAATTGACATCACCTTAATCTAAAACGGTTTTCGGCCCGGGCATATTAATATCCGGGCTTTTTTTTGCTCAGTAAGTTTCAATGCCTGATGTATAGATAATGATTTATGAATTGTCCATATTCCATATGATTGAAATAAGCAAAGATTATCAGACGGCCTGATTCGGTCTAATTTTTTGATAAATTAAATCAATAAAAAAACTATGAAAAAAAATTACTCACTTATTGCAATGGCAGCCTGTATATTAGTTTGGGGAACAGCTTGTCAACATGATTATGAACCCGGAAATTCGCTTGGAATTTTTGATAATACCTTGGATATTGGTGAAATGCCGGTTGAAGGCAGTGTAGCCTATTGTAATACAAATCAAATCTATACTCTTACGGCCTCATCCGTGAATGATGATAATGACGCCCTGAGATATCTCTGGAAGGGAATTCAGGGGGATTTTATTTTACGTGCCGAAGTGATGCATGATGGTACACTTGATGGTGAAACCCACCTGGGATGGTCGGTTCGTAATAATATAAATCAGGAATCGGAATATGTGAATGCTGCTATTGATGGAGACGGGTCAGCCTTTATGAAATTTCGTGAAGTTCGGGGAGGAGAAACCGTTACGCATCATCTGGATGTGAGTGATCCGAATGTAATTCAGCTTGCCAGAACGGGAAACCGTTTTGTTATGAAAGCGGCAAAAATGGGAGAGCCACTGCAGGAACTTGATGAGTTTGAGGTCGATTTAAATAATGAAATCTTTGCAGGTTTGTATCTAAGTTCGGGAAACCGAGATGACACGCCATCTTCAGTATCCTTTAAGAATGTAAGAATTGTAAAACCGGCGCCTGAAGATTTTGAATACTATCAGGATTTTCTGGGCAGCAGAATGGAAGTGATTGATATTGAAACCGGGCTTAGAAAGGTACTGTTCGAATCGGAGCACTCGTTCGAGGCACCGAACTGGCACCCCAACGATAAAAAACTGGTCTTTAATTCCAATGGCTACCTGTACAATTATGAATTGGAAACCGGAAAAATTACCCACTTAAATACCGGTTTTGCCACCAACAATAACAACGACCACGTTATTACATTCGATGGTACTAAAATTGCCATCAGCCACCACGTGCCGGAAGACAATAATCAATCTACCATTTTTATTCTTCCGATCGAAGGCAGTGACGAACCCCGGCAGGTTACTAAAACCGGGGCGGGCCATGCATATCTCCACGGAATATCTCCGGACAACCAAACAGTAATTTTTACCGGCTGGAGAAACGATAAATTTGATATTTATGCCGCCGACGTTAATACGATGGAAGAAACACAACTAACAGACACACCCTACCTGGATGACGGCTCGGAATTTTCACCCGATGGAGAGTACATCTACTTCAACTCCAACCGAACAGGCGCCATGCAAATATGGCGGATGCGTCCCGACGGAAGCGAGCAGACTCAGCTCACTTTTGATGAAAATTTCAACGATTGGTTTCCCCATATATCTCCCGATGGAAAATGGATTGCATTCTTAAGCTACGGTACCGATGTGGAATCAGGCGACCATCCGTTTTACAGGGAAGTAACCCTTCGGCTGATGCCGGCTGAAGGTGGTGAGCCACGAATAATTGCCTATCTATATGGCGGGCAGGGAACCATCAACGTGCCAAGCTGGTCACCTGACAGTCGCAGGTTTGCCTTTGTTAGTAACTCAGGCCGCTTTTATTGAGATTGATCGATTTGCCGGCAGTTTATGAAATTTTTATGCCGTTAAGAATGGATTTTATCGAAAGAAGTGATAATTTCACCGCGCAGAATTTTAGGACAATCTGTTCTTAATTATTCGCGCATCAGAAAAACAAAGTCATTAACTTTAAAAATTGGTGATTTTATCATGTTTGACAAAATAAAAGAGGCAGTACGAAAGGCTCAAGATGTTGGAAACGCTTTGAAGTTTGATCCGTCCAAATTTGACGATCCCATTGCAGAGCAGACAGAATGGACGACCCTGAGCAGGAACTCCACCAGCTTTAAAACTCATGATCTGGTTACCGATGGTGTAAACCGTGCAGAGTTCAAGGCTACCCTGGGTGCTTCATTATTTGGAGGCCTTTTTATGGTAATAGGGGGAATTGCTTTCCTGGTTTGGCTGAATTCAGTTTTTCAGGAAGGTTTGAGTTTTACTTTTGATTCCCTGGGGCTCCTGTTATTTCCCCTGATATTTGGCGGTGCCGGATACTTTTTATTTCGTTTATACCGAACTCCCATTGTTTTTGACAAACTGAATATGACTTACTGGAAATCGGCAAATGAGCCGGATCACCATGCAGATATCAAAAATATGGATAATGCAGCCCATCTTGATGATATTCATGCACTGCAAATATTGAGGAAGTATGTAAGAAGTAATAGCAATCGTTCATCGGGATCATCCGGGCGGGGTTATTATGTGTATGAATTGAACTTGATATTAAAAGATGGAACAAGACGAGCTGTAGTTGCTCACGGCTCAGGTAATTCATTGTTACGTGACGTACAAAAATTGTCTCAGTTTCTGAATGTGCCGATTTGGAGCGCTGTTTAATATTTTTCGCAAGTTAATTTTTTTGAAGGCAGTTCAATCATTTTTAACTATTTGGTTGCATTTCATTTCCTGAAACTATAGTTTCATTCTCGTTATGAAAAATTCAGTATTAAACATAACCTGGTGGTGGCACAGCCGAACAATTTTGGCAGTGGAATCACTATGATGTAACAATTTTCAGCAACATTTTTTAAAACCCACTGCAGATTTCTGGAGTGGGTTTTTTTGTTTGAATAACCAATGGATTTTAAAACCTTTTCAAAACTTGCAAAGCAGTATTCAGCCATTCCCGTATCAAGGCGGATGATGGCCGACATTCTTACGCCTGTTTCTCTCTTTCTGTCAATTCGCGAGGGAGCAAACTACCCGTTTTTGTTTGAATCGGTGGAGGGTGGTGAGCATCTTGCCAGGTACTCGTTTCTGGGCTGTAATCCGTATCAATCACTGCTATTTGATGGTCTCAATACAACATTGATTGATCAAAGTGGGGAGAAAAAAGTTTTAAAAGAAACCTATTTTGAAGCTCTTCAGCGACTGACATCCGAGCATACAGAGCCCAAACTTCCCGGTTTGCCGAGGCTGACAGGCGGGGCTGTCGGGTTTTCTTCATACGATACAGTCCGCGAAGTTGAAGTGCTCACGAACGCACCTGAAGCTGACCTTCAAATTCCTGAAGCAGTCTGGTCGTTTTATGACGAAGTGTACGCTTTCGATCACGTAAAGCAGCAAATCGTAATGATGAAAACCGTTTTTATTGATGAAAATACCGATCTGGAAAAAGCCTATCGGCGGGCAGAAGAAGCGCTGCAAAAGATGGAGAATCGGGCAATGCAGGGAATGAAACCCGGCGGCACTTTTAAACTGGAAGCAGAAAAGCTTTCGAGTAATCTGGCGCAGGATCAGTTTCATAAAATGGTTCAAACTGCAAAGAACTACATTTATGAAGGTGATATTTTCCAGGTGGTTCTCTCTCAGCGATTTGAAGTGCCTTTTGACGGCGACAGCTTTACACTCTACCGTGCCCTGCGGATGGTCAACCCGTCTCCATACCTGTTCTACCTCGATTTTGACAGATTTTCATTGGTTGGTTCTTCGCCGGAAGTGCTGGTTCGAGTAACGGATACGGAAGCCAGGTTGCTGCCCATTGCCGGGACACGTGCCCGCGGGGCAAATCATGAAGAGGATCTGGCTTTGGAAGAAGACCTGAAAAACGACCCGAAAGAAGTGGCCGAGCATATCATGCTTGTGGATCTCGGCCGGAATGATTTGTCGAGAGTTTGCAAATCGGGGACGGTTCGCCTCGAACGCAACCAGGCTATCGAACGGTTTTCGCATGTTATGCACATTGTTTCGGATGTGGTGGGTGAAATCATGCCCGAAAAAAGCTCCGTTGATGCTTTAATGCAGTGCTTTCCGGCCGGTACAGTGAGTGGTGCTCCAAAAATCAGAGCTATGGAAATTATTGATGAACTTGAACCTACAAAGCGCGGGCCGTATGCCGGGGCGGTTGGTTACTTTGATTTTTCAGGCAACATGGATACCTGTATTGCCATCCGCACCATGCTTGTAACCAATTCAACCGTATACATACAGGCAGGGGCGGGCATTGTTGCAGACAGCGATCCTGAAAAAGAATTTATCGAAACAAAAAATAAAGCCGGCGCCCTTGTAGAGGCGCTGAACGTGGCTTTGGAAATTACTAAATAGAAATTAGTCGTGAGTCTTAAGTCATGAGAAAATTTAATACCTCATGACTCAAGACTCACGACTCAAGACTCAATCAAAATGGAAAAAACAATTTTATCAGGAATACAGCCGTCAGGTAAACTACACATCGGCAATTATTTTGGAGCCATGAGGCAGCACATCCGGATGCAGGAGGAAGGGGATGCTTTCTATTTTATTGCCAATTACCACTCACTCACCTCCGTTAACGAAGGTAAAAAGCTCGACCGATTCACAAAAGATGTGGTTCTGGATTATCTTGCATTAGGGCTTGATCCGGAAAAATGCACATTTTTTGCTCAGTCCGATGTTCCTCAAACAACCGAACTTGCATGGATTCTCGGCTGTCTTACACCGGTTTCACTCATGGAAAAAGGCGTGTCATACAAAGATAAAGTGGCACAGGGCCTCAGCCCGAATATTGGCCTGTTTACTTATCCGATTTTGCAGGCAGCCGATATTCTTGTTTACAACTCAGATCTTGTTCCGGTAGGAGAAGATCAGAAACAGAATATTGAAATTTGCCGTGACCTGGCCGGAAAACTGAACTTCACCTATAACGAAGAACTGCTCAAAATTCCGGAGGATTATATCGTGAAAAGTGTAGCCGTGGTTCTTGGGGTAGATGGGCGAAAAATGAGCAAATCATATAACAACACCATCGATATTTTTGATGAAGGCAAAACACTGAAAAAACGGGTGATGTCCATTCAAACCGACTCAACACCACTTGAAGATCCCAAAGACCCGGAAACCTGCAATGTTTTCGCTTTGATCAAACTGTTTGCTGATGAAATTGAGCAGAAAGATATTGCAGAGAAGTATAAGGCAGGTGGGTACGGATACGGCCATGCAAAAAAGGAACTTCTGGCTTTGATTAAAGATTATTTTGCTGATGCCAGGGAAAAACGAAAACAACTGGAAAAGAACATGGATTACGTTTTCGATGTGTTACGCGAAGGCGGAAAGAAAGCCCGCGAAAGAGCAGAAACCGTCATGGAACCGATCCGTTCCAAGACCGGATTGTTCAGGAGTTTTTGAATTTTGAGTACTAAAGTATCGAGTAGCAAGTATTTAGACAGAGACTACTCGATACTTTGAGATAATTTCTAACGATCTATCTTTTTAATAAATGTGTAAAGCATTTTTTGAATTTCAATTAAAGAATCGTGCAACGATTTGAAATCTGATTGATTTAAATATTGGAGGTTTTTTGAAATGATAAGTTGTGTTTCTAATTCATATGAAGAGCCGTTTGCAATATGCAGGAAACGTGCAAAATCCTTGTTTGTCGAGCGTCCTGCACCTTCAGCAATATTAGAACTGATGGATACCGCTGAACGGCGAATTTGTGATGTTAAACCATATTGTTCTGATTTAGGAAAACGAGATGATAATTTATAAACATCTGTTGCCAAAACTACAGATTTGTTCCATACTGAAAGCTCTTTATAATTGTGCATAATATTTTGATTTATTGTTGTTGGTTAGTTGTATGAACCACAAAACCCCAAACCCTTACAAAAAATCTCACTACTCGATACTCACTACTTACTACTAAATGATTTTAATCATCGACAATTACGACTCTTTTACATACAACCTCGTCCATATTGTAGGTTCGGTTACGGATGACTATAAAGTTATCAGGAATGATGCCGCTACTGTTGAGGAAGTGCGTAACCTTAGCCCGGAGAAAATATTAATTTCACCCGGTCCCGGCAGGCCGGAAAATGCAGGTATTACGGAGCCTGTGATTGCCGAATTGGGCAGTGAAATTCCGATTTTGGGTGTCTGCCTTGGTCACCAGGCTATTGGTCAGGTTTACGGTGCGAAAGTGGTGCATGCTCCAAGTCTGATGCATGGCAAAACATCAACTATATTTCACGACGGAAAAACCATATTTGAAGAAGTTCATGATGGTTTCACAGCCACGAGATATCACTCCCTTGCCCTTGAAGCCGGCTCCGTGCCGGATGTACTGGAAATCAGCGCCCGAACTAAAGACGGCGTGATCATGGGAGTGAGGCACAAAACTTTTCCCGTGGAAGGAATTCAATTTCACCCGGAAAGCATTTTAACCATAGAAGGCCCAAAAATCATAAAAAACTGGATGAAACAAATAACCCTCGTCTGAAGGCTGAAGGCCATAAACAGTTTGAAGTTCATGAATTATCAAGCCGTCTGACGAAATATGATTACAAAGCAGTTGATTGATTATTAATAAATAAAAGTAAAGTAAAACAATTTGCCAGAAACAATTACACATATATTAGAGAAAATTTCTAATCAGGATCATCTGACTGAAGATGAAGCTTCTGAGGCGATGAAACTGATTCTGAACGGATCGGTTTCATCCGAAGAAATTGCTGCTTTTCTTATAGCGATGAGACTGAAAGGTGAAACGATTACAGAACTTACCTCATTCGTTAAAGTGATGCGGAAAGCATCTGTTCCTGTAGAAGTGGATACCACTCACGCAGTTGACCTTTGCGGTACCGGAGGAGATAAATCCGGCACATTCAACATCTCAACAGCAGCAATGTTTGTGGTGGCAGGTGCCGGAGTTCCGGTATTAAAGCACGGCAACCGAAGTGTTTCAAGTAAAAGCGGCAGTTTTGATGTGCTGAAAGAGCTGGGAGCCGAGCCCAATCTGACCAAAGAACAGGTTGAGAAACTTTTTGGTGAAACGGGGATGGCATTTATGTTTGCGCCCAATTTTCATCTGGCCCTTAAGTATGTGATGCCGGCCCGCAGAGCACTCAAAATCCGCACCTTTTTCAATATGCTGGGACCACTACTCAATCCGGCTGGAGTCAGGCACCAGGTGATTGGTGCATTCAGCAAAGAAGCTGCCGGGCAGATGATCCAGATACTCAGCAAACTTAATACCGAAAGAGCTTTTACCCTGAACTCACACGACGGGCTCGATGAGGTTAGCCTGTCATCAAATACTGAGATTTTTGAATTGAACAGCCGTGTTTCATCAATGTGTGTCACTTTTGATCCCGAATCATTGGGCTACCAGAAAGTTGATCTTGATGAACTGATGGGGGGTGACGCTCTTAAAAATGCCGCCATCATAAAAAATATTGTTGACGGATCATCGACAATCGCCCAGCGGCATGTCGTGGAGCTTAATGCGGCTTTTGCCATTCATGCTTCCGGAATTGCGGATGATCTTGCAGAGGCCAGGCTGATGGCGGCGGAAAGCATCGACTCCGGAAGTGCTCAGAAAAAACTGAATCTCTTTATCCAGGAATCACAAAAAGTAGCAAAGGCGGGGTGATGGCAAATATACTGGAAAAAATCTCCGATCAGACCAAAGAAGACCTTGCAAAACGCAAAAGGAAAGTTTCCCTGCGCGACCTGGAATCATTTCCCGGTTTTGAAAAAAAACGGCTCGATTTTGCAAAAGCACTGACAAAAGAGGATTCGGTTTCAGTGATCGCGGAAATCAAAAAAGCATCGCCCTCGAAAGGTGTTATCCGTGATGATTTTGATCCGGCTAAAATTGCAGGGCAGTACGTCGAAAATGGAGCATCGGCCATATCGGTTTTAACGGATGAACCATTCTTTCAGGGATCATTGGATTACCTCGAAAAAGTTTCAGAAATTAGTCCGATTCCATTGCTGCGCAAGGATTTTATAGTTGATCCATACCAGGTGAAAGAAGCCCGTGCATATGGAGCAGATGCAGTACTTTTGATTGTGACAATGTATGAGGGCAGCCAGCTTTCCGAGCTTTTAGCCGCTGCTAAGGAGTTTGGCTTACAGACGCTGGTGGAGTGCTATCTCGAAGAAGAACTCACCACTCTCGAATGGAGGGATATTGAAATAGTGGGTGTAAATAATCGTGATTTGACGACGTTTATAGTGGATCTTCACCGTGGTATTGAAATTTTAAAACAGGCGCCTGAAGGTGTTGTCCGAGTTTCGGAAAGCGGAATACATCAGCCCGAAGACTTGAAATTATTATTGGAAAACGGAATTCATTCAGCGTTAATCGGAGAGCATTTTATGCGTCAGCCCGATATCGGAAAAGCGTTAAACGATTTTATGATAAAATTTGAAGATTTGAAAATGATAAATCATCTGTAAGAAACAATGTATATCCTCCGGGAATTGAGCTCATTGAAAAAAGTTGACAAAAGGCAGTTGACAATTGACAAATTTGTAACTGACAACTTTACATCGACAACATTTTAGTAGTAACGTTGCCTTAAGCGCATAAAAAAGTGAATAGAATCAACCTATGATTTTGGTGATTTATATAAACTCTGAAAAAAATATTTGATGTCCACAGTTAAAAAAACAAAGGTAAAAATTTGCGGAATCACAACGCTGGAGGATGCACGTTTTGCATCTGGAGCACTGGCTGATTATATCGGGTTTATTTTTTATCCGGATAGCCCGAGATATGTAGAGCCAGCGAAAGCAGGGGCCATCATTAACTGGATTGAGGGGCCTGAAAAAGTCGGGGTTTTCGTAAACCAGCCGCTCGATGATGTAAACAATGTTGCCAGGCAAACCGGCATCAACCTGGTTCAGCTTCACGGAACAGAACCGCCTGAATACTGCGATTTGGTGGATTTACCGGTGATAAAGGTATTTCATGTAATCGATCAAACCAACCGGGAGGAATTGTTGATGACTTTAAAAAAGTACGAGCACTCTGCTGACTATTTTCTTTTCGATTCAAAAACCGAAACGCAATGGGGCGGAACCGGCAAAACATTTGACTGGAACATTTTGAAAGAGATTTCCATGACCAAGCCATTTTTTCTCTCTGGCGGCCTGAATTCTGAAAATATCCGCAGAGCGATAGAAGCAGTGGAGCCGTCAGCAGTCGACTTGTCCAGCGGACTTGAAAAAGCACCGGGCCTTAAAGATTTCGACAAAATGGAAGAGTTTTTCGATGTAATGCGGGAAATTTGGGAAGAACAGGAATAAGAATTAGATATGAGTCTTGAGTCCTGAGTCTTGAGTTTTATTACCAACACTATCTCAAGACTCAGGACTCAAGACTCACGACTCAAAACTAAACAAATGAAATACACAGCACCAACAAAACAGGGATATTTTGGAAAGTATGGCGGCAAATTTGTGCCTGAAATATTAATCCCTGTACTCGAGGAACTCGAAACCGCGTACGAAACAGCTCAGAACGATCCCCTGTTTCAAAAAGAGTATTATGATCTTTTGAGGGAATATGTTGGCAGGCCCACCAAACTCACTTTAGCCGAAAGGCTGACGGATCACTACGGGAAAGCAAAAATTTACTTGAAGCGTGAGGATCTTTGCCATACCGGCGCCCACAAAATTAACAACGCAATCGGGCAGTTGCTGCTGGCAAGAAATATGGGTAAAATCCGGATCATTGCTGAGACAGGGGCAGGGCAGCACGGTGTAGCCACAGCCACAGCCTGTGCAAAATTTGGCTTCGAATGTGTGATCTACATGGGGGCTGAGGATATGGAGCGTCAAAAGTTGAATGTGGAACGCATGGGGCTTCTCGGTGCAGAGGTGCGATCGGTGGAAAGCGGCTCCAAAACCCTGAAAGATGCCACAAACGAAGCAATCCGCGACTGGGTAACCAATGTGGAAAATACATTTTACATCATCGGGTCTGTTGTCGGGCCGCATCCCTACCCGATGATGACACGAAATTTTCACCGGGTAATTGGAGAAGAGACCAAAGATCAGTTAAAAGCAGTCGAAGGCAGGTCAGCAGATTATCTGCTTGCCTGCGTTGGCGGTGGAAGCAATGCCATAGGATTTTTCTATCCGTTTATCGAAGATAATAACGTGAAAATGATAGGGATTGAGGCCTCCGGACTTGGAGCTGAAACTGATAAAACCGCAGCAACACTCACCATTGGAACTCCAGGAGTTCTGCACGGTTCGCTGAGCTATCTGCTTCACGATAAAGAGGGGCAGGTGCAGCTGGCCCATTCAATCAGTGCCGGGCTGGACTATCCCGGAATCGGGCCGGAACATGCCTATCTGCACGATACAAAACGAATCCACTATTACGGAATTACCGATGCTGAAGCGATGAATGCTGTAAAGCTGATTTCAGAAAAAGAAGGAATCATTCCCGCAATCGAAACTGCGCATGCATTTGCCTATCTTGAAAAGCTAATGCCGCTAACCCAAAAAGATCAGATCGTTGTGGTGAACTGCTCCGGCCGCGGTGATAAAGACATGAAAACAATTTCAGACTGGTTCTCCGGCTCCTGAAACAGAATTTTTGAAAATAATCAACCAAAGAATGTCCAAAGAAACTTTACAAGCCAAAACATCAAGGATCCGATCGGTATTTCAAGACAGGGATAAAGATGATAAAGTGATGTCTCTTTTTATCACAGCCGGGTATCCTGACCTCGATTCAACTGTAGAATTAATTCTCGGATTTGAAGAGAACGGAGCCGAAGTAATTGAACTCGGCATGCCCTTTAGTGATCCGCTGGCCGACGGGCCAACTATTCAGTATGCCAGTAATGTTGCCATCAAAAATGGCATTACCATGAACCGGATTTTTGAGATGGTATCCGAGATCCGGAAATCATCAGAAATACCAATTGTGCTGATGGGATACATAAACCCGGTTTTGAGATACGGTGTAGAAGAGTTCTGCCGGAAAGCGGCCGAATCCGGTGTGGACGGGTTGATAATTCCTGATGCCCCGATTGAAGAATCTTCCGTTCTGGAGAAAACTGCCAAAGCAAATAACCTGGATTTAATCTATCTTGTAGCGCCAAACTCCACCGATGAGCGCATGAAGCTGATTGATGAGCACAGCAGCGGGTTTGTCTACTGTGTTTCGGTAACCGGCGTAACCGGGGCCAGACAGGGAGATGAGGTCGCAAAATCGGTGGAGCGTTTTATCGATCGGGTTAATAAAAATGTTATAAAAAACCCGAAAATGGTTGGATTTGGAATCAGGAATCACGAAGATGCCAAAATTATTTCACAAAAAACAGACGGTTTTATCGTAGGCAGTGCACTGATTGATTCAATCCGCTCTTTTTATCCCAATAATGAATGGAAACGTAACGTTTTCTCTTTTGTTAAAGAATTAAAACATGGAGATCATAAGAAAATTCAGAAATAACCTATTTATGAGAAACTATTTCCTGCTTATACCCATCATTGCAATATTTTTTGTATCGGCCTGTGACAGTGACTATCGCCCTATGTCTATCGGAGGAATTGATGAAGTTATCGTTGTTATGGATTCCACCATGTGGGACAGCGAAACTGCATTAGCTATTGAAGAAACTTTCGGAAAGGGTATTACAACCTTACCCGGCTACGAACCCACTTACCGCCTGATGTTCCGTGATTTCAGTACAAATGCACAACTGGATGACCTGAGAAGGTATAGAAATCTGATTTTTGCCAGCCCGATTGATGAGGAAACGAATGTGGCTAACCTTATTCAGGCTATTCTTAGTGACGAAGTTGAACAAAGAGTGAGAAGCGGAGATAGTTTTGCATTTCCGATGCAAGACCGCTGGACGCGCGACCAATGGATTCTGCTGCTGACCTCTACGGATGATGATGCACTTGCAGAAAAAATCATCAATTCTGAGGATGCCCTTGTAGGAAATCTTCTTGAACTGGAATTTGAGCGGCGGAAACGTGAGGTTTATCGCAGGGGAGAGCAATTTGCCATAAATGATTCACTGTGGGAAAAACATGGATGGAAAGTGAGGATGCAGCACGATTATGTTTGGACAGTTCGCGAGGATAATGCTGCCGTATTTCGACGTTACCTGCCCGAAAACGACCGTTGGATTATGGCCTGGTGGAAAGATGGAGTTGACAATATCGATTTTATAGACAGTGATTGGATTAATGCCACAAGAGATTCACTGCTGGAAATGTACGTTCAGGGTGAACGGGAAGGCTCATACATCACAACCGAATACCGAAGGGATGTAATAACCAGTGAAGTTGAACGAGATGACCGGATTGTTGGCTTTGAAACTCTTGGAACCTGGACTATGACAAATGATTTTATGGGAGGGCCATTTGTAAATTTTGTTTATCACGATCCTGCCACAGAGCGTCTGTTTTTGATTGAATACGGACAATTTGCACCCAGCGTGGCCAAGCGCCGATTTGTGAGGCAATTCAGGGCAATGGGGCGAACCTTTGAATCAGATTCAACATGGACAAGCGAAGCTCAGGATCCGCTTACGCAATTTATGATTTTGGATGAGTGAGGAAATTGGCAGAGGTGAATATCGATTTTCGATTTGAAAAAAATTAAATGAGTGATCATTTGATATACCCGGAAAAAACGTCATCCAGGTCGCGATTAATGTCTTTAATCAAAACGGGGTTGAACTTTTTTCCGGTCAATGTTTCAAACAATTCGGCATAACGCTGATAAATACTCCATCGGAAAGAATCGGGAAGCTTTGGCAATGTCTGGCCTTCCAGTCCCTGAAATTTTTTATCGATAAGCCATTCTCTCAAAAACTCTTTAGAAAGCTGGCGCTGCGGCTTTCCTTCTTTCAGCCTCTGTTCATAGCCTTCCAGGTAAAAATACCTGGATGAATCGGAGGTGTGAACCTCATCAATCAGTGTAAGTTCGTCTTTGTAAAGGCCCATTTCGTATTTGGTATCAACAAGAATAAGCCCTTGCTGTTCAGCTATTTCAGTGCCTCTTTTAAAAAGTTTAAAAGCAGCTTCACGGATTTCTTTCCACAACTCAGGAGCTACAATGTTTTGTTCCAGAATTTGCTGTTCCGAAATATCTTCGTCATGTCCTTCCGTAGCCTTTGTGGCAGGAGTTAAAATAGGTTCCTCAAATTTTTGATGCTCACGCATTCCATCCGGAATGGTTACACCACACAATTCACGTTTGCCGGATTTATAAACCCGCCAGGCATGGCCGGTCAGATATCCGCGAACTACAATTTCTATCGGTATAGGATCACATTTTTTGGCAATCGTGACATTCGGATGCGGAGTGCCGACAACATGAACCGGAAGAATGTCTTTTACTTTATCAAACCCGAATGCCGATAACTGGTTCAGGATTTGTCCTTTAAAAGGAATGGCCTGACGCATGATATGGTCGAATGCGGATATCCGGTCAGTTGCAACGATTCCAAGTAAATCATCGGCCAGTTCGTAAACATCCCGCACTTTGCCCCTGTATGGTTGTTTAGGGGTTACCGTCGCATTGGTTTCTGTAATGCAGTGATCGAGCGCCTGCCGTTGATCCATTACTAAGTGTTCTCTGGATTTTTTGTGGAGTTGCGGGCTACGAGAATAGGATCAATCACTTTTTGAATTTTATGATCGGAACCATGCCGGATAATTTCTGCAAGCCGCTTGATACCCATGGCTCCAACTGAATACATTTTTTGATCTATAGTGGTGAGGTCGAGGTACTTGGCAAATTTGATATTATCATATCCCATCAGGGCAATATCATCAGGAATACGCAATCCAAGTTTTCTAAGAGCATGATAGGCTCCGATTGCCTGTGTATCATTAGAACAAAAAATTGCATCGGGAAAATCATCCATTCTGTCATATTTATAAATGGCTTCAAATCCTGCTTCTTCCGTAAAGCCTGCGTGTTTAGAACTTTCTCCGGTTATAAACAGTTGATTTTCGATTGGCATTTTAAACTCTTTCAGTGCATCGATATACCCGTTTTCCCGCTCTTTAGATGTTTTAGTATCTAAAACAGGTTTAATCATCCCAAGGCGCTGGTATCCCTGTTTTATAAGATGTTCGCCCGCCATAAAACCGCCCTTACGGTTGTTCAGCTCAAAAAAATCGTACTCGGGATGCGAACTGCCAATCAGCACAACCGGAATTGCAGAAGCTTGAAAATGTGAATGTATCGTTTCTGTAAAGTGAATGCTTATTGTAATAACAGCATCAGCGGTACCGCGATAAAAGAAATTTTCGATGCCCTCCCGGGGATTTCTTGATCCAGTGTTGTAAATAACAATGTCCAGGTCCATATCCTGAATTTCATCTTTCACACCCTTAAGAATCTCCGTGTAGTAGGGTGTTGTAAAAGAGGGAACAGCAATAGCAAGCATTTGTGGCTCGCGGCTGGCCAGTTTTCGTGCACTTACCTGAGGCCTGAAGTTGAGAGCCGTAATGGCTTCGTTTACTTTTTCCTTGGTTTTCTCTGATACATTCGGAGAATTATTCAAAACTCTCGAAACGGTGGAGATTGCCACACCTGCACGTTGTGCAACCTGGTAAATGGTAATCTTTTTACTCTTCGCTTTCATTATCCCCTACTATTATAAATTAACAATCATTAACTGCTTCCCGAGAAATCAATTATGAAGCTTTAGCTAAAATAAGAGAAAAAATCCTATATAGTATAATAATTAATATTTTCAGGAACGTTTTGTCATCATTAATAGATTTGTTAAGCATAATACTTTAAAATATTATGATGACAAGACTATTAAAAATACCATACAGCTACTTAAGGCCCTTATACGAAAAAACCCAGTTTCATCATTCCGTAATTTCTGAAGTTAATGACTCTAATCTGAGGATAGCCTATTCTCACTGCAGAGCTGTTACGCGGGAACATGCAAAAACTTTTTACATGGCAACCCGTTTTCTTCCGAATTATAAACAGCGGAGTATTTTCGCAATTTACGGGCTATGCAGATACCTGGATGATCTGGTTGATGAGGCCGAGGATCTGGCTCTGCAAAAAAAAATCAGTGAAAAAGAAGTAATAACACGGCTTGAAACATTCAGAATAAAACTTTTAAGCACATATCGGGGTGTTGAGCATTCTAATCCTGTGCTGCTTTCATTTTCTGATGTTTTGAATGTTCATAAAATATCTATTGAGCTGCCGCTTACCCTGCTCGATGGTGTTAAAATGGATCTTGTTAAAAATCGCTACTCCACCTTCGACGAGCTTTATGAATATTCTTATAAAGTGGCATCCGTTGTCGGGTTGATGACCAGTGAGGTTTTTGGCTATGATAATCCCCAGGCGCTCAATCATGCCGTAGATCTTGGAATTGCCATGCAGCTTACCAACATTTTGAGAGATGTCGGCGAAGACCTTGATAAAAACCGAATCTATCTGCCAAAAGAAGATCTCGAAAAATTCGATATAACTGAAGAAGAACTGTTTGCAAAAAAGATGTCTGAACGCTTCATCGAATTGATGAAGTTTCAGATTGAACGTGCAAGAGAATATTACAAGAGTGCAGAAAAAGGAATCAATATGCTGAGCAGAGACAGCCGGCTGCCGGTAATGCTCGCCAAAGAAAACTACAGTCGTATTCTTAATAAAATCGAAGCAAATAATTACCAGGTTTTCCATCAAAGAGCCTATTTAAACTCTTCCGAAAAGTTTTCAATACTTCCTAAAGTAATATTACAGTTAAGATAAAATTCTTTTCATCTTTCTTTTAAACTGAGTATAAAAGCGCTTTCTATTCTGTAATTTTTCTATATCTTACAAATAACAGGGATCATTCCAGAAACATAAATTTTAACAGATTGGAGTATGATGAAGAGAACATATAAATCCTGGAAAAGTCCAAGTATGGGGAAAGAAATGGAGCTGTTAATATTTGGGGATGAGGGCACTCCGGTAATTGTGTTTCCGTCCGCGCACGGAAATTACAAGGAATGGGAAGAGAAAGGAGGCATTCAGGCTCTTTCCCAGCAGATTGATGAAGGTTATAACCAATTCTTTTGTGTGGATTCTTTTGCTGCTGAGAGTTTTATGAACAAAACCATTGATCCGCTGACCAGGGTTCTGAGATTTACTCAATATCAGGCATACGTCATGGATGAACTGCTTCCATTTATTTCGGACGAAAATTCAAATCCTTATATCATTACTACAGGTGTTGCAATCGGTGCATACTGTGCATTACTGCTGGCGCTCAAATATCCCACCAATTTTCATAAAGTTGTAGGTATTTGTGGATATTATGACATCAGCGTGCATATGAACGGTGTAAACGACGATAATATTTACTTTAACAATCCGATAGAGTTCATTCCTAACCTTAATGATGATAAACTTCTGAAGTTAATCAGCTCGGTAGATATTCGTCTGCTTAACTACCAAAATGATCCCACCAAAGATGAAACCCGCCAAATGAGCGATGTTTTATGGTTGAAATTTATTGAACATGAGCATTATGTTTGGGATGAAGAAGCAACTGATTTATGGAAACTTGCTCCAAAAATGCTCAAAGACAACCTGTTCTGATTCAGCCCGATGAAGCCTATTAATAGAGTACTGATTGCAAACCGGGGTGAAATTGCACTCAGAATCATTCGCACATGCCGCGAAAGGGGGATAGAGACGGTTTCCGTTTATTCAACCCCAGACGCCGCCGCGCCACATGTTCTCGCTGCAGATCAGTCTGTGCATATCGGTGAAGCTGCATCATCAGAAAGCTATCTTGATATGCAGAAAATAATCCAAGCTGCTGAAAATACTGGTGCAGACGCCATACACCCCGGCTATGGTTTTTTAAGTGAAAATGCAGCATTCGCTTCACTCTGTAACGATCACGGAATTACATTTATCGGGCCAAACCCGGAATCTATTCAAATGATGGGTGATAAAACCCGTGCACGCGAATTAATGGGCAAAGCCGGTGTTCCATACCCACCCGGGACTGTAACAGCGCTGGAAGATGTTTCCGAGGCTTCAGATGTGGCTAAAACAATTGGCTACCCGGTATTGATTAAAGCAGCAGCAGGCGGCGGCGGAAAAGGAATGCGCATAGTTTACGATGAAAAAAGCCTGGAATCCGCTATCAAAACGGCGCGATCCGAAGCTAAAAACTCTTTTGGCGACAGCAGGGTTTTTGTGGAGAAATACCTTGAAGAACCGCGCCATATCGAATTTCAGATTTTTGCTGATTACCATGGAAACTATGTGCATCTGTTTGAACGGGAATGTTCGGTTCAGCGAAGGCATCAAAAAGTGATTGAAGAGGCGCCTTCTGCTGCTATTGATGATGAACTCCGCCATAAAATGGCCGATGCGGCAATTGCAGCGGCCAAAAGCTGTAACTATGTGGGAGCGGGAACAGTTGAATTTTTGGTGGATAAACATAAAAAATTCTATTTCCTGGAGATGAATACCCGCCTGCAGGTAGAGCATCCCGTTACGGAAATGATTACCGGTCTGGATCTCGTGAGTATGCAAATTGATATAGCTGAAGGAAAAAAATTGCCTGTTACACAGGAAAATATCATCAAACGCGGCCATGCAATTGAGTGCCGCATTTATGCAGAAGACCCCGCAGATAACTTTTTACCGTCAACGGGGACTCTGACCCGCCACAGAATTCCATCAGGCCCTGGAGTTCGCGTTGACGCCGGGATTGAAGAAGGCCGGGAAGTTTCTGTTCATTACGATCCGCTGATATCCAAAGTATGTGCCCATGCCGAAAGCCGGGAAATGGCAATCGAAAAGATGCTTCGGGCACTTGGTGAATATGAGATTTCGGGCGTTCGTACCACCATACCGTTTTGCAAATTTGCTGTTGGCCATGATGCGTTCAGGAAGGGAACATACGATACACATTTTGTGCAAAATCATTTTAAACCTGAAATGTTTGAAAGTTTTGATGAAATGAATATCGCAGCAGTGGTATCTTCCATGGTTAAGATGAATCATCAGAATAAACCGTCATCCGTTCAAACTGCTGATGACTCTGTGAACATGCAGGGCAGTTTGTGGTGGAAAAAAAGAAAGAGTTAAGCGTGAAAGAAAATCCGAAGCTGTTTAGCCAACTCGAAAAA
>SLPZ01000074.1 GCA_007131725.1 Balneolaceae bacterium
TGAACACCCGGCAATGAGCAGCAGTAATAACGGTAGCAATTTTAGCATGGCAAACGGAGTTATTTCAGGTTTTAGAATGGCGTAAAATAAAAAAGCCCCGGGAATTTCCGGGGCTTTTAATATAAAAAACAGGTTCGAACAACTTTTTAGTTGGAAGGATATCCGGGATTCTGAACCAGGTTTTCCTGAATCTGCAGTTCATCACGCGGAATAGGGAACGCTTTGCGGAAATCCTCACGTCCGAAGAATTCACCCAGCTTGTCGAACCGGACAATATCGAAGAACCGGTGGCCTTCGTAATTCAACTCGGCGCGGCGTTCCTGCAGAAGCGCATCAATGAATTCATCAAAGTCGGCGAAATCTTCCACGTCATCCAGTCCCGCACGGTCTCTGATCTCATTGAGGTCATCATTACCTGCGTTTGGATCGTTGTTTGCAAACGCTGCAGCCTCTGCACGAATAAGGTACATTTCTGCAAGGCGAAGCACCTTCACATTATTGGCGTTGTTTGAGTCCGACCATTTTGCCGGCCGGTCGCTGCCCCGCGTGAAAATGAACAGGTCCGCCCGTGCATCATCCTCCTCAAATGAGTCAGTAAGTGACGGGTTAACATTGTACTCATCACGCTGGAAAGTGAAAGTGAAGAGTGAACTCTGATCCTGATCGTCGAATACCAGGTCGAAGATAGACTCTGAGCTGGTACCGGTTGTCAGGAACACATCTGCCAGGTCGGCCGGCAGTGAGTATTGGCCCGACTCGATCACCGCGTTCGCATCGGTAAACGCCTGTGGATAGTTACCCGCATAGAGATGCACCCTGGCGCGCAGCGCAACCGCTGCCCAATAGTTCATGCGGGTGTTATTCGTGTACCCTTCCATTCGGGAAATGGCATCCCCCAAATCGCTCAGAATTTGATTGTAGGTGTCGCTCACGTTGCTTCTGGCCAGATCAGGGATCAGGTTGAAGTCGTTATTCTCGATCGGATCGAGCAGCAGTGGCAACCCGTTTTCCGATGTTGTATCCCAATGATACCCGAAAATCCGGAGCAGGTCAAAATAAGCCAGTGCGCGAACGGCATAGGCTTCGCCCAATACCCTTTCACGATTTGTGAAGGTGTCGTCCTGAATATTTGGCACCTCAGCAATCAGCAGGTTGGCAATATTTACGACCCTGTAAATATTTACCCATGCCGTACTGATCCAGAGATTACTGATCGGCACAGTTCCGGAATTAACTTCGAGCTGTGAATCGAAGAACCCCTGGTAACGGGCGTTATCGGCCGCCAGATCGGGGCTTAACGTGAAATGCACACCGTAATAAGGCCCTACCTGCATCCTTGAATAGGCTCCCGCAAGGACAGCCTGTGCAGATGCACCATCGGTTAATGCTGTTTCCGCATCCAATGAAGCCTGCGGTTCTGTGTCCAGAATGTCACAGGACATCAGAAACACCGTCAATCCTGCAATAAATATGATTGATAATTTTTTCATAATTTCCTGTTTTTAAAATTCAAGATTGATTCCGAAAGAGACCGTTCTGAGCTGCGGATGGGTTCCGAAGTCGGAGCCTGCAACCAGCGGATTTCTAGCATTTTGGTTTACTTCCGGATCAAGACCCGTGTAGTTGGTGAATGTGAGCAAATTTGTGCCCTGTACATAGAGCCTAAGACTGTTCATACCCAGCCGTCGTGTAATATCAGGTGAAAAATTGTAGCCTAATGTCACGCTCTTCAACCTCAGGTAGGATCCGTCCTCAAGCCATCGTGAAGAGTACTCTCTCCAGTTCAGGTTTTCGAGTGATGCACGGGGAATATCAGTTACATCACCCGGCTCCATCCATCTGTCCTGAGCTAGACTGTGATTGTTGCCGTCGGGCAGCGGAAAAATTCCCGGAATACCAATACGGCTCCAGCCCAGATTCTCATAAGAGGCACGGCTGTGATTAAAGATCTTGTTTCCGTAAGTGAACTGGAACAGAGCGTTAAGATCAAATCCCTTGTAGGCAAATGAGTTGCTCCATCCACCGAAGAAATCAGGCTGCGCGTTGCCCACAATCTGTCTATCACCTGAGTCAATAACTCCATCATTATTCAAGTCAATCCATCTCATATTTCCTGTCTCTGGATCCACACCTTCATGGTCTATTAAGGAGAAGGTTCCGATCGGGTGGCCAACTGAGAGTATATGTGAATCATTCAAAACCTGATTGTCTACTTCCAGTTCGAGCACTTCATTTCGAATGAAGGAAATGTTAAAGCTTGACGTCCAGCTGAAATCAGGATTTGAAATAATAACCCCGCGAATATCAAACTCAAAACCACGGTTTTCAACCTTGCCGATGTTGTCAGTAACACTTGAAAATCCTGAAATTCCGGGAATAAGGCGGTTCAGAAGAAGATCATCGGTTGTTTTGATGAAATAATCGGCCGTAATATTTACCCTGTCTTCCAGAAGTCCGATATCAACACCAACATCAAGCTGGCGGGTGCTCTCCCAGCTAAGGGCAGCGTTACTGAGCTGTATTGGCACCAGCGATGGCGTGGCACGATAGTCGGAAACACCGAACAACCCACGCGACGCAAAGTTGCCGATTCCTTCCTGGTTACCGGTAATGCCGTAGCTGATTCTCGGCTTCAGTTCAGAGAAGATCGTCTGATTCTGCATGAAGCTTTCGTTAGTCATTCTCCAGGCAACAGAGCCAGAAGGAAAGAATCCGTACCGGAAATCATCACCAAAACGGGACGAACCGTCGAGACGTCCAGTTACGGTGAACAGATACCGATTATCGAACGAGTAGTTGCCCCGGAAAAAGTAGGACGCAAGCCCCCAGCTGGTACCCGCGGTAGATGCTGATGTTACCTGTGCAGCTACACTCAACTTGATAAACTGGTCGCTCGGAAAGCCCTGTGCATTGATCGAAGAGAAGTTTCTGTTCGACGACTGGAATGAGGTTCCGAGTACAGCATTTACATTATGCCGCTCGGCCAATGTGCCCGTATAGTTCAGGTAGTTCTCAATCAGCCATGTGAAATCCTGGGTAGTACCAAATGTACCGAAGCCGTTTCTGCCTGCATTTCTTGATTCGCGCGAAATGATTGGCGTGTAGGCCTCATCATCCAGGTTGGTGTAATCTACAGAAAGTGATGACCTGAGCGTAAGTCCGTCCGTGATCGTTGCCACACCAAAAATGGAGCCGATGCCGCGAACTGTTCTTGTAAACCGCTGGTACTCATTTGCAATCAGCACCGGGTTGTCGAGCATCCACCAGCCAAAGTAGTTGAAGGGATCAGCGTAGCTGCCATCTTCTTCAAACACAGGCATCAGTGGATCTCCAGCCAAAGTGTTGATCACGACCCCGTAGAGTGAGTTGTCGTTGATAACGCGATCCTGAACCGTTCTGTTTACGGTTACGTTGGTACCGATATCGAGCCAGTTAGTAACATTCGCGTCCAGGTTTACACGGCCGCTTACTCTTTCAAAACCTGTACCGAGCTGCACGCCCTCTTGGTCGAAATAGGATAAAGAGGTAAAATACCGGGTATTGTCTGTTCCTCCCGAAGCCGTCAGCTCATAGTTTGAGATCGCTGCTGTGCTAAAAATTTCATCGTACCATCGTGTGTTCTGAAGATCAGGATCGTTTGGATCGAAGCCCCAGATATCGGACACATGAGTAGGCGAATAGTTCGTACCTAGATCCCTGTTATCCTGCAGAGCCGCATCGTTCATCATGCCGAGGAACTCCTGAGAACTCATCATGTCTATTTTATTGGTGATGTTCTGAAAACCGGTATACATATTGAACCCAATACGGGCCGTTCCAGCTTCTCCACGCTTGGTGGTAATGAGAACCACACCATTGGCACCCCTCGAACCGTAGATAGCCGTAGCGGATGCATCCTTCAGGATTTCAATAGAGGCAATATCATTGGGGTTCAGATCGGCAAGGGAGTTGGTTGCCTGTCCGCCTGAGAAGAGACCCGAAAGGTCTTCCGATATAATGGGCACACCATCAATTACATAGAGAGGCTCACTGCTCGCTGTAAGCGATGTTTGTCCCCGAATGTTCATGGTTATGCCGGCACCCGGTGTCCCTGAAGGACTGCTCACAAAAACGCCGGAAGCACGACCCTGGAGGGCGGCATCAAGACTGGCCACTGGCTGATTGGCTATCTCATCGGAAGTAATACTGGCAATAGATCCGGTTAAATCGCTTCTCGTTTGAACACCATATCCAACAACTACCACTTCACTCAACAATTGTTGATCAACTGATAGAACTATATTTAATATTGATCGATCGCCAACCAACACCTCTCTGGTCTGATAACCAATAAATGAAAATTGAAGTACTTCATCTGATGCCGCACGGATTGTAAACTCGCCATCAGCATTGGTAACCGTTCCCCTTTGACTATCACCCGCAACAAGTACAGTTGCTCCGGCAAGGGGCTCATCATTCGTGTCCACAACTGTGCCCCTTATTTCGCGCTGTTGCGCATGAGCATCCGTTGTAAAAAACGGTATTGCTATAAGTATTAGAGCGCACATTCTTAGACATTGTATCAATTTTGATCTCATATTAAATGTGTCTTTGGTTGTTATTTAAGAAGTTTTGAAGATGTGTTTTTTTTGCTCACAACGCACCTACAAAGTATTACAATATTAAGATTGTAAAATATTATAAAGTAATGTAATCGACTTCATTAATACGGTTTTTCATAAAAAAAAACAATTTTTCTCTAAAAATTTAAAATTAAAGCAATTTTAAAAGCGCTTTTTTGAAAAATTTATAATTCCTTGTACTAACAATCCTTTTTGTTTGTTTAGGTTTAAATAAAACTACGTATTTACCCGATTAGACCGAAACAATTGAATAATATCATTTTACTTTTACCTCTAACGCATTTTCAAAAATTTCTGAAGCGTCATCAATTTGCTTTTCAGTAACAACTAAAGGTGGTATCCACCAAATCAAATTTCCATACGTGCCGCAGGTTAATAAAAGCAGTTTGTTCTTTAAACAATCAGATGCTATTTGTTTTGTTATACCCGGATCAGGCTCTCCGTTTAATTAAGTAAACTCCGTTGCAATTATTAAGCCCATCCCCCTTAGATCACCGATCATTTTATATTTTTATTGCAATTTTTTTATTCCTTATAGAGGTAACTACCTCGGTTAGCTGCCTTTTGAATCAGTCCCTCTTCTATGATTACATCAATTGTAGCTGAAGCCGCTTTTGATGCGATGGCACTTCCACCGCCATAAGTACTACCATGTGTGCCAGGGTCCACGTATCCATCAACTCTTTAGTTGAGCCCACAACGGAAATTGGCAATCCGCTCCCCAATCCTTTTGCCAATATTATAATATCAGGGTTGATACCGGCCTGCTCAAAACAGAAAAAAGTACCGGTTCGGCCAAAACCACTCTGCACTTCATCCATTATCAATAAAATGTCATGTTCATCGCAAACTTTTCTCAGGTGTTTAGAAAAGATGCCGACGCCGGAACGTATCCTCCCTCCCCAAGTATTGGCTCAATAATAATGGCTGCCGTCTCATCGGGTGCTGCTTGTCCGTGAAGAAGAATATCTAGCTGCTTTATACAAAATTGAACCATTTTTTCTTCACTCCATCCATATTGAATTGATAGGTATAGGGATATGGAGCAACAAAAATTCCACCCGGAAGTGGTTGATATTTACACCTATATACAGTTATACAGTCTTTGAGTAGTCGTACTCATAGCCAGGTGCGTACGCCCATGAAAACTACCCTGAAATACAATAACATTTGTGCATGCTGTTGCTATTTTAGCTAATTTCACAGAAGCTTCGGTTGCCTCTGCACCACTGTTTGAGAAGAAGAAACTGTTAATATGATCCGGAGTTACGGCATTCAGTTTGCAAGAAAGCTCAACAGTTGCATCCGGAATAACACAGTTCATTTGTCCAAATATCAAATGCATAGCCTGCTCCTGAACTGCCTTAACAACTTTTGGTGGCAGTGGCCAGTATTGACCACTCCAATTCCTGAGGTAAAATCGATGTATCTGTTTTCCCTGTTATCATATAAATAAACGCCACTTCCTTTCACCATTTGTGCCGTTGAAAGGTGTGTTCATACAGAAGACAGGAGTTCTTGCATATGTTGTAATGTCATATATATTAAGAATAAAAAAATTTCCGATGCTAAGTAAATACTATAAATTTGTCCATATTGATTTTTCCTGAGTATACAGATCCAGTGCACTTTTACCCATTTCCCGGCCAATACCGCTCTCCTTGTAGCCGCCAAAAGGTACGGCCGGGTGGAACATATCGTAACCGTTAATCCAAACTACTCCGGCTTCAATTTCTCTGGCAACTCTATACGCCCTGGAAATATCTTGGGTCCAAATTGCTGAAGCCAAACCGTATCTCGTATCATTTGTATAGCCGATCAACTCCTCTTCATCTTCAAACGACGAAACTGTCACAACCGGACCAAAAATTTCATCTTTGATAATTTTAGCATCATGATTATCAGTTCTGAAAATGGTTGGCTCAATAAAATAACCCGCACTCAGTTTGCCCTCGATTTTGTTGCCACCAAGAATCAACTCCGTCTCCTTCTTACCATGATGTATATATCCCTTTACACGAGTCAGTTGTTCATCACTCACTAGAGGCCCTAAATCAGGGTTTCTAAAACCTTCATCAATTGTAAGGGCTTTAGTTTTTTTAACAAGACCGTTCAATACCTGATCCAATTTCTTGTTTTGTATATAAATCCTGGAGCCCAAAGTGCACTCTTGTCCGCTATTATAAAAACTAGCCCAAACCAGTGACTCCTCAACCCGTTTTATATCTGCATCATCAAAAATAATGTTCGGAGATTTACCCCCAAGCTCAAGGCTCACTTTTTTAAGATTTGATTTTGCAGAAGCCTCAAGAACTTTTTTTCCAACCTCAGTTGATCCGGTAAATCCTACCTTATCGATATCATTATGATGTGTTAACAGCGATCCTGTTTCACCATCTCCTGTAAGTATCTGGACCATTCCGGGCGGAAATCCTGCCTCCAAGATTAGTTGTCCAAGATAAAGAGCCGTTACAGATGTCTGTTCTGCCGGTTTTAAAATGCAGCAATTACCGCAGGCTAATGCGGGTGATAATTTCCAAATGGCCATTACAAGCGGAAAATTCCAGGGGACAATCAACCCAACCACCCCAAGGGGTTCACGTCTAGTCTGTACCATTACATTAGGTGAGTGAACCGGAATTACACTGCCTTCTATCTTATCCGCCCAGCCGGCATAATACTTCAGATGATAAACTGCAGCCTTTACATCTGCAACAGCCCTGTTTAGTGGCTTTCCATTGTCAAGGCACTCAAGTTGAGAAAGAATATCGAGATCACGTTCAATGAGTTCTGCCAGCTTAAAAATCATAGCTGCTCTTTTAGAAGGGTTCATATCTCTTACTCTTTTTTTGAATGCCTCCCTGGCTGCCAGCACAGCAGCATCCACATCATCTTTTCCTGCAACAGAAATTTGCATTAGCGTTTTCCCATTTGACGGATTTATCGTTGGGAAGGTTTCTCCTCTTTTACTATCAACCCATTCATTATTAATAAAAAGCTGTGGCTTTTTATTAAGAAACTTAATCGCTTTGTCAGATACAGTATTCATCAATAATTGGGTTTAGCTGCTTTATGGTTTAGATCAATCGTTTCACAGATTCATAAAGAACACTGACTCCGGCTTCAATATCCTGAGGTGATGCAAACTCCTGTTCATTATGGCTGATCCCATCTTTACAAGGGATAAATATCATACCTGTAGGCGCAATTTTTGCTAAATAGATGGAATCATGTCCGGCCCCGCTAATAATTTTTTTTGAAGGAATCCTCAATGCATCAGATGCCTCACTAATCGCATGAATGCAGATATCATGAAAGAAGACCGGTGGTGAGTACCAAAGGTTACTTAATTCAATATCAGGTTTTTCGGTACCACTCTGTTTTTTGCAAAAGTTGTTTAACCGATTACCTAACTCATCCAAAACATCAAAATCAGGATGTCTTATATCTACCGTAAATTCAATTATACCCGGCACTGTGTTTATACTTCCCGGTTTTGTGACAATAGAACCTACGGTTGCTCTGCACTCCGGAGCGTATTCTGATGCCATTCTGTAAATTTCAGTTAGTACGGGATAAAGAGATCTTACCGGGTCATTGCGACGAAGCATCGGCGTTGGCCCGGCGTGAATTTCACTTCCATGTATTATTACCTTGTACCATCGAATTCCCTGTATACCGCTAACCACCCCAACTGGTATACCATCTGCTTCTAAAACCGGACCTTGCTCAATATGGATTTCAAGACATGCTTTATAATTTCTTTTTGACAGCTCTTTTCCTTTGTAGCCAATTCTTTCCAATTCAGAACCAACCTTTTTTCCATTTGAATCAGTTCTTGACCAGGCATACTCCAAATCAAATTCACCGGCAAAAAAACCTGACCCGAGTGTAGCGGGAGTGAATCGAGATCCCTCTTCATTTGTCCAGTTTACTATTTCAATATTATGTTTATGGTTAATCTCATCTTCTATAATTCGCTCTACCACTTCAAGCCCCCCTAAAACTCCAAGAGCTCCATCATACTTTCCTCCCAAAGGCTGACTATCCAGATGGCTACTTACCATTACTGCCGGTAATTCAGGATCAGTTCCTTTCTTTATGGCAAACTGATTTCCCATTTGATCTATTTTAACTTCCATTCCCAACTCACCGCTCCATTTGGCAAACAGATCTCTTGCCTCTCTATCTTCATCAGTCAGTGTCAATCGATTTACCCCTCCATTTGGAGACTCCCCAATTTTTGCCATCCTGAAAATACGTGACATCAACCGGTCGATATTTATTATGTCACCTTTATTCATTCATTAGTTTTTCCGTAGCTTCAAATTCATCGACGTTTTTTGATATTACATCAACATCTTCGGAAAGCACATTATGTGAAGCCCACTTCAATATTTTGAGATACATGGTGGTGCTTGTTTCATAAACTCCTTCAATCGGGTGAATTTTTTTATGCATCAA
>SLPZ01000102.1 GCA_007131725.1 Balneolaceae bacterium
TCTTCAATAAAATCTTCTGTTGAGTTTCCAAATTTCAGTGAAATTTCATCGATATTTATATTTGCCCGGGCTGTGAGAATTTCAAATTTCAAAACCGGATTCTCTGTTTCTCCCTTAAAAACCGGCTGTATCGGTTTGTGAACCGAGATAGATGCCGTTTGTTGTGCAAAAGCATTCCCTGAAAATAGTATCAAAAGTGCAATCAGGATAGGTTTAAATATATTTTTCATTGTTTAAAAATTGAAAGTTTCAATCGTCTGTTTTCAAATTATTTGAAATGTAAGCACTCTCTCCCTGCATAAGTGACATTACTGCAGAGAGAGAGCTGCTTAAACCGATTGCATATTAATTAATATAACATGGATTTTGCTCAATACTGGAATTGAGAGTCAATGTCTCTGTGGAAATAGGCCAGAGCAACAGGCAATCGTCTCGTGTGCGATCCTGAAGCGAAGGCACCAAATCGAATGCTTTGCCAAAGCGAACCAGATCCCACCAGCGCTTACCCTCATGAGCCAGTTCAAACATTCGTTCCTTCAGAATAGCCGCATCCAATGATTCCTGATCCATGGGCCCTGAGTAGTTATCCAAGCCGGCACGATTTCTCACCATGTTCAACTCAGGTGTTGGATCCTGCCCAAGCGCATTTTTAGCTTCAGCTCTTAACAGCAATACGTCGGCATACCTGTAGATGATCAGATCGTCCAGAAAATGACGGCTGCCGTCTTCAACCATTCCACTGAATTTATTTGACACAGAAGCGAATAAATCGGCGGTGCCATCCTCATCAAATGTATAAATTTCGATAAGAGTGGCATCTCTACGAAGATCATTTTCATCAAACTGGCTTCGGAGCAATGGTGAGGGGCTCACACGGTTCAGGCCTCCTCCCTCTCCAACTCTTTCTCTGGTTTCCTCATCTGTTGCTCCGGGAATTTGGTCTCCGCGAATGTATATTTCACTGCCGTAATTGGCTCCTGATTCATCACGGCCATAATGGGCAGCAAGTAAAATTTCAGAGTTTTTCTTGTTATTAAAATCAAAAATTGCTCCAAAATCCTCAAGAAGTGAAACATTGGCCTGATCGATTACTTCGGCAGCGGCCAGGGCTGTTTGAAAGTCGCTGTTCCCGCCATTAAGGCGCTTCCCTGTCCACAGGTAAACATCTGCTTTCAGTGCATTAACGGACGGAGCTGACCAAACACCCCGATCACTGATACCGTCTGATGGAAACAGGCTTAAGGCCTGGTCAATATCACTTTTTATCTGGGTAAAGACCTCTTCAACAGGAGTTCGTGACCGAAAAATTTCATCCGGATCCACACCTTCGGTTGGTTCGAGCACCAATGGCACATCGCCCCAGGTTCTCACCATCATGTAGTACACATGAGCCCGCATTGCATAAGCCTGGGCCAGCAGGTGGTTTTTTTCACTTTCATCCGAAAATGCGATATCCGGAATATATTTGATTCCAAGATTGGTTTGATGAACTAACCAGTAAAGCCCTCTCCAGTTGGGTCCGGCATTTTCCTGAGTCAGATTATTTTGGAAATAGCGCTCGCGGCCTTCCGGTGCCTGCAGCCCGAATGAAAGAGTTTCACCACGTGCCTCGCCCCACCAAAGAAGGTTATAGGCTATTTGATTTCTATGTAATACATACATACCGTAAACACCGGCACGGGCATCCTCTTCAGAATTCCAATAAGATTCAGCTCCAATCAGGCTGACCGGCTCCACGTTCAAAATATCGGTGCAAGACAGTAGTAAAAATGGCACCAATAATAAGATTGCTTTTCGTTGTAATTTCATGATTTCTTGGTCTTAGAAATTAAAAGGTTATATCGATTCCGGCTGTAATAGTGCGCGGATGCGGGTATCTTCCGCCATCGGTTCCACCTACTTCTGGGATTAATCCCCGGTAGGATGTGAAATAGTGCAGATTACTGCCGGTTACATATAATCTCAGATTTTGCATGCCAAATCTGCCTGCAACATCTCCAGGTGCACTATAGCTCAGTGTAACCTCACGGAGTGCCAGGTAATCACCACTTTCGTAGTACCAGGAAGATCCTCTCCAGATATTCTCTTTCCAGAATTGGTCGGCCCAGTAATAACGCGGTATATCGGTTTCGTCACCCTGTTCCTGCCAGGACCGAAGTACATCCGTAGTAGGCGCCTGGTCTCCCTGGAACTGTCCGTTTTGGCGTGCACGGATCCAATTGTAGATGGTATGTCCCATCGCATAATCCATTGCCACATTTAAACTGAAGTTTCTGTAGGCAATGTTTGTGGCAAAACCACCAGTCCAAGGCGGCAGCTCATTGCCCTGGTAAACGCGGTCGCGCTCATCAATCACACCATTTCCGTCAACATCCAGCCAATTCACATCGCCCCCATGTTTTTCATGGTTGGGGCTGTTCACGAGCAGGTCTGTGGGACCGGCCTGGGCTTCTTCATCGGTTGCAAATATGCCGATCTGTTCATAGGCGAACAATTTTCCGATGGAATGGCCTTCCTGAAATCCACCTGCCCAGGTATAATCGCCAATACTCGGATCGTAAATGAAAATTCCACCAATCCGGTTGTTTTCATTTTCATTTTCCGGGAGGCTTAGAATCTGGTTAGTGGTATAACCTATATTAAAACTTGCACTCCAGAAGAAATTCTGCCTTTCCATCACAAGAGCATCCAGTTCCAGTTCAAAACCTCTATTCTCGAAAGATGCCAGATTCGTGGTAATGCTTTGGAAACCGGTTGACATTGGAAGCTGCATAGCCCAAAGTATATCATCAGTAGTCCGGGTGTAATAATCGAACAGAACGGAGATCCGGTTATCAAATAAGCTCAGGTCTAAACCGGTGTTTAATGTGGTTGATTTTTCCCATCTCAGGCTCTGATTCGCCATTCGGTTATTGATGATGGCCGGGTTGCGGTTATATTCATTACCCACCATATATTCTCCCTGTGCATGATAATTTCCGATAGCCCGGTTATTTCCTGTTGAACCGTAACTTGCACGTAATTTTAACTGATCAACAACTGTTTGACCAGACGGCCAAAAAGACTCGTTGTGCAGATTCCAGCCAAACGAAACACCCGGGAAATAACCCCACTGGTTTCCTCGTCCGAAATTGGAAGCACCATCAATCCGAAAATTACCGGAGAAGAGATATCTGCGGTCATAATCATAAGTTATACGGCTGAAATAGCCCATCATGACCAGTTCAGAATAATTACTGCTTACATCTGTTGGCTCAGCAGCGGCATTCAATGTTGGCACATTGTCTGAAGCCGCACCACGCCCGGCGGCACTTAACTGAAAAGTTTGATCATCGTAATAACTTACACCTGCCATTATTTCAAGATTGTGCAGGCCTCTGAACGAATCATTATATGTTAACACACCATCAACCTGTCGCTGCCAGTAAAGTGAATGAAATCCGGATGCATTTCTTGAGTCTACAAAACCTGCACCACTTCGGTGAGCTCCATCGAATGCATTTGATATATTATTCACTACATACAGAGAAACAGATGGTTCAAAGTATAGCTTGTCAGGAATAATCCCCCAATCGGCATTAAAACCAAGCGTAAGTCTTTGAACATTATTTTGTCGTTCAAGCATCTGGTGATAGTACTCGGGATTTCCCATCGACCGGTTTTGGCCGGGTGCAAGTGTTCCGTCCTCAAAACGATATTTTGTTGTTGGAGGCAAACTCAGTGCACGTTCAAAAATCCAGCCTGTGTTGTCTACCTGTTCGCTGGACTGATTGCTGAAATTAGCCTGACCGCTTACTCTCAGATTTTCAAACACTTCAATATCAGCCCGCAGGTCTGCTGACAGCCTTTCGTACCCGGTACCCAGAGCAATTCCGTTGTTGTCCAGATAGCCTATTCCGGCTTTATATCTTGCGGTTTCACTGCCGCCTGAGACTGAGATATAGTGATTATGTGTATTGGCCGCATTGAAAAGCACATTTTGCCAGTCGGTATCCTGAAACATTATGGTTTGAGACGGATCGAGCGGGTCTGTCATAGTCTCCCAGCCTTCCGGCGCCGTCTGTCCCGGCTGCAGATATTGCGTTGAAAAGAATGTATTTTGTGTCCTGTCATTCCCAATTCCAAAACCTGTTGGTAAACTTTCCCTGCTCATAAATTGCGGAAATTGTTCTGCAGTTGCTGCCAACCCAAGCCTTCCAAAGTATATGTAATCTCTTGCACCAACAAGGTCATGCTGGCGTGCCAGCGAAGATACACCTACACTGTAATTATAGTTTACCTGCATATCTCCTGCCACCCCGCTCTTCGTTGTTACCACAATTACACCATCTGATGCACGTGAACCGTAGATGGATGTTGCCGCAGCATCTTTCAGCACCTGAATTGACTCAATATCCCGCGGATTGATTCCCTGCATGTGTGATCGCACCACGCCATCCACTACATAAAGCGGTGTGGCTCCGCCAGGATTGGTGATGGAGGTGCCTCCCCGTAAAACAATAGATGGGGTAGAGCCCGGCTGCCCGCTTCCTGACGCCACTCGTAAGCCGGCAACTCTGCCCTGCAATGCTGACATTGGATTCGCATATGGAACGCTTTCCAATGTGCGTGTATCTACTGTTGAAACCGACGTTGTTAGCATATCTCTTGCCTGCTCGCCATAGCCAATCACCACTAATTCCTCTAATCGGGCAACATCAGGCCGCATAACAACATCTATCTCATTTCTTCCGTCTATTTCTATTTCCTTGCGTACAAATCCAATGGCACTGAAAATCAGTACATCATCCGGATTTGTTGCTAACTGATAATTCCCGTCACGATCAGTAACCGTTCCGGTAGCGGTATCTTTAATCATGATATTCACACCTACCATCGGATCACCTGTATCCTGGGCAATAACGGTACCTGTAACCTCATGATCCTGAGCAGATGCTTCAAGTGTAAAAACACCTGTCATCACAATGAGCATACTGTATAGTATAATTTGTTTTCTCATAGCTGGTTCGAAGTTTAAGTTTTTGATCTTTGAAGAGCATCAGGCCTCTCTAACCGTTCTTGCGGTTTGAGCCTGCCGGCCTGTTTATGCTTCTACTATACAAGAATGGAAATCCAAATCAGGCTCTCTACTCTTATATTATCTTTTAGTGCCGATATGTTGACATTCACACTGATTTTCTGAAAATATTGACTCATATGAGGTGAGTTCTCTCTACAATTATGTAATCATAAATTTCGATAGGTAAGTCCTGACAGATTTTTCTCTTCGGGTGGAAATACAAAACTAAAAAGGTAACCAACAATAATGCAGACCGGCATTCCGATCAGCGGGTAGATATAAAAGTGAATTCCGGTCTGGAATTTTACAAATGCCATCACAACCAGGCTCACAACCGCACCGATAATCACTCCTTTTGATGAAGCTCGTTCTGTAAATATTCCGAGAATAAATATTCCGGCAAGTGCACTGCTCAGCAGCCCCACAATTTCCTGGAAAAGAAAGTAGAGCGACTGAATGGGGAACATCGCCAGTACACAGGCCATCGCCGTTCCGAATATCCCGACCAGAACTACCACAGTTTTGGCCAGCCTCAGCCGATATTTCTCCTCAGAATCGGGGTTGAACCTACGGTAAAAATCCACAGTCCAGGCGGTGGAAATACTGTGCATGCTGCTATCCAGGCTGCTCATTGATGCTGCAAAAATTCCCGCAATCACCAGGCCGGATAACCCAACCGGCAATTGCTGGCCAATGAAGAGTGGAAAAATCTGATCATTTTGCATTCCTACATGCAGGAGTTCCGGGCTGGTTTTGTAAAAAACATACAGGCAGACACCAAGCGCAAAAAAGAGAAAACCTGTTGGAATGGATATAATTCCGTTCGTCCAGATACTTTTCGAAGCTTCTTTTTCATCTTTGGTAGTCAGATATCGCTGTATCACCGCCTGATCGGTCGTGTAAGGCCCAAATTGGAGAGCAAAAGTACCCAAAAAGATTGACCAGGTAACCAGGTCGGTAAAGCTAAGGCTCCAATCGAACATCAGCAGTTTGCTGTCGGCCATAGCTATTTCGTAAATAGGCCCCACACCGCCCATATACACAATAATGAAACCGAGGCTGTATAAAATTCCTGCAACCAATACCACAACCTGGATCACGTCGGTCCATACTACGGCCTCCATTCCCCCCATTACTGTATAGACTATGGAAAAAATGCCCATTAAAATGATAGCAACATAAATATCCATCCCAATAATTGCGGTAATCACAAGGGCCGGCAGAAAAACCAGTACACTCATCCGTCCAAGCTGAAAGATGATAAAAGAGAGGCTTCCGAACAGCCGGACGGCCAGGGTGAACCGTTTTTCCAGGTACTCATAAGCCGTTGTGATATTTAGCCGCCTGAAAAATGGCAGATAAAACATGACCACAACTGGAACCATCAAAAATATTGTGAGGTATCCCGGATAGACCAGCCAGTTGGTTGCATATGCCACTGCCGGTATTGCAATAAATGTGATAGCACTGAGCTGTGTAGCGTAAATACTCATTCCCGCTGCCCACCAGGGGATGCGCCGGCCAGCAAGAAAAAATTCGTCAGTTACATTCTCACGCCTGGAAAAATAGTATCCCATCCCGATGAGCAGCAACATGTAGATACCAAGGATACTGTAATTAACAATGCCAAAATCAACACTTTCCCGCACAATACTGCCTGCCCACGCACGATTGGTACGTACTCCCGGACTAATCTCTCCGGAAACCAAAACTATCTCGCCATCCCACCAAACAGCATTCGTTGTTACGGGGTTTGGCTGCGGCATATCAGCCGCCACAGACCAGGTATTGGTAATAGTGTGAAAGGCCATCACATAACTGCTGAAAGTGGACTCATTTTCCAAAATCCGTATCAATTCCTCCTGAAGGAAATCCCGCTCGGATTCAATTTCTGACCGTTCATCCGGATCAATATCAGTTTCAATAATTGCAGACAGCGAATCGATATTTGCAGCCAATTCAAGGCGCCGGGTAAGCTGTATCCCATCATCCCCGCCAAAAAACAGAATATGGCTGTCTCCGAAGGCAAGTGCTGTGGACGCCATTAATGATGGAACTTCTCCGGCTGATTCAACCACCTCCCACCGGCCAGAGCCGGGATTGTATGAAAATCCGTCTTGCAGTACTTCCATCAAGCCATCTTCTGACACATCACGTCCGCCAAACAGATAAAACCGTTGATTCAAGCCGTCACTCTGAGCGGCAGCCACAGCCAGTACCCGGTTTTTGCCCGGCCAGGAGGGATGTTCCTGCCATTGAAGATCCGGGCTGCCAATTCGGCCTAAATCCAGTGAAAAGAAATGGTTTGAGGCTTCCGGGTTATCTTTACTCTCCTGTCCACCCGCCACATAGAGCCGATTTCCCAATACAGCCCCCGCTGAAAATGCAAGAGGTACAGGAAGCGGCGGCAGTTCCTCGAATTCAATCTGGCGGGCCCCTGAATCGTATCGTAACAGATATACCTCACGAAATACATCGGTGCCATTGGTGCCGCCTGCCAGAATGAGCCCCTGGTTAGTTTGTGCAGTTATTCCATGGCCCAACGGCAGCGGAAGTTTCAAATCATCACTGGTAAACCATTCTAATTCATCACCGTTTTTTTCAAGAACATAAATCCTGTCGTGATACACTTTTTCTCCGCCTTTCCAGGGCGGCCCGAATGGAAAGTTCGATCCTCCGGCCACAATCAGCACGTCATCATGCACACCCGAAAAAGCACCGGCAACTCCAATTGTATCAGGCAGCTCGGGTAATGGTTGCCAGAAAATACCGGATGAAATCGGAGATTCTTCTCCTTCTATATCCGGGGTTGCCTGTGCCCATCCCGCTGAAGTAATGGATAAGAACAGACTCACAATAAAGAAATGCTTGTATAATACGTTCATATGTTTTGATTGAATTTCCGGCTTCAAAAAACTAATTACACTTTCTCATTATGAATAAAAGCCAACAGTCAAGAATCTGGTTAAGAAAATAACAACTCAAATATCAACATAATCAGAACTGTCCCCTCTAACTTGTCAAATATTGACTTTTTATTGCTCAGAATTGACCAAAAATTGAAATAAATTCTTATTCTTGTATCTTGACTACAAGGATATTGATCGAATATCTGAAATAACCCAATTATTCAGCAAACATCGTTGAAATTATGGAACCGCTTTTCAAAAAACCCACAGGATCTTTTGCATCCTATACATTGAAGGATACGATAGGCCAATCGTTTGACGGTTTGTGGCACACGCACGAAGAGTATGAACTCATCTATATTTGTGAAGGGAAAGGTGAGAAAGTTGTCGGGGATAATATGTCGGAACTCCATAAAGGTGACCTGCTTTTTCTCGGCCCGAATCTGCCACATCTGTTCCGCTGTGACCAAGACTATCCGCTGAAGTACTGCTCCGGTTCACTGGTCATTCATATCAACAACAGTTATTTGAGTGAAAATTTTTTCACCTGTCCGGAATTTGAACCCATTCAAAAGCTTTTTAAGCGATCCAAATCAGGCATACGATTCAGAGGAGATACTGAGCTGATTGCACGCAGAATAAAAAACCTTTTTAACAGAGAAAAAACAGAATCACTCATCGAAATACTTTTCATATTCTATGATCTCACCAAAGATTATGAACATGTTTTGCTGGCGAGTCCCGGATTTACACCCACGTTTGGAGAGAAAGACTACCATCGAATTAATATCGCCAACCAGTATGTGATGGAGCATTTTAAGAGCCACATCAGCCTGGCCGATGTGGCTGCTAAAGCAGGCCTTACCAAAGCAGCTTTTTGCCGTCATTTCAAAAAAGTAACCGGAAAAACATTCTTCACATTTTTAAAAGAGTATCGCATTGGTCATGCCTGCAAATTATTAATGCAGACCGATATGAATGTTTCTGAAATCAGCTACGAATGCGGCTTTAACACCATTTCAAACTTCAATAAACAGTTTAAGCCGGTTACCGGCAGTAATCCGATAGATTACCAGAA
>SLPZ01000140.1 GCA_007131725.1 Balneolaceae bacterium
AATTAAAGTTTAATAGCTTACGATTTGGAACCAGCAAATCATACTGAATGGATACAATCAAAAATAATTCATTTTACGCCAGCAGAAGACTTGGGGATGCACTTGTTGAAAAAAAACTCATCACCCGCGAACAGCTTCAGAAAGGCATTAAAATTCATCAAAATGAGCCTGTATCTATAAGAAGGCGATTAAGTACCATTTTTATTGAAGAATTTGAGGCTGATCGTCATCAGGTAATGAGAACTATATCAAGCCTTTATGCCTTTCGGGAAGTTTTGGCAAAAGAAGACCCGTCTGAAAAACTGATTGAAAGTATCAGAAATTTAATGGATGAGCTTCCCGAAGATATAGTAGATGAGATGGTTTATAGAAAAACGGTTCCGTTTAAAGCCGATAAGAATTTGATTATTCTTGCTTGTGCCGATCCAACTGACCCTCATATCTCCACTCTGGCCTCAGACCTACCCTACAAACTGTACGAGCTTACCTACTGCCGCCTGGAAACCATAGATAAGATTATTGATAAGGTTTACGACCAGCGCAACGAGTTTTTGAAAATGCTCGATGAAATTGAGCATGATGAGCCTGATTTGGAGCCAGAAGAGCTTGATGAAGAAGAGCTCGACGCAGAGATTAACAAAAGTATGCTTAATTCTCTTGTTGAGGGCATGCTTGTAGAGGCGGTTCGCTTAGGTGCCAGTGATATTCACATTATTCCTGGTGCAAAAAATGTAACTGATATTTTATTCCGGCAGGATGGGCGGTTAAGAGTCTGGCACTCCCAGCCCGGAGTAAAGCCGGAGGCACTCTCAGCGGTTGTTAAAGATAAAAGTTTGAATGTAGACCGGTTTGAAAGAGATTCAACACAAGACGGTTTCATCCAGCGACGCGTGGATAATACCAATATTCGTTACCGTGTGTCGATTATGCCGATGGTGGGTGAAGAGTTCGACAGAAAACTGGAATCCATCGTTATCCGGGTGCTGGATGACCGTAAAGTGATTACCGACCTTGACAAGCTTGGTTTACAGCAAAAAGCATATCAGGATTTTAATAAAGCTATTAAAAAACCGTCAGGTATTGTAATTATTACCGGTCCTACCGGTTCAGGTAAATCCACAACACTGGTCGCTGCCCTGCACACTGTTATGAATCCTGAATTCAACGTTCTTACTATTGAGGAACCGGTTGAATATTTGATAAAGGGAGCACGGCAGTTGAAAATTTCCGAAAATATGACCTTCGATATGGCCATGCGTGGTATTCTGCGCCATGATCCGGATATCGTACTTGTGGGTGAGATTCGCGATCTGAAAACTGCAGAGATTGCTATCAAACTGGCCAACACCGGCCATCTTACCTTTTCTACTTTACACACCAATGATGCTCCCAGTGCTGTAGCCCGCTTGTTTAAAATGGGTGTAGAACCATTTCTGATTGCAAATGCCATAAACCTTGTAATGGCTCAACGGCTTGTACGTAAACTGTGCAATAATTGTAAGCGGCCAGTAAATATGATCAGCAGGGAGCCCATGAGAAATCTTGGTTTTACCGAAGAGGAAGTTTCCGAAACTACTTTTTATGAAGCAGTTGGATGCGACCAATGTACGAACGGATACAAGGGGCGTGTCGCCATTTTCGAAGCTCTCTATTTTGATAAAGAAATTCAGCGAATGATCTTTGATGCCGGTGATGAAATTGACGAAGATGCAATTCGAAAACATGCCATTAAAATGGGTATGCTTACTTTGCGTGCATCAGGCAGGCTGCGTATCAAAAATGGCTTGACTACAATTGAAGAGGTGATGGCAATAACCCTTGAAGATCAATAGCCCACTCTCTCTTAATTAACATTTGCATATTCTACAGATTTTGGATTTTGAACTCCGGCGAAAAGTCTGTTTGAAATCAAACTATATTCTTTAAGTTTATACTATCCAGATTTGCAAATGGCTTTTTCAAAACATAGTTATTCTTTATAAAGCACTAAATAATATTGTACATGTTATCAAAGAGCAGTATATATCAATATAAAAAGTAAATCTTCGACCTTTATTGATAACATCATTAGAATGTAAATTTTGGATATATAAATCTTCGTCACTTATTTTAAATAATTTGATTTCTTACCATACATTTTCAAAATCATTGTTGGATTTATTTGATCCCAAATTATATTTCGTTCAAACTCATTCATTCCCAAAGATTTTTTCTTTTGATTTATGTTCTGCAAAAATAATATTATGCATCAAACATTAAAATTTTTTAATTTAACTTCGTTACAAGCGTTGTTAGCTTTTTTTGGGACAGTTCATACAGGCAATATTCACGAAATTATAAACTCAATAATAACAAGCTACTATATATAAATTTTCCCATAAAACAGAATGATGAGTTCAGGTTTTATATTTCAATCAAAAAATATGACCACTCTAAATAGCAATTGAATAATCTATTTAATTGTATCTAAATACTGCGCGGTTTAATAACATTTATAAATAGTATTCCAACAAACAATTAATTAATCATATTTCGGGATGGCAATTGAAGTAAGAGAAAATATTAAAGAACGAATAAAGTCATATGTTGAAGATATTCCCGATGAGTTGAGGGGTATTGACCGCGTTCAATATATCCTTAATATTTTATATGAAATGAGTAGTGAGGAGCGAAGGGCTTTCAGGCTGCATGTTGAAAATTATTTAGATCTGATGCAAAAAATTGAAGCTTCAGATATTGATCTTGGTGGTGACGGATGTGTTGGAAAGATTTGGTACCGGATTCACGGCACGAAGAAGCCTTGGGAAAAAAGTCCACATTATACATTCGATGAAACTAATTTTCTGATCGTCAATCTACTGAGTGACCAGCAAATGGATTATCTGTTAGCCAAAAAGAGTGTGGATTTATCCTATGCACTTTCTACAGACAGGCACCGGCGTTATCGTGCAACGATCTATTTTGATATGGACAACCTAGGCATGAACATGCGGCAGATTAACAATGAAATCCGCCCGTTTAAAGGCCTGAATCTGCACCCGGAAGTGGCCAAACACCTCAGCCTTAAATATTTGAAATATGGTCTTACTCTGGTAACGGGTATTACAGGGTCCGGTAAATCCACCACACTCGATACCATTATTGATGCCAACAATCGCTCGGTTAACGGCCATGTCGTGATCATTGCATCACCTATCGAACTGGTTCATAAACCCCAAAGGTGTATTATTCGACACAGAGAAGTGGGAACGGATGTATCATCTTTCCGGGACGGTATTGTACAGGCCATGCGACAGGATCCGGACATTGTGGTAATCGGGGAGCTACGTGATGACGAAGCCATAAGAAATGCCCTGGAAGTGACTGACTCGGGCCACAAAGTATTTAGTACACTGCACACGGCATCTGCCATGGAAAGCATCGACAGAATTATTGGTGAAACAAAGCTTGAGGAACAGGAAAGGGTGCGAATTCGTCTCGCCGATGTTTTAACCTGTGTAATCAGCCAGAAACTTGTGAATACACTGGAAGGCACCAGAGTTCTGGCTAAAGAAGTTTTGATTGCCACTCCGCCCGTTCGCGCAGCCATCAGAAACGACAACGTATCTGAAATTTACCAGATGCTGAACGAAGGTGGTCAATATGGAATGCATACGCTTGAACAGGACTTGACTCGCCTGGTTCGACAGCGTATAATAAGCCCGGAAGAAGCTATCAATCAGGCAAATAACAAGACACGGATTAAACAACTATTAAAATAAAAGAGGTTTATTTTGGCTAAAAGAGAATTTATCGGACTTTCTTACGAAACCGACAGGATTCGGATGGCACATATCCGTGCTCATAAAAACGGTATTCAGTTGCTTGAGTTGGATACCATTCATCTTCCGCAACCTATACTGCAAAGTACAGAGTCAGAATTTGGCGCCTTCGAATTAGATGAAGGACTTGAAGATCTTTTTGAAGTAGATGATGAGGAAGATTTAGACAGTTTCCTGGACATACCAGAGGAAGAAGAATCATCAGACTCAGGAGCAACATCTCTTGAAGATAGCTTTGATATGACCCGCGCCGATGAGGACGATATGACCTCTGATAATGAGCAAATACTTGCTGATTATTTCAAAAAATTTGATTCAAAAAAACTACGATTTGGCACCCATATTCCATTTGGTAAAACCAACTTTCAGTTTTTGAAAAATATTGATCCTGGGGCCATGAAAAAAAAGGATCAAGTTGAGTTTTTTGAAGAAAAATTGGGTGCTATACACGAAAAGGATGTACTATTAGAAGATTATGCCTGGGTAAAAGTAAAAGATAATGATTGTCTTGTAGCATATACTCCTGACGAGCGTCAGCTCATAAATTTAATTGAGTTAGCAGAAACCTTTTTCGATGGCAAGTTAATTATTAACGAACGACTGCCCGATGAAGCTATATGGGCGGGTTTGGCTGCAACAAATTACGATCTTGAAGAAGATGATATTACTGGCATAGTTGCTCTTGGCGAGTCGGCCAGCAGAATTCTGTTTTTGCAAGGCAAGGAGATTATAAGCATCCTTCCCATCATTACGGAAGGAGAATCTTCTGATTCAATACTCAACACTATTTTTAGTAAGATTCTGTTTGAAATCGACAAAGGGGATCTTCCAAAAATTACCCGGCTTCTCATAACACGTTCTGCAAAACTAAGCGAAAAAGCCAAAGCCTACCTGGAAAAGCAGTTCGATGATATTGAAGTAGGTTTTTTAAAACTGAATCCCGAAAAAGTAACGTACGCCGATGAAATATTAGATTCAGCCATATATCTTCAGCCCTACCTTTCTGCCATAGGAGCTGCCTGGGCTGCCAGTAAGATCGATGAAAAAGAATTTTCTAAATTCTCGCTGCTGCCTGAATATATTCTTGAAAAACAACGTGTATTTAAAATTGAATGGCACGGAATAGCCATTTTGATTTTGATTGGGCTTACTCCACTACTGCTGAATAATATGTACAACGAAAAAGCCGACGAATTGCGGCTGCTTCAACAAGAAGTACAAACAATTGAATCGCAGATTGAAGATCTGCGTCCTATTGCCAATATGACTGAGGATCTTATAGGAGATCTTCAATTAATTCAAAATGAAAATGACAGACTGCTTGAATTAGCCGAATACAGCCAGAAATGGTCAGAAATATTCAGGCTAATGAACAGCGGCATTTCTCAAATTCCAAATATATGGATTACTTCACTCCGTACAGTAGATCAAAATATCAGTCTTACCGGTATCTCTTTATCACGGGAGGATATTCCCCGGCTTGCCAATTTATTTTCTGATGCTCATATACAGCAAGTATCTGAAACTGAAATCAGAACCCAGCCGGTATATAGTTTTGCATTACAGGCTAATAATTATCAGCAAGATATTGATGAATTTTTGATAGACATGCCTGTTCCGGAGTTTGACTCTGAAATTCAAAATGATTTTGAACTAATTTTTTCCGAGGCACCAAATGCCGTTATCCCGGATGAGCAACCTGCTCAGATTGCATCAAATGATTTTGAAAGTCCGATCTCTGAATCTGTAACTCAACCTGAATTAAATGCTGATCAGCCGGAACATTCTGCCGATGTAGAATTCGATACATCTGAAAATTCAGACCAAATCACCGATGATAATGATGTGGCCCAACAAAACTACCATGAGATTGAAAATGAGATTGCATCTGCTGATAATGAGAATTCTGCTTCTCCTTACGGCTTAATGGGGCAAGAAGACCAGCTTTTATACGGAGCCTATACCATTGTTCTGCATTCTCTTGAGGATGCAGATCGAGCCGAGGATGTTCAGAAGGAATTACAACAGGAAGGATACAAAACCACATTATGGCCGGCAGAGATTGACCAAAACCAAACAAATTGGCGAATAGGAGTCGGGCAGTTTGAAACTGTAAGTGATGCAATGAACGCTTCAGATGAACTGCCTGAACCCTACAGGTCTAATAATTTCATCATCCGCATCAGGTAAATTATCAATGAAAAATCAATGAAATACAGTATTCGAAATACCATTATTCTGATAGTTACTCTTGTCTTAATGTTGGGCGGTGGTTGGTTGTTTATTCAAAACAAATTTGTTAGCGAGATTGAAGAAACCGAAGAACAACTCCAGGAGTTAAATATGGAATTGCAGGAAGTACAGAACTCTGCTGACATGTTTGCACAGGCACAGGCAAATTACAATGAGGTTCTTTACATTCGGCTTAATCATCCCAAAGAACTATTTCTTGACCACAATTCCAGTAATCTGTATAACTATTTGCAGATGTTAAACAGGGATCTCTCGTTTACCGAGCTTAATTATTCTCTGAGTGATTCTACCCTGAACGAAGATCATGGAATTATCAATGCAACAATACAGGGCGAAGGACGATATGAAAATCTCGCTAATTTTATATACAGGCTTGAATATAGCAGGCCATTATTACAGGTACAATCAGTACAAATCGATAATATAACTGATCTTGAACGTTTGAATAACGTAAATTTCCAGGTTACTCTGGGTGCTTACTACCGGCGAGGCAGTTGGTCTAATTACCTGGCTGAGTTAGATCCTTCGGGACCGCTCGGCAGAATACGCCACAATCCCTATTATCCGCTGATACACGAGGTTCCGCCAAATGAAGAAAATCTACCAGATGTTGACCAAAGCAGGCTTTTGGTTCTTACCGGCAGCCGTGCTCACATTTTTGATCAAACCGGAACACTACAGCGACTTGGTATCGGAGACAGAGTTTATTTAGGAAGACTTAGCTCCATAGACCTTCAACGCGGAGAAGCTGTATTTCAGCTTAATCGTGGCGGCATAAGAGACAGAGTAGTACTTACACTCGAACAATGATAATACACAGAGGAACTGACATGAAATACGCAACTAAACTCTTCATTCTTTTATTTTTCATCTCGGCACAAAATGTCTTTTCTCAAGACAGGCTGCCGGAGCGTGAATTCACAAATCCCGAAGAAGTAATCATGCTGTCAGAAGATGTTTCTTTTTCTGATGCCCTTGCGATTATCGAGGAACTGTCTATAGAATTCCGTGATAAAATTTTTATCACGCATACTGACTTTGAAGGGCCAATCGGGATTGAAATCCCCCCCATGCATTGGGAAGATGCCTTGCTGCAAATAACCGCTCATAATAACCTGTATGTTTCGGAGTATCCCAGGTATTTTGAAATCAGGGATGTACCCGAAGATGAACTGCCGGAAGAAGAACGTGTTACTGAACGCGAAGAACTGCCTATAACATTTGAATCCCGTGAAATTGAGATTTCGGCCACTTTTTTCCAGGGAGATCGTCGGCTAATCCGTGAACTGGGTATTGATTGGTCGAGCTTGTATAACAACAGGGTGCGGGTTGAAAACTTTGGTGCAGCCAGTGTAGGCCAGGATGTTTTTGAAGTAGAAACGAATTGGACTGATATTTTTAATTCCGGATGGGATATAAATGCACTTTTCAGCACGTTCGAAACCAGTGATAAGGGAGAAATTCTCTCCTCTCCCACCATTAAAGTTCTGGATGGTGAAACGGGCAACATTCAGGTTGGACAAGATTTTTCTATCAAACAGAGAGATTTTGCCGGTAACATCACCGACCGATTTTTCAGCACGGGAACTATTTTACGGGTTGAACCGAGAGTTCTCTACCACGAAGGTGAACCATTTATCTACATGCGGGTTAACGCTGAACGAAGTACGGCACAGCCCGACCCGATCAGTACTATTGTAAACAAACAGGAAGCCACTACTGATCTGCTATTGCTCAGTGGTGAAAGTACCGTAATTGCCGGATTGTATGAAACCGAAGTACAGAGAACCAGAAGAGGCGTTCCGATTCTTAAAGATTTGCCCGGCTGGTTTTTTGGCCTGCGGTACCTGTTCGGATATGAATCTACTGAAAATGTAGTTCAGGAGCTTGTAGTGCTGCTCAAAGCCACATTAGTTCCGACTCTTGAAGAACGTATGCATGATGTACAGCGCTCCATTCCTGATTTACTTGATGAACGAAGGCAGCTATTCCAGCAGGAGATGCAGGAATTACAAAAACAGCAAGAAGAAGTTGAAACTGAGTAAGGCTAATTTCATTACCTTTTTTTTGCACAGTTTTAATAATCCGGGCTCGACATTTATTTCAAAAAAAGGATTACTTAATACCATCAGGTATCTAAATTCTTGTTGAGAGGCTATGGCCAGTAACCACCTTTTATCACCTGGAAATTCAGTTACATAAAAGGCGACACAAAAGAGGAGTGCCCATTTTTAAATCTCATTCCCCTGATGATGATGCAGACTCTTTTATTTTGATCATTAGATTGTCGGAGGCACTTCTTGCGTAAGAATCAAACACGAAAATCTGCCTGTATTGTTCGGAAGACAATTTTGATACGCTCATTTTTTTAACCTGTCTTGTCGTCATACTGGTGCGAAGTGAAATCTCTAACCTATGCACAGAAATGTCCCGGAACAACGTTTGGAACTTCCGATTAAGTCAGGAATGACGGATTTAGTCTGTAGATGCCAGCCTGTCCCTTTCGGGAGATCAGGTTCCGGCATGACGATATTGTTTATGTTTTGTAACTTTACGCACTTTTGGTATAGCTTCAGATTCATTCTCCAAATTCTAATGTCGCCCCGCGAGGAATCCCTTGGAGAAACTTACATTAGCCAACTAACTAAATTAAAATATCAGTGAAAAATGCGGATTAAAAATTCTTGACAGGTTTGAAATGAAAAGTTACAGGGATAACCTTTGAAGTGACATGTATGCAGATTATTATTGTTTCTTATTCCTGTTGTTGTTGAGACGCTAACGACCTGTGGCGAAGCAGAAAATCCCGTTCAGATACAGCCCTGACCGTTTGTTGATCGTTTCTGAAGCGCACATGATGTTCTGGATTGCTTTCAGACTCAACTCTCACTCTAAGCA
>SLPZ01000064.1 GCA_007131725.1 Balneolaceae bacterium
ACATTGGTTTCGTCATTAATCCGGAATGAGCGATTATCCACGTTTGCCGATCCAATGCTGACAAACTTATCATCTACAATCAGCAGTTTTGCGTGATACATGGAAGGCTGGTACTCATAAATTTCCACACCGGCTTTAAGCAGATCGTGCCAGCGGTTTTTGGAGGCTTGCCGGAAATATCCCTGGTCTATATTTTCTCCCGGAACAATAATCTGCACTTTTAACCCTCTTTCAGCGGCATCGGTCAATATCTCCAAAAATGCGGGATCGGGATAAAAATAGGCTGCATTTATCCGGATGCTTTCAGTTGCCGAGGCAATTGCGTAGAGATACTTTTTTCGAATAAACATCTTGCCTTCCCGCGGATGGCTCGAGGTAACCTGCATCAGGTAGTCTCCGGCGGGTTTAATTTCGGGATAAAAGTAACTGTTGGTTAAAAGCTGCCCGGATGCAGCTACCCAGTTTTCCGAAAACGCTTTTTGAATTTCGTTAACTATCGGGCCTTTTATTTTGTAGTGATAATCCCGGAATCGGTACGGGTTCTCTGATATTCTCCAGTCATCTGCGGTGTTGACCCCTCCGGTAAATGCAGTTTTTCCGTCAACCACAAGCAATTTTCGATGTGTGCGGTGATTGAACCGTGACAACTGAAACCAGGATGGCTGCCGCCAGCGAATTACTCTGACACCCGCTTCTTCCATCTGTCTGATCTGGTTACGCGTTGCTTTTCTGGAGCCCACATAATCCATCAGAAAATATACTTCCACACCTCTTTGAGCGGCATTGGAAAGTTCTTCGGCAAAAGCATTCCCGACTTCCTCACCCCAAAAATTGTAGGTTTCTTTTGTGATAGTTTGTTCAGCCCGGCGGATATAGTCCAGCATGGCATCAAAGATCTGTTCACCTTCATCCATAATCTCGATGTGATTACCCTCAACCCAACGAGTGCCTAAAAGCAAGCCGGATTCATGCCTGAACTCGTCATCAGACACCGTAAACTCTGCATAAACAGGTTCAGTAACCAGAATATTTTTGGGAGTTGCATTAAAATAGAGAAGGCCGCCAACCAGGTATATCAAAAATAACCCTGCCAGAATCAGTGGCAGATACCAAACATTAACCCGAAAACTCATTTAAAAAGAAGATAAACTGAAATAATTTAATATTGATAACTCGCAAATGTAACGTTTTCGGGTGATAAAATAGTTTAAAATTGCATACCTGAATTTTTCGAAAAAAAAGCCGGCTGATCTTAAGCCGGCTGAAAAGACGATGTTATTTAAAAAAGAGAGGTTATCTGTTTTCCAGCTTGTAGTCTACAGAATATCTGCCGCTTCCAAGCATAAAAAGTGCAAGACTTGTTAAGAGCAGCATAATATCAAGCCGTGCAGCGCTGAATTCACCACCAAGCTTTGTTGTTAAAAGTGCAACTACCATAATGATTGCCAGCAGTAAATAGGGAATTCTGGCGTATGCCCCCAGCAGCACCATAATTCCGCCGAAAAACTCTACAATAGCAACAACCCAAGCCATTATAACAGGCAAAGGAATTCCAATATTTTCAAAAAATCCGATCGTGCCTTCAATTCCTGTTAGTTTACCCCAGCCTGCTACAATAAAAATAATTCCTACACCAATTCTAAGCAGTAATAGAGCAAGATCACTATATTTATTTTCTAAATTTGACATATTATTCGGGTTTAATTTTGGGTTAATTTGTAATCGTAGTAATAATTCAATACCACTAATTTAAACTGTACAAATTTAATTACAAACTTATAAGGATTTAGATTTTTTTAACACTTTATTGATCTTTGCATTCTATGCAATTCATTTAAAAGTGTTTATAACTAATTACCTTGCTTTATACTATATAATAAAAAATGGAGCTTTTATGAATCGTATCATCTCACTAATATTTATTCCCTCAGCACTTTTAATGCTTTTTTCAGCATCACTTTTCGCTCAATCGAGCGACAAGACCCTCTATCTGAAAATTGATTATTTAAAAGTCCAGCCCCAACAGATCACTGAATACATACACGTGAAACAGGAACTCTGGAATCCCATCCACCAGGCCCGTGTGGATAACGACATCATTCTCGGCTGGAATTTTTACTCGGTTTTTGTGGGAGAGCCGGATGCACCCTACAACTACATTACCGTAAACGTTTTTGATGATTTCAATAAAATTGACTATTACGGCCTTAACGAGCTGATCTCGCAGGTGTATCCGGACAAAGACCTGGATGAATTTTATGAGCAAACCAGGTCATCACACGAAGTGGTTCGAACGGAGATCTGGCAGGTGGACGGTGTTATCCATGACGATGACACTGCAATACCAAACGGCAATTACATCACCAAAAATTTCTTTGATGCCCGCGGTGGCACCGGCGAACATGCTGCCATGGAGCTTGATTTCTGGGGAGGAATCCACGAAGTGCGCGTTGATCAGGATATCCTGAACGGCTGGGCAATGTACACCCTCTACTATCCCGAGGGAGATGTTCGCCATTACACATACAGCACGATTGATTATTATGAAAAACTGGAACACCTGACGATTGGCGCAGGCATGGAACTTGCCAGAATAGCCCACCCGGAAATGGATGATGAGGAACTTAGCGATTATTTTAATCGAACCGGCGCCTCTCGCAGCCTCTTCAAAACCGAAATCTGGAAACTGAAAGATTCGGTTGGGTATGATTGAATCCAATCGTCTGACGGCTTCTGCGAAATGGCTAATCAAAAGACAACTTTCTAAAACCTTTTAAATGAATACAATCTCTGCTAAAGGAGCCGTCTGACGAATTTTTAAATAACACCCACTCGTCTCACGGCTTCCAAGAAATGACATTCCAACAACCAACTTTCTAAAATCTTTTGAATGAATACAATCTCAACCATCAGAGCCGTCTGACGAATTTTAACAACAAACCACAACAAAAAAATTACACATACAGAATATATGAAATCACTCAGACTCGGATTTATTGGAGCCGGTTTTATTGCAAAATTTCAGGCCATTGCCATGAAGCAGGTTCGTAACTGTGAAATTTCCGCAATTTACGATCATACAGGAGCAGCCGAACTCGCAAAATTTGTGAAAGAGAATGCACTGGGAGAGCCGAAAATCATCGATAGCATTACTGAAATGTGCAGCCATTGCGATGCGATCGCCATTTTTGCACCTAACTATGTGCGTCTCGAAATAATGGAAAAGATTGCCGATGCTGTAAAAAAAGGTGCACCGCTAAAAGGCGTAATTTGTGAAAAGCCGCTTGGGCGAACGGTGGAAGAAGCAGAAAAAATGGTTCAGCTCGCCAAAGATGCCAATCTGCTCACCTCCTATTTCGAAAACCAGCTTCATATGAACGCGATCAACAACGCACTGCACCAATTACAGCCACAGCAGGAAGCTATGGGCAATTTCACTCTTGCACGCAGTACGGAAGAACATGCAGGCCCGCACAACGGCTGGTTCTGGGATCCCACCCAACAAGGCGGCGGTGTACTCTCGGATATGGGCTGCCACAGTATTGCGGTAGCGCGGCACATCCTCACACCGGCAGGCAAACCCACCACATTCCTGGAACCGGTGGCTATGCAGTGCGATACCTCTCTGCTGAAATGGGGACAGCCAAAATACCGTGAAAAGTTAAAAGAAAAGTTCGGTGTGGACTACTCCAAAACACCGGCTGAAGATTTTGTTACGGGTATAGTGACATTCAAAAACCCCGAAACCGGTCAGCTCGTTAAAGGGCAGTTCACCAACTCCTGGATGTACGATAAACAGGGACTGCGGCTCTGGATGGATGCCATTGGCCCCGGATATGCGATGGAGGTAAACTCGCTGGTTTCCCCGCTTGAAATTTTTGTGGGAGATGAAGCTGCCGACAGCGTGGCCGATGCAGAAACTGCACTCGAAAAATCTACCGCATCCAGGGGGCTGTTAGCAGTACATCACAACGAGGCCGACTTTTACGGTTACACCACTGAGCTTCAGGACGCCGTTGAATCGTTTTTGAAAGGTAAAGACGCATTTCTCGATTTTGAGTATGGTGCGGAAGTTACATGGCTGGTTCAGGCCGCTTATATGGCAGCCGAACAGGGCAAAACATTAGACCTGACAGACGAAACTGTGAAGAACGAACTGAAAACCTACCGTTCGCTGATTGCACAGGGTAAAGGAGCTGAAGTGCTGTTTTCTTAAACAGGGTAGTGTCATGTCAATTATAGATTGGCAGGTTGGGAAAGACTTCCGAAGTCTTTCAAATATTTATTAAAAGATTGGCTGATTTATTATCTCAAACCTTCAAGCATTTTCTATGAAGACTTCGGAAGTCTCATACATGTCACTCTATATGATTGACACAACAGTAGCTGCGGATTTACGAGAAATCAATCAGTTTTTTCCGTGACTCCGTGGCTATTTTTTTTGATTTACCTTAAACCTCGATATTCTTACAATTATGCTTTCCAAACCAACTTTTATTTCATCGATCACTTTAATTTCTGCTTTCCTGATCTTTGCACCAGCATCACTTTTGGCGCAACTTTCAACCCCTGATTCCCACCCGAATCAGGACATCACACAAAGCAACACAGAAATCATCACCGGCGAGCAGGAAATGAAATGCCTGGTAACCATGTGGAACCACAGGCGGGATCTGGATATTACCGACCTTGTCGCAGAGCTTGGCACCAATCTGATCTGGTCTCACGATGATGCTTACGAAGGACAGGCCTGGGAAGACACCCACATGTACCGGTTACTTCAAATTCCAGGTGTGGATTATGTGCTGGCTAAAGTGGAACGGGCTGCCTGGGGATGGACGCATGAAATGTCGCTGAGACACGCCCGGTGGGTTGCACTGCTTTCTACCATGCATCCGGAAATTATCGGAATCTATCTGAATGATTTTTATGATGAGGTGGAAGACGGCTACCGGACAGAAGAAGAATGGCGTGAAATTATCGATGCCGTGAAAGCCATTAACCCCGATTTACAGCTCTGGGCGCCCCACTATCCGCATCGCGACCAGGGACGGCACGCCTTCGATTTTGAGATCGACACGATCATTCTGAACCTCTGGGGTAATGATCCGGAATTGCTGGCCAGAGCCGAAGAACATCTTGCTGCCGGAATTGCGCATCACCCTGACCGGAATGTGATTGCCGGCCTCTATTTACGCGCCGGAATGGATGGCGGCCGATGGCTGACCGAGGAGGAATTCCGCAATGTACTCGGCCACTTTGTGGACATGGTAAATGAAGGAAAAATTGCCGGCCTCCGCATCTTTGCAGCTTATCAATTTCTCGAACGCCCCGAATATATCGAGTGGGCTAAAGAGATTTTAAGCGGAATTGAGTGCCGATAAATCGGATTTTGTATTTAGGATCGATAAAAGACTCTACTCGCTTTTACTGAGGGTGTCCAAAAAGATCGTCATCCCGCACCTCAAATCGTCATCCCGTGCTCCGACACGGGATCTCCACCTTTTGCATAGAGATGTCCTGGAGAAACGTTTGGAGATTTCACTCCGCTATCGCTGCGTGTGCAAAAAATGAGCTGATCAAGTCAGGAATGACGGGTTTTGGCAGGAGATACCAGCCTGTCTCTTTGGGAGATCGGGGTCCGGTATGACGAAATTGATTATGTTTTTGCATTTATTCCCATTTGGTGTCAGCGCCTTTCCTCTGCGCCTAACCGCGCCCCCTGCGGTTTATCAACCCGGATCATTTTTATTGATGTGTAATTCTCAGCAATTTGCACATGTTCCTAAAATTGGCACAAACGGATACTTCGGCTCCGCCTGTCTAATTAAGCGTATAGCCAGACAGGCTCAGTACAGACGCTTGTGCCAGTCATACAAATAATTTAGACAAGCATTTAAATCAGAATCAGAGCAACTATTATTCCGGGAATTACTGCCAAAATCAGCAAGCTGATAAGTTGAAGGCTTTCTTTAAGGCCAACGAAGAAAGCAAAAATAAATCCTTTTATGATAGTATTTACTGACGCGGCTATCACTATTCCCATCACTGCAACTTCACTGCTCAAATCACCCAGTGCCAGCCGTGCCAATGAGAGGGTAATTGCATCCACATCCATCAAACCGGAAATTACAGAAAGCACGTAAATACCCTGGTCGCCAAAAATGTCCTGCATGGCAGCGGCCAGAACCATAATCACCGCCAGTAAAAAACCGAATTTTAGAGCCATCCCAATCTTGAACGGGTTGTCGAGCTCAAGTTCCGGCTCAACGCTGGTGCGGTCGCTGCTTCCTCTCCAAAGCCAGTAACCTCCCAAAAGAACTCCGGCAAACATAATCACAACCGGAATCCAGAGTGTGGTTAAAAGCGAAGGATTCACAACGGCTACTTCCACCATCACGCGTATAAACATGATGGATGAGGCGATCATCACCCCGCCCATAAACAGCTTTTTGGCGGTATATTTTTTTGCAAATTCTGCCAGGCTCAGCGTAACCGCTGTGGAGGATGCCAGTCCCCCAGTGATTGAAGTGACCAGCGTACCGAGGCGGTTGCCGATGTGTTTGATCGCAAAATAACCCGTGAATGAAATTCCACATATCAGCACTACCATCAGCCAGATCCAGTAGGGATTAAAAGCTTCCCAAGGCCCAAATCCGCGGTTGGGTAACAGAGGCAGTAAAATCACAGAAATAATCAGCAGTTTAATTCCGGCATAGATTTCTTCCGTTTCAATATTGCTGACCCATTTGTGCAGCACTGGTTTCATACCGAGGAGCGCCACGGCAACAACGGATGCAGGCAAGGCATAATTATAATATCCCATTGCAGCCCAAGCAGATAGTGAAAATGTAAGCATCATAGAAAATGCGGTTGTGGTGCCAAGATCTCCGCTTTTTCGGGCGTCCAGCACATGAGCCACGATAATCAGTATGGAGATTGCCAGAAATGCTGCAACGAGAACCCACTCCCCGAATTCGATGGAAATAATTGCCCAAATTCCACCCAGTAAACCGATCAAACTGAATGTACGAAGCCCGGCAATTCGGACACCCTCTTCCTCCTGCCGTCCGCTCCATCCCCTTTCAAGGCCAATGAGCAGGCCGATGGCAAGTGCCGCCAGCAACTGGATAAAAATTTCGTAATTCTGTTCCATAAATAATTATTCTAAAGCCTATTCCTTTTTTTTTTGAATATAAGATTTATTTCAGGCTAAAAAGTAAAAAACGCGTTAATCCAGCTTACCTGAAAAATTCGCTGTTAATCATTCAGCCTGATTTCTAACATGATCCAGAATCTCATCCAACTCTGCCCTGTCTGCAAAATTGCCACGATACACCACACCTTCAATATGCTCTTTGAAGGGGATGGTTTCAAGCGGATTGGAGCTCAGCAAAATCAGGTCTGCCCTGTACCCGGGCGTAACTTTTCCTGTTTGATCTGGCTCTTCCAGGTAAACACCTACATTCACCGTGCCGGTTTTTATGGCTTCATAGGGCGAGAGGCCGGCATCAACCAGTAATGCCAGTTCGCGGTGAGCCGAGTAGCCCGGTGGATTAAAAATTTGTGGAGCATCGGCCCCAAGCATCAATCCGGCTTGGTTTTGGAGCAGAGCATAAGTCAGCTTTTTACGGATTTCAAGAAACTGACACGCCTGATCTGGATCGTAAGCATCAGATGCCCGAATTTGGTTCACGTAATTTGTCCAGTTTTCCACGATTCCAGACGGAATGAACTCCATCCCCGGCCAGCTTTGCATCTCTTCCGGTGCCAGGTCCGGATTGAATACATTTTCGAGAAGAGTGTTTGTGGGCACATTCCAGACACCGGCTTCGGCAGTAATCCGGGCGGCTTCATCAATCCTGTTTTCGTCCACATGTGGCGTTAAATCGTAGCCAAAAAAGATAATGGGGGGATCATCACGGTCGGCTGCATCTCCTGCCAGAAATTCCATGTAGCGGTCCAGGTGGTCGATGGAACCTTTCCCTGCTTCCAGGCTTCGCTCCAGGCCTACATCAATGGATATGTGGCCAGAAAATTCGATTCCGAGATTGTTGGCTTCTTCCGTGGCCGCCTCAAAGTTTTCGAGAGAAATACCGGGATGAAATTTCAGCAGGTCATATCCCGCCTCAAACTGTTCGCGAACCATCTGCCGGGTGGTTTCCGGATCGGTTGCCGTGTTACCGCTGAATGAGGGACCCGAAGTAAAAATTCTGGGGCTGAAGAAATCTCCCGATTCGGCGCGTTCCCTCAATTCAAGGTGAGCGGGGTCACCCAGCATACCGCGAATTGTTGTGATTCCCTGCGAAAGATAAAGTGCCAGTGTGTTTTCCATGGCATCAATCCCCTGGTTTGATCCCGGAATATGAGCATGCATCTCCGCCAGGCCCGGCATCACATAAAAATCCCCTTCAACAATCAAGGCGTCCTGCGGGATATCTGCATCGCTGTGCGGGCCGATCCAGTCAATAAATCCATCACGAATGATGATAGTTTGATTTTGGGCAATCTGATCGCTTTCCATCGTCAGCACATTCACATTTTTGATGACCAGGGGTTCTGCATTGAGAAAAGTGGTAATCAGCAAAAGCGTAACAAGGATTCCGATGGTTTTTTGAAATAAAGATTTCATAAGATCTTCGGTTTGGTTGAAAATTGAGATATTTGCCTGCAACACAACAACAAACAAATTTTTCATATTATTTCAAATCTATCCGCAGGCAAATCATTCATTCTCATCGGTGTTGTTTTCATCATCATCCTTAATTTTTTCCCTGAGCTCACTGACTCTCTTAGCCAAAACACTTCGCTGGCCTTTCACTTCATCATCTTTTGGCCTGCCAAGCAAGTACCCAAAATGGTTCAGTGAGTCAACCTCATCACAAATTACTTTCAGAATGGCGCCAAGCGGGATGAAAAGAATCATACCGGCCAGTCCCCAGATTTGTGCGCCGATAAAAATCAGCAGCAGTGTAGCCAGGGCGTTCATGCTGACCTGACTGCCGACAATGGTTGGGGTAAACAGATTGCTTTCAAATAGCTGGATGATATAAAAACCGAGCAGAATGATGATAGGATAAATGAGCGAATCCATCGTGATGAGAGCGTAGAGAATCGGCAGGATGGAACCCATAATCGGGCCGATGAATGGTATCACGTTCAGCATAGCTGCAAATACCCCGAAAAAAATGGCGTGATCTACCCCGATCACGATAAGCATTATGGAATTCAGCACAGCTAAAATGGCGATAACCATCAGCAGGCCGGTGATGTACTTCTGAACCAGCGTTTTTACTTTTAAAATGATGTTGTGCACTTTGAGGGTGCTCTGATCATCTCCTCCGCCAAAAGCACGAAGTGCAAAGTTTTTTAGAATATCGCGGAACAGCAGCATCAGGTACATATACACCGGCACCAGAAAAATGGATGCTATGGTTGTTGCCGCACCGGTAATGCCCCGCGTAAGTGCTGTAGCGTTTTCCTGGATCCATTCAAAAATGGCAGAAACAACCCTATCGAGGTTAATCTCCCCTTCTATGGCAAACCAGGTAGCCAGGAACCCTTCCATCGAAGCAAGCAGTTCTTCGAGCCGTTCTGCAAACATGTCAACATCTCGCACAAAGGCCGTCATCTGGTTGTAGAAGAAAAATCCGATCCCAAACAATACCAGCAATCCAACAAGAATGGCTGCAAATGACGATAAAAACCGGGGAACTTTATAACGCTCAAGCCATCCGGCTACCGGCGATAGAAGTATGGAAAAGAAAAGGGCAAATAAAAGGGGCAGCAAAATAGATTTTGCCACAATCATGGCAAAAACTGTAAGAATAAGCGCTGCCAGAATGTAGGTATATTTTACATACCATTTGGTTGTTGTGTCCATAGAATAATTATTCATTTAAACTCTTCTTGTTGAGTAACTTAATAAACATCTATTTTGTGTGAAATTCTACAAATATGGAAATTACTCTGAGATTTTTACTTTTCGATTATTAAGTTAAGTAAAACCATACAGATTATTTTCTGAATTGGTGGAATGTGGAGTGTGGTTTGTGCGCATTAAACTTTTATTTTAAAATGGACCTATCTGTGCCAGTAAGATTGATTACTTTTTTGCTGACCGAAAATATGATTTCCTCAGCATTGATAAACGAAATTATTCTGAAAAAATATATCGAACTTTTGGAATGATCTGATCAAACAAAGTCTAACTCAAACCTGACTCAGAAAATTTGAAAAACGAACTGCAACGCTCAATCAGAACACCCGGGGCAATTATGATGGGGCTTGGCTCCATTGTGGGAACCGGAATTTTTGTAAGTATTGCCATCGCCACTCAAATTTCAGGCAACGGGATAATTCTTGCCATCGTCATCGCAGCGATGCTTGCCACACTTAACGGACTGAGCAGCGCCCAGCTTGCAGCCGCACATCCGGTGAGCGGCGGAACCTATGAATATGGCTACCGTTTTCTCGGCTCTTACTTCGGCTTTAGTGCCGGTTGGATGTTTATGATTGCAAAATCGGCATCGGCCGCTACCGCAGTTTTAGGTTGTGTGGGATACCTTTTCTATGCTTTTAACGTCGGAGCAAGCCAAACCGCCCTGGTTTTAACAGGACTGGCTGTGCTGTTTTTGATGACGATTCTCGTATCGGGAGGAATCAGACGCAGCAATACTGCCAACAAAGTGATTGTGAGAATCACACTAATAGGTCTGGCCTTGCTCGTGGCGGCCGGATTATTTGTGAATGGTTTACCGGTTGAACCCATCCAGTTTGCACTTACCGATACATCTGCATCGACCATTTTATACGGGGCCGCTTTGATGTTCGTAGCCTACACCGGGTACGGCAGAATTGCGACGCTGGGTGAAGAGGTGGCTGAACCCCGAAAAACCATACCCAAAGCGATCATTTTAACGATGGTTGTTATTGTGATTCTTTATCTGCTTGTTGCACTCACGGCAATATCAATCATGGGAGCAGAAGCATTCGGGCAAACGGTTGACGGTGAAGCCGCACCTTTAATGGTGGCCACACAGGTACTTTCTCTGCCGATCATCGGGCCTGTTGTGACTATTGCCGCTATTACAGCCATGCTCGGTGTTTTATTGAACCTGATTCTCGGCCTTTCCCGCGTACTCCTGGGAATGGCCCGCAGAAAAGATGTGCCCGGCCTGCTGTCCCGCATTAACCCTCAGACAAAATCTCCGGTAGCATCGGTTTTGGTCACATCAGCAATTATTGCTGCCCTGGTTATTTCCGGTGATGTGGTATTCACCTGGTCTTTCAGTGCATTTACGGTGCTGATTTACTACTCCATCACCAACCTCTCTGCACTGATGATGCCTGATGATTTGCGGCTCTACCCCAGAATAGTACCCTTAATCGGGCTTTTCGGATGTCTATTTCTCGCCTTTTGGATTGAACCGAAAATCTGGATATCCGGCCTGGCTCTTTTAGGTGTGGGGTTGATCTGGCACACGGCAGCACTGAGAATTGCGAGGAAGAATCTGGTTTAAAAAACACGAGCACAAACGAGACGTTTGCACCATCTCTGACTTTGATACATTGAAGAGTCGTGGCACCACTTGGAGTGGTGCCACGACTTCACATCAACTCAGCGAGATATACTTCACATTTTGCACGCCGTCCAGGTTGTGGATGCTTTGCAATTCATCCTGGTTCAGCTTTTTATCCACAATTACGGCAGTTATGGCGTTTGTGCCTTTCCCCTCGCGGCCCAGGCTCAATGCACCTATATTTATATTCTGGCTGGCAAGTGTGCCTGCAACCGAAGCCAGCATACCCGGCCTGTCAATATTCTGATACATCAGGATGTCGCCTTCAAGCCGCAGTTCGATTCCAAATCCGTCAATCTCCACAATCCGGTAATCGCCCGGGCCAAACACTGCCGCAGATATCTGTTTATAATCTGAGCTGTCTCCCAGGCGTATCGTAATCAAATCGTTGTAATTTTTGTCATCACTTTTGCTGGTTTCGCTCAGTTTGTAACCCCGTTCAAGTGCATAATGGCGGGCATTAATCAGGTTTACCGATTCGTCTACGTATTGAGAGAGCATTCCTTTTAAAACGGCATCTGTCAAAACATCGGAATATTTGATACAGAGCCCGGTATACTCAAATGCAAAATTGCTTGCGTTGCTCGGCATAATCTGGCCGGATACCCTGCCCAATTTCTCAGCCAGCGCGATATATGGCTGCACCTCTTCGTTGGTAAGCAGCGAAATGGATTTGCTGTTCAGGCTGCCTTTATAATTTTTATTTTCGAGCGCGTCACTGATTTGCTGGGCAATCTGCACAGCCACTTTTTCCTGTGCTTCTTCTGTTGATGCCCCAAGATGCGGAGTACAAATTATGGACGGATGATTCAGTATTTCATAGAGCTCGGGGTTGGGTGGTTCGTTTGTATACACATCGAGTGCGGCGCCTGCAACAACTCCATTTTCGATGAGCGGAACCAGGTCTTCTTCATTGTAAATTCCACCGCGAGCGCAGTTTACAAGCCTCACTCCCGGTTTCAGCTTTTCAGCGTTTTTCAGTGAAACCATGTCTTTTGTTCTCTCGGTGAGCGGGGTGTGGACGGTCAGAAAATCGGACGAAGCAAGAAGCTCATCCAGTTCAACAAGTTTCACACCGATGTTCCCAGCCTGCTCCTGTGTTGTGAAGGGATCATAAGCCATAATCTCCATGCCAAATTCCTTCATGCGAAGGGCTACCTCCTTGCCGATCTTACCAAGCCCTACAATTCCCAGGATTTTGCCGTGTACTTCGGTTCCCATAAATTTTTTACGGTCCCAACCTCCGCCTTTCACACGCTCCACAGACTGCGGGATATTTCGTGCAAGCGCAATAATCATTCCGCATGTGTGTTCTGCAGTCGAAATCGTATTCCCGTCGGGGGTGTTCATCACCAGTACGCCTTTCGTTGTGGCCGCATTTATGTCGATATTATCCACCCCAACACCGGCACGCCCGATGATCCGGAGGCCATTGGAAAACTCGAGGAGATCTTCATCAACATTCGTGGCACTTCTTACCACAATGGCATCATAACTGCCAATAGTTTTTTTAAGCTCTTCGCGGCTGATTTTTTCTGGCTGATCGGCCTGGATTCCCCTCTGCTTGAAAATATCCGCACAAATTGGATCGACGTTATCTAAAAGTAAAACTTTGAATGGCATAGTTTTATTGGTGATTATAAATGAATTGTATCGTTTATATGAAGTTATGAAATACTATTCGATTAACTGATAACTTTTGTTTTTCCTGGAAAAAAACTTTTGGATGAAAGACATTTGTCAATCACCGGAGAATTCTTCTATGAGTGATTGAATCTCCGGAATTCCTTCTCCGGTATGAGCCGAACATGCAAGCACAGGAACTTCGATATTCATTTCCGCGAGAATTTTTTCTACAGTTCTGCGGGATGAATTCAGCTTGTTTTTTGAAAGTTTGTCACTTTTGGTCAGCAATACCGAGAACGGCTGCCTGTTTACAGCCATCCAGTAAAAAAAATCTTCATCGAGTTTGGTTGGCTTGTGGCGTGCATCCACCAGGTGTAAAATCAAACGCAATGTGTCCCGATTCATCAGGTAAGACTGAATGTCGCGTCCCCAGCGGTCGCGTTCTTGTTTTGGGGCTTTTGCGAATCCGAAGCCGGGCAGATCAACCAAAAAAATGGCATCATTAATTCTGTAGTAGTTCATCTGCCGGGTTTTACCCGGAGTGTTGCTGGTTCTGGCCAGCCGTTTTTTATTAGTCAGCTTATTGATCAGCGAAGATTTACCAACATTGGAGCGGCCCGCAAAACAGAATTCCGGCAAACTTTCATCCGGGCACTCTTTAATTGATGGCGCAGAAGTAACAAACCTTGCGTTCTGAAAATCCATCAAATAACTTCGTTTTCTTCCTTTTCTATGCCAAAATCAACCGGCACCGGGTACTCTCCGGTAAAACAGGCTGTACAGTAAGAATGGCCTGATTTGTTGGCTTCTTTCACGGCATCAACCAGGCCCTCGGATGAAAGATACCGGACACTGTCTACCCCAATTTCCCGGGCAATTACATCAGTATCACTATCAAATTTATTAGCTATCAGTTCTTCGGTGCTTGGAAAATCCATCCCGTAAAAACATGGATGTGTAATCGGGGGCGAGCTTACCAGGAAATGGACTTCAAGCGGATTTGCCTCACGTATCATATCAACAAGGTGCCGAGATGTTGTACCGCGAACTATTGAATCGTCCACAATAATCACCGAACGGCCTTCCAGAACCCCGCGAACCGTGTTGAACTTGGTGCGTACTTTTTGCTCGCGTGATTTTTGCCCCGGAGAAATGAATGTACGCCCTACGTAATGATTTCTGATCAGCCCGATGTCGTACTTGCAATCAAACCCGGCTTTGTTGCTTTCGTGTGCATAGCCCACGGCGGCAGTGTTGCTCGAATCGGGAACTGAAATAACAATGGGCCGCTTATCATTCGATGGGTATTGAATTACCTGGTCAAGCGGATGCTCTTTTGCGAGCTGTTTGCCAAGATTCCTGCGGATTTTATCTACATTTTCCCCGAAAATTTTGCTGTCAGGCCTCGAAAAATAAACATATTCAAAAATACATTGACTGGTTTCCGTGCCTTCTTTTGGCTCAAGATTCCAGGATTGCAGCCCTTCCATGCTGGACGTATTTCGATCTATCACCAGTACCTCGCCCGGCTCCACATCCCGGATAAATTCCGCACCAATAATATCAAAAGCGCACGTTTCGCTGGCTACCGCGTAAGCGCCGTCTTTCACACCAAGTGCCAGCGGCCTGAACCCATTCGGGTCGCGCACGGCAATCAGTTTGTCATCGGTCAAAATCACCAGGCAATAGGCACCCTCAATTTGGTTCAGCGCATCCAGAACCTGGTCAATCTGGTTTGATTTTCTGCTGTGAGAAATCAGGTGCAGGATTAACTCAGTGTCCGATGTACTTTGAAACAGTACACCTTCATCCCGGAAACGTTCACGAATTGCCCTGGAGTTGGTAATATTCCCATTGTGGCCGATGGCAAGGTTTCCGTTTCGATAATGAACCCTGAAGGGCTGGATATTCGCAGGATTTTTGGAAGATCCTGAGGTTGAATAGCGGTTATGGCCTATTGCCATGCGGCCTTTTAACACATTCTTAAATATTTTCGGATCATCAAAAACGGAAAGAACAAGCCCGAATCCTTTTTTCATGGGCATAATAGCCCGCTCTTTGTCTTCATCAAATCCGGTGGTTACAATACCGGCTGATTCCTGTCCGCGATGTTGCAAGGCGTGTAAACCGTAGTAGGTGAGAAGTGCGGCTTCGGGATGATCATAGATGCCGAAAATTCCGCAGTAATCATGTGGTTTGTCAATCATGTAATTGAACGGCAATTCGATAAAATTTTTGTAAGCATAAAGATAGGCAAAAGTGTTTTAAATAGCAGAGAGCTTTCCGGGAAAGATTTTGAAAATACACTCTTCTGAATTTGACCCCGCATCACTGAAATTCTAATTCTTTGCACGAATTGTTGTTAGCTGAAATATGCTGATTACAAAAATAATTACTGTTTGAATTCGTATCTTTTTTACATGCGTAAAGAAAAAATTATATCATCTGTACAGTTTATTTTTCGAATCATCCTGGGCGGATTGCTAATCTTTGCCGGGATATTAAAAATTCAGGACAACACTGCACTTTTCGAGTCTGTGGCCTATATCACCTGGCTGCCGATCGGCATTAAATCGTTGATTATCGATTTTCTACCCTGGGTGGAAATTGCAGTTGGAGGTCTTCTTGTGCTGCATGTGCTGGATAAAGTGATGATTCCTTTAACCGGGCTGATTTATCTCAGTTTTCTGATTTTTGCCATCTGGGGTCTCGGCAGCGGCCTTGAAGTGGATTGCGGCTGCTTTGGTGATTTGGATGACACTTCTTTGATTGGCGCCTTGCTCGGCAGTGAAATCAGCATGCAGATGGTCATCAGAAACTCCATATTTGTACTGATGACCGGTTTTCTTTTCTGGAAACCCGGCAGTTCAGAAAATACCACTGACTAATTCCTGCTGATCCAACTTGCTGATGGCAGAGATATTTTCCTAATCTGCCTCAATAGGCTGCAACCTCTTTTCGATCATTTCCCGTTTTTTCTCAAGCCAGGGCGGTAAAAATAGTAATTTACCCATGTCGGATTTGTTCTCCACAATAGAATCGTAACCGGGGCCGTCGGTGGCCATTTCAAACAGAACTCCATCCGGAGTGTGAAAATAGACCGATTTGAAGACATGGCGATCAATAATTTCAGTGGGTGATAATCCCATTTCCAAAACCTGATTTCTCATCATAGCAAGCTCTTTTTCATCTTTTGCCCGAAAGGCAATGTGATGAACTGTCCCCCGCCCGGTTTTTCCTTGTACAGCCTCACTTTCTTTTTTCAAAATAATTGAGTGCCCCAGCGGTGCTGTGGTTTTGAGCATTGTGAGATCATCATCTTTGGCCGAGAGTTCGTATCCCATCACCTCCTGCAAAATGGTTTGAGTGCTTTCGGTTTGAGTGAGCCATAAAACCGACCCCCAGAACCCGCGGATTGCATTTTCTTCTGAAATGGGTCCATCTTTCCATGCCGGAATTCCGTCAATCCGGCTCTCTTCCACGAGTTCGAGATTCAGCCCGTCGGGATCACGGAAAGGCAGTACCTTTTTTCCAAATCGTTCGATCGGAGTGCCAAACGGTACATCTCTTGAAGCAAAACGGTCAATCCAAAAATCCTGAGTTCCCTTCGGAACTAAAAACGAAATTGTGCTCACCTGCCCCGTACCGGGTTTAGACTGAATCGCCATCGGCCAGGGAAAAAAAGTAATGCTCGACCCCGGCTGTCCCTCCCCGTTTGCATAAAAAAGATGGTAAGTAGAAGGATCATCCTGGTTAACGGTTTTCAGCACCATCCGAAGCCCGAGTGTTTTAAAATAAAAATCTACATTTACCTGCGGATCTCCGGAGATAATTGAAATGTGGTGAATTCCTTTGTTTTGATTATTCATACGTTTACCTGCTTTAATTAGTTTAATATTAAACTAATATCGTAATCCATTCGTTCCGTCTCACCTCTTCAACCGGTCATTTCCTGCAAATAAAAAGTAATCCAATTTTCAGAAAATTCAATCCAGAGAGAGAATCAACTGAGATTTCGCCAGCATATGTAACCTAAGAACAACGATTTGCAACACGGACATAAAGTATTTCACATCCTTAGCAGTAGATTACAAATGCATTAAGCACAAGCAATAAGAAAAAGCAAGCATAATCACAAGCAGTTCGAAATTCCAAAAACTTCAACTTTAAAAACAGAGGCAAGCATGTGTAAAACAATCATACCAAATAATCAAACTATCCAGATGTATGCATGGATTATCACTGTATTTTTAAGTGTTTTATTTCTCTCATCCTGTGATAATTCATTAAGCTCACTCGACGCTGATGATCAATCTTTATATGACATTCAAAATGATGACATCAGTACAACTACAACACCTTCAGCTAAAACCGAAGAGAATCCCGACAATGTTCATCTCACCGATGCTTTTCACTTTCTGGAGCCTGTATCAAAAGGAAAAGAGTCCACAGTACAGCCGGACAAATCTCTTCTCGACTTGTTGACTGTGACTGTTTGTTACGAAGGTTTAGAGTCCTGTGACTCTTCCGATCAAATGACTTCAGAGTCAAACGGGAGGGAACGGCTAAAATTGAATAATGATGGTGTCTATATGACTGTCTGGCAGCCTTCAGGCAATCAAAACAGAAGGGGCAATCAATCCTCAGAATTCAGGCTAAAGGTTGATATTGCCGGCCTGATTATAGCAGACCACCTGAAAGAAACAAATAATCGCGGACAGGCAAACCGCGCCTGGCCTGTACGTTTTCTCATCGAAAATGATCCTAAAATCAGGGTAAGAGCATTAACAGAACGTGGGTATTCGTCTTCTGAAATTGCTGAAGTTTTACTGGCAGAATTTAATCTCGAACCGTATGAAACAGCAAAATTATTGGCGAACGATCTTGATCCGTTTAACGCGAATCAGATTGCAAAAGCTTTAAAAGATGTATACGAGCAAACTGCTGATGAGACAGCATATATTCTGAAGCGAATTGATTTCGATGTATATCAAATCACTGAAGCACTCGATCTGATTTATAAGATTGCGGAAGGCCCCATTGCTGCAGCATTGGATTTTGCAGGCTTCACAGTTTATGAAATTACAAGTGCCCTGGATAAGGTACTTGAACTTGCTGAAGATACAATCGCCGCAGCTTTGAAATTCGCTGATTTTACCGCTAATCAGGTTGTCAGTGCGTTCGACAAAGTTTTAAAACTGGCAGAAGGGCCCATAGCAAAGGCTCTGAAGTTTGCGAAATATACCGTTTATGATATAACCGGGGCATTCGATAAAATCCTTGATCTTCACGAAAAGCATATCGCCAAAGCATTAAAATTTGCTGACTTCACCATAGATCAAATAACAAGTGCTCTTGACGAGGTTCTGAAACTGGGAGAAGGTTATATTGCTGCAGCTTTGAAATTTGCAGATTTTTCAGTCGAAGACATCGCTGAAGTACTTCACAATGTATTGGATCTGGTTGAACAGGATATCACAAATGCGTTAAAATTTGCGGAGTTCACCACTAAACAAATCAGCAAGGCGCTTCATGATGTGCTGGATTTGTCAGAAAGAAAAATTGCAAAATTACTGAAAACAGCAGGTTTTGCAGTTGATGAAATTGCCAAAGGCTTGCATGAAGCACTCGATAATCTCTCGAACAGCGATGTAGCCGAAGCCCTTCGCGATGCCGGTTTCCCTGTAGATGAGATTGTTACAGGCCTGCGATTTGGAATTAATATCGGTCAAGGTGCTATTGCCGAGGCTTTACGAGTTGCCGGATTTACAGCCAATCAGATTACGGGAGGGTTAAGCACTGCGCTTACCATTAGTGATGAGGCTATTGCTGGCGCCCTGAGGTATGCGGGCTATGGCGTCAACACCATTGCAAATGCCCTGAGAAACACTCTTAATCTCGATGGAGAGGAAGTTGCTGAAATTCTGAATAATTTGGGCTATACAGCAGATCAAATTGCTGATGTCCTCAAAAACGTATTTAACTGGAGTGCTGACAAAATCACAGATTTCTTGGGCAGTGTACTTGATTTGGGAGAAAGTGCCATTGAATCTGCACTTGAGTTTGCCGGATTTGCCGCAAGTGAAATCAGCGATGCAATCGGAGATTTCTTCGATGATGCAGGAGACTTTCTCTGTAAAATATTCTGTTGATTCAAGTTTTATCATCTCCGTAAAAGCCGTCCGTTCATGTACCGGATGGCTTTTTTTTATTCATACTTCTCTGCGTTTCAACGCGCCCCCATGGTTAAAAAACTAAGGGCAATTATTACTCCATGAAATCACAGATGAGTCGAACATAAGTTAACTTGAGTTTGGGATAATTATGTTGATAATTGTTTGAATACGTCTTATTGAGTACAATCCCGACGCAGTTCAGTTCCCCGATGCAAAACAATCGGTACAGGCGGGATGAAATCGAAATATGGAGTTTTCGACTTCGCTCTGACCAAAAAGCGGTCGAAACTGCGCTCAAACTGACGAGTCTTAAAATTTTATATCGAACTCACGTTAAGCTATTAATCCCTTATTTCCGCCTTGCCGCCAGAAACGTCCATGATTCACCGAATGAGGGAATAAACACACGCTGCTCCGTGAAATCGTGGAAGTGGTTGCTCAGGGCAAAATCGATGTCGCCCATAATATCGTGCCGGGAAACTCCGGTAGCGGGATCGAAGGGTATGGTGCCGCAGCACTGCATGTTTAGCATGCCTCCCGGCTTTAGGCTTTTGGCAACTTTTTGCATCAGTTCCTGCAGAAACTGCCGACGGGTTTGCCCCTCACGAATCGGATCTATAGTCAGGTCGTAAATCACTCCGTCCAGGTTTTCAAGATTTTCGATGTATTCGAACACATCACCAATAATCACTTCAGCTTTGGGATGATCGAAAGCGTCTCCGCAAATGCCGGGTAGATACTCACGCGAAAGCCGCATCACTTCTTCGTCGATATCAATCATAACGGCCGAAACCAGGCCGCGACCCTGCCGGCTGTCTATCTCCAGCAGCTCATGGAGCACGCCCCCGTCGCCGCCGCCGAGGATTGCAATCCGCCCGAAAGATCCCAGCATAATCAGCGGGCTGACCATCGCCACATTGTAGGAAGGGTCTGACTCGGAAATCTGCAGGTCTCCGTCAATAATTAACTGATTTCCGAATTTGGGATGATGGCGAATCTCAATCTCCTGCCAGGGGCTTTTTACCCGCGTGATGGTGGTGGTGTCGTTCTTTTGCATATTTCGAATCGTGATTTGAGAGGCCGGCAAACCTGATGCACAATGCCGGCGCTGATTTGGTTTGAATACTCAAATATTAATCAATACCTCAAATCTAAGGAATCACAGAAAAAATTCGCATACTATTTTGACACCTCAAAAACTTCATTCCACTTCGGAATCGGTTAATTAAACTCTTTCAAAACGATATCTGTGATAGTTAACCTGCCGAAAAGCTTTTTGAGAAGATAAAGCTCTCTGTTTTTGTAGAATAGAATAAAGCAGCTTGTGTCAGGTACTGTGACGTTGGGCTTTTTTAATATCTTCGTCAAGTTCGTCTGCAGGATAATTGATCAGAGCAACATTGTACTCAGCAAGCAGCTCCATAAATGTTTCCTTAGAATAGCCGGCCAGTTCAGCCGCTTGCCCCGGAGTAAGCTTCCCTCTTTCATTCAATTTAGATGCTAATGACATTCTTACCTCTTTGTCATCAACATCTGCGGTATTTGGCAAGTTTATCGTTAACGTCTTCATGCTTGAAAAGAAATTAATTTTTCTGTTTAACAATAATCAACAGATCTTGGTCTAAAACAGGGTTTATTTAAAGTGAGCAACATAACGATTTGGCAGTTGTGCGGCGAGATAACCAAATTTCCAAGGCCCGTAAGACAAAACACTTCCGCATGAACCGCTTAATGGCCGAATTCCTATTTAGATTGAATCGATAATCTCTTCGACTTTAGCTTTGAGATCCAAAATATCATCAGTTGCTACAATCCAAATCATCTCGAGGGTGATACCAAAATATTCATGTATGATGATGTCTCTCATACCGGCAATCTGGCGCCAGGGGATATCAGGATGATCTTCTCGAATTTTTTCAGGCAAGTGCTTTACGGCTTCCCCGATGATTTCCAATCTCCGAAGTACAGCATCCTGTTTCTCTACATTATTATAAAATTCATCTTCGGAAACACCATCAAGAAATCTTTGGATATGTTCAATGCTCTCTAAAATATCCTGAAGATAGACATCTGGCTTTCTTTTGCTCATAACACAGGTTCTTCATCCCTTAGGATATCTTCCTTCAATGCTGGCTTAATGGCTTCATATTCCACAAGATCAACTTTCATACCTAATTCGTCTTCCAGTTCCTGTTGAATCCCGATGAATTCCAGCAAGCTCATCTTTTTATCGATTTTGACAAGCAGGTCCAGATCGTTCACCACAGATTCACCTCGTGCAGATGACCCGAAGATTCCGGCTTTTTTGATACCGTATTTTTTAAGGATCGGTCTGATTTTCTTTTTTATGTCGTCGAGGTTGTCCATGTTTTTGATCTATAGTTACATAGTCTAATATAACAAAAGATAAGTGAATTTAGCTTATGGATTGATTAGTGTGGTAAGTGCCATTAACATGCATTTAATTAACCAAACACTTCTGGTTAAAACAATGTCATTTTAATCAAGGGTAAATCAGGCTGACTTTTTACCCTCAAAATTTTCAATAGTTAATTAATCGTCTCCGATAAAAGGCCCGATTAAATTCATTAACCGGTATATGGATTTCTCTTTTTGGTTCAGCACAATTACAGTTCTTCCATCTAATCAACCTCCCACCGGTACGTCCGATTGGTTTTACAATGAGGCATCTCAGCACTTCGGGTTTGTTTTGTCTATTCAATATGCAAAATCCTCAAAGAAGCTCGCAATGAGAATTAAACCCCGTTGAAGGAAAAATGCTCAAAGGGATAAATGAAATTCCAAACCTATCACTCACAAAAAAAATTCGCATACTATTTTGACACCTCAATAATCTCATTTCTCAAAAATCGAACTAAAATCCAGTGCAGTGCAGGGTTCATTCCCGATTACCCACGCATCATGGCCCGGCCCAACCTCAAACGCTTCACCGGCCCCGATTGTCGTTTCATTTCCGGCTGAATCTTTAATCATCATCTTCCCCGACAGAATATACCCGATGTGATTTTCCGACGGCTTTCCCGTTTGCGGTCCGGCGTGGCTGCTCCATTTCCATCCCGGCTGATAGGTTCCCAAACCAACCGCACACGAGCGCAGCATTACTCCAGTCCGGGTGCTGCCATCAAGAAATGTTCTGGCTTTATCGGACTTGTTAAGATTCCCTGTAACACAACCTGATTTTGAATTTTCTGAATGAGACATGTTTTGGGTTTGATCAGAATAATTTTATGAGAAGTTTGCTGATTTAAAATTTAGCGATTTGTCTAAGCGGCGAGGCGATCAACTTTGATTGGGGCAAAAACGCAAAATATTTGGCTTGAAGTCTTTGATACCTGCCGATTATTGACATACTCAGTCGTAAGCCGGAGAATTCATAAGTCCTGTCTGACTAAGTAAACCGGCGAAGTCCCATTCACCCCACCATTCAGCTACTTTCCCATCTTCGACTCGTGTAATGGTTGTGACGGATATTTCGAAGGGTTTTTGGGTTGGCTCTATACCGCGAAATTCACCTTGATGTTTTCCGGTTGCAATTAATCGGGTCGTAACAAAATTTCCATCTGCATGCATTGCCTGAATATCATAGGTGAGATCAAACATCGCTATCCAGCGAAAATCCGATTCTACCATCGCGTCGGCATCCTGGATAGGGCCATATGAAAAATCATCAGCCAATACTGCTCTAAAAGCTTCACTGTCTCGTTCATTTAGAGCCGCAAAGTATTGTCGAACAACTTCCTTATTCTTTTCTTCTTTTACAGCTTCAGGTGGCATCGTAACTCCAAGCTGCCTTAAAATCGAATACTTATCGGGTGCTGTAGTATACTCGATAATACGGTTGTCTTTAAAGTGGATGGTAAAATGTTCCACAAACTCAACGTTCTTTTCGGTGGGGGGTATTTCTTTGTATGCACCAGTTTGAATTCCACGAATTACCGCCCTACCAAGAATCCGTTCTTCTTCAATTGCGTAATCATCGATTGTATAGTTGAAATCGGATAAGACAGGAAACCAGTCATCACACCTGCTTGACCTTTCTTCTTTCCCAGCATCTTCACTTTCATTGTACCATAAAGATTTGATTGTATGAATATCTTGCTCATTGCAGGCTTTTTCGTATTCATACATCACTTGTAGATTTATATCATTGATTTTCAATTCTGAAAAATTATTCAAAATATTATTTTCATGCCCTTCACTCATATTCTGTGTAAATATCAATACAGGTAACATCAAAATTGAAGTCCAAATACTTGTACATGAAATTGGCGTTTTATTCATAACTCCTCCATAGAAATTGATTGACTTAATCTGATTTTGTGCAATCAGGTACTAACTGTAAAATTCATTCAGAATAACATTTCGATATTAAATCCCAATATTTTACGCTCCAATACAGATAACGGTCTATGGCTTGTGCTGCCGGGCAATCAATTCAGCAGTAAAGCAACCAAGACGAACCCGTCAGCAGGAATTGCGTGTTAATGCAACCCCGCACTCGATTCAGGAGGATCTTGCCGAACATGCCACACGGTCTGGATATAGATTATATTCTCTTCTTTACGTATCCGATAGATTACCCGATAGTTACCAAATATCAGTTCACGTAAATTCGGTTCATTATACTCAGGCACAATGCGGCCTGATTCCTGTTGTTCAATGAGTTGATCGGTTTTCTCAATCAGTTTTAATGCCCACTTTTCCGCAGTAACAATATCATCCTGGGTGATGTAATCTACAAACTTGTTTAGCTTGTGCAATGCCTGATTGGTCCAGACTATTTGCCCGACTTACTCGGGCCCAGGTTTTCTTTAATCCGCTTTTTGGCTTCTTCATGGGAAACGACTTCACCTCTTGCTATTTGCCGTTCTGCTTCGATCAGCTCTTCCATCAGGTCAAGCTTGTCAACCATCCGTTGATACTCCGATACATCCATTAAAACAGCAGCACTTTTTCCGTGCTGTGTCAAAACAATAGATCGTTTCTGCTTTTTAATGCGGTCAATGAAATCCGCTGCATGTTTCCGGAATTCTGAAAGCGGTTGAATATCCTGGTCTATTTCAATTCGTGCTATGGACATTACAAAAAGGGTTTTACTTTAAAACGTATCTTTAAGGTGCAAAATTAATACATAATAAGGTAACGAAAAAAGAGGAAGTGTATTGGAGAAAGGTGCGTAAACGGTTTGGTGGTTTGTACTGCCGGGCAATCAGCTTTTATGTCCAGAAATATATGTGAACCAGTCAACACGAAACCATGGTTATTATTTATAAATCATTGAATTTTACATATATATTTCCTGATTCAACTGCTTTTCTTCTCTTTTTATAAATTAAATCCGGCAAACTTATCCTATTTTCAAGAACTGCATTTAAATCTGCTCCATCACAAATAATAATTGATTTAAAATCAGGTGAAATTGCCTCGGAAGTTAGGCCATCTATTGAAATAAATAACCCCATAGATATTTTTAACTTTGATTCAACCTTATAACAAAAAGAAGCTAAATCATTTCTGTCAACTCTCGATTTCCACTTAGCTTCGAGTAAGTAGTCTGTTCCATCGTGTGTAAAAGCACCATCAATTTGTTCGCCTGCATTTTTAAAAGAACCTTTAGGATCTAGCTCATAGAGTAAAAATAGCTCAATTAAAAACTTTTCAAATTGATATCCTCTCTCTTGAAAATTTTTATTGATAGCAATTCTATTAAATTTTTCTCTAAGTGCATTTATTTCATCTCTTAGAGATTTCTTTACTTTTAAATTCTCTTCGAAATTAACTCTCCGCTTTTTGGCTTCTTCTTGTTCTTGTGTAATTTTTATAAAACCTTTTGTTTGTAATCTAAGATTTTTAACAGCAGTTCTAGCACGTTCGGTTTTTGACCCGTCATCATCCCAAAATTTTAGATGAGTAAAATTATCAAAATCAGATACTGCATGTATTAGACTAAATAAGTCTTCTTCATAAATATCTTGTCTATTTATCATTCTCTCAATTAATTCTTTTACAGTTTCCCTCTTAGTAGTGTCCCAATTAATTGTGTTTATGATTGCCTTATTATCAATTGATAGTTTTATAAAGTCTTTCAGATCATTTTTTTTCCAAAAAATGACGGATAAAGCTTCTTTTAACGCAAAGATAGTATTTGGAGAAATTTTCTTTTTAAAGCTCATAATTTTGAAACCTTTATACTTAAAAGTACTGGAAGTCTGCGCGCGTCCATAAATTTATACAATAGGAAACCAAACTCAATATTCAACAATCAATTTGAGATGCAGATACTCAAATTATTTGCATAGCATAAGATTCATAGACTATAAAGCTGTGGAATCCAGTTTTAATAATAAATTGATTTAGTTTCAAATAGTTGCACTTCTTGCGGCTCAATGGATTCACTGATGTGCTCAATAGTTTCGTAGTTTATTAAACTTTCCTGATCTATGACTTTTCTAAAATCATCTTTTAACCAATCTGAATTCCAAATCTTGATTGAAGACTCAGTAACTTTTTTGCATAAAATTTCAGAATATTCAAACTCTCTATCATAATAAATAGTAACTCTTTGAAGCCAAATTTGTAAATAGCCAGTGTTAGGTAAAAGATTAAATTTGTCTCTTATTTTGGCCAAGAGTTCATTACGTGATTCTTCCGAATCAATAAACAATAATAATTCGCTTAAAATAGCTGCTGTAAGTGGGTAAGTTCTCGGATTTTTGAATGCTACGTCAACAAGTATGCTAATGAGGACGTTTATGTTTTGATGTGTTTCCTCAAGAGAATTGATTCTGTTGAAATATTTATCAAGACTTTTAATCAAACTTCCAGAATTTGGGTGTATGTCAGCTAATTCATGGATGATTAGCAAATGATCTCTTAAATTTTTTGCACTCTTCTTCGATAAATTCCAAAAAAGTTTATCGGGTTTAATAGAGTCTCTTACGACATTTGTCGAAGCAATAGTTTTATCAGATTTTAACTCTAAATTTAATTCTATTAATACTTCAGTCAGGTGTTTTAAAATTAATTCTCCCAATTGTGGGTTATTAGTAAATATTCTGTAATCATCTCGAAAACGAATAATTTGATATTCTTCAGTTTCTAGACCGCCCAACCTTTCAGATAATTGTAAATCAGCAAAGCCCAATACAATTTCAGCTAAGAAATCCATTAATATGCTACCCTGAGGAATACCATTGGTTTGTCCATAAGACATATCTTGGAGATACCAATCAATTTTATTCCCAATCAAACTGTTATCATCTCTTTTTTCTTTGGCATCTTTTTTGGAATGAAGCGCCCATGCAATTGAATGAGTATAAATTGAACCATAACAATCTGTAATATCAGTGTGAAGTAAATATTCGTATTCTAAAGCCAATTCAATTGATCTTTGTTCAATTGATTCCCACCAATTTGTGACAGTGGCAGCCTTATCAGAAATTTTTGCTTCTGTAGATTGAATAGGTATGCTAAAACAATCAATATTTGGAATGTTTTGAAATTCAGAAAATCGAGAAACAATGTAATTCCAATTTTCTTTTTCAGTTATTTCATTACATAGAGCAACATATATAGCCGGGTGAATTAATTGAAATGGACGCCATGCATATTTTCCATCCTTATTATTAACTGAAGTTACGCATGGATTGTATTAAATTTTAGCCCAAAAAGCCCCTTATTGTGGAAAACTTGCTGGATTTATACACCGACTATCTGTTAACGACTCCTACTCAAGCGACCTGC
>SLPZ01000277.1 GCA_007131725.1 Balneolaceae bacterium
GACTTCCGAAGTCTTTCTGGTTTTAATAAAACATTGGCTAATTTAATCTGTCAAACCTATTGGTAGTGTTGACGCAGACTTCGGAAGTCTCATATTCCCAACATTCTAAAGTTGACACGACAGTAGATAAAAATGGATTCTTATTTCTCACGTTTTATAAGTTTGAACATTTTTTTAAAACACATCACCTGAAATCTCCTGATGCTTCATATCGACGGTATATCACTTTATTTCGGAGACCGGCCGCTATTCGATAATATTTCGGCCATGATCAACCCCGGTGAACGAATCGGGTTGGTGGGGCCAAACGGTGCGGGAAAGTCCACCCTTCTGAAAATTATTGCCGGCGAGCAGTCGTTTGATTCGGGCTCACTTCATATGAGCAATACCGCTACGGTGGGTTACCTTCCGCAGGATGGCGTTGACCCGGACCCGGAGCTCACCGTATTTGCCGAAGTGGAACAGATTTTCAGTGATGTTCTGGAGATGAGAGAAGAACAGAAGCGAATTCAGGAAAAAATTGAAATTCTGCAGCCCGGCAGCAGCGAGCACAACAGTGCTATCGAAACCTTTGGCAATTTGCAGCATCAGCTTGAACATGCCGGAGCCTATACTATTAAAGCCGATATTGAACGGATTTTAAAAGGGCTGGGATTTCACGAATCGGATTTTGATCGTTCCACAACCGAGTTCAGCGGCGGATGGCTGATGAGAATTGCCCTGGCAAAATTGCTGCTCAAAAATCCATCGTATCTGCTGCTTGATGAGCCTACCAACCACCTCGATATCGAATCGCTGCAATGGATCGAAAATTTCCTGATCAATTATGAAGGCGCCGTTATCATCGTATCTCACGACAGGACATTCCTGAATCTGGTAACCAACCGCACACTTGCCCTGCAAAACGGCGACATGCACGATTATGCCGGCAACTATTCGTTCTATGAAAAAAAGTCAGCAGAAGAACTCGAACTGCTGAAAAAGCGATATGAAAATCAGCAGAAAGAGATCAAACAGACTCAGCAATTCATCGACAGGTTTCGCTATAAAGCCACCAAGGCAAAGCAGGTTCAGAGCCGTATCAAACAACTGGAAAAAATGGAGAAAATCGAGATTGATGAAGATCACTCTGAAATCTCATTTCGTTTTCCACCGCCGCAGCGCTCAGGCCAGATAGTGCTGGAACTGAAAGATGTAGTGAAAAAGTATGGCAGCAACACGGTGTTTGACGGCATTGACTTTGAAATTGAAAGAGGTGATAAATTTGCTGTTGTGGGCCCGAATGGCGCCGGAAAGTCCACTTTAATCCGAATCCTCGCGGGTAATGAACCCATTACTTCTGGCAGCCGTGAGGTTGGCTACAATGTTACCCCCGGCTATTTTGCCCAGCACCAGGCCGATGAGCTGAATCCGAAAAACACGGCTCTTGAGGAGATGCAGCTTGCCGGCAACCACGAATCGGAAACACGGCTGCGCACCATTCTCGGCTGTTTTCTCTTTATCGGTGATGATGTATTCAAAAAAGTGAGTATTTTGTCAGGCGGTGAAAAAAGTAGGCTGGCACTGGCAAAAATGCTGCTGAATCCCGGTAACTTTTTGATTTTTGACGAGCCTACCAACCACCTTGATATGCAATCGAAAAGCATTTTGCAGCAGGCGCTGAAGCAGTTTGAAGGCACGCTGATGATTGTTTCCCACGACCGGGATTTTGTCGACCCCATCGTAAATAAAACGCTGGAAGTGCAGCCCGGAAGGTTAAAAACCTGGCTTGGAAATGTTTCCTATTACCTGGAAAGAAAAGCCGAAGAAAGAGCCGCCGCAGAAACAGAAACTTCAACCAAAGAAACAAAATCAAACGGCCTGAGCCGGAGAGAGCAGCGGCGACTTGAAGCAGAAAAAAGAAATGCCCTGTCGAAAAAAATAAAGCCTCTGAAACAGCGCCTTCATGAGATCGAGGAATCCATTGAAAATCAGGAGCAACGAAAAACAGAGATCGAAAAGATGATGGCTGACTCCGGTTTTTATGATGACCCCGAAACGGTAAAAGAGATCTCCCTGGAGTACGAATCCATCAAAAACGATCTGCCGGAATTGCTGAACAAATGGGAAGAAATTGCCGGGCGAATTGAGTTTATTGAGGGGAGTTTTGAGTTGTAAGTATCAAGTATCCAGTTTGATTTTTATGATCTTCTTACTCAAAATCTCAATACTCATGACTCATGACTCATGACTCATGACTCAAGACTAAAATCTAATGAATCAAATTAAACATCCTGCCAAAGCGCGGCAGCAGCCGTTCGCCATCCCATGAAAAATAGATGATGCCTGCCTTGCCGATAACGTGGTCTTCAGGCACAAAACCCCAGTAACGGCTGTCTTCACTGTCATCACGGTTGTCTCCCATCATAAAGTAATAATCCTGCTGAATGGTGTAGCGGTTGGTTTCCTCGCCGTTTATGATAAACCGGTCTCCGTCTCTCTGAACCGAGTTTCGCTCATACCGCTCCAAAATATCCTGGTAGAGATGCCAGTTATCTGATGATAGCTCCACCTCCTTACCTTCGTAGGGTATCGTAAATTCTTCCATATGGTCATGGTTTGCAAAGCCACGCGAAAAATTAAATCCTCGTCTGCTAAACCCATCATAACTTTCGGGCAGAACAAATGTTTCAACATGCTCAATTTCGGGCCACTCCTGCATCTCATCAGCAAGCTGCGGCGTCATGTTTATTATGTAGTTGTTATTATTGCTCTGCAGAATGGAACCGCCCGCCTCCCGAACTTTTGTCGGGCTGAGCCGGATTCTCTCCCGCGCCTGCACACGGTGGTTATACATCAGTGTTTCATATTCCGGGGCCGCCTCCCCATTCACATATAAAATTTTGTCATCAATACTGAGACGGTCGCCGGGCATGCCTACAGCCCTTTTAATGTAATTGGTTTTAATCGAAATGGGGGCCACATCAATAGGATAATTGAACACCACAATATCATCTCTCTCAATTTCTGAATATCCGGGTAACCGGAACCAGGGCAGATTTACACCGGGTGTATAAATATCCGTAAAAGGCACCGAGAGGGTCATCGGGGTTCGCGCTCCGTATGCCAGTTTGGTCACGATCAGGAAGTCGCCGGTGAGCAGGGTTTTTTCCATACTCGGAGTGGGAATTCGGTAGGCTCCGAAAAAGAAGGTTCGCAGAATAATGGCAGCTATCGCAGCCCAAACCAGTGCATCGAGCCATTCTCTCGCCCAGTGCTTTGCACTCTGGTCTTCAGATTTCCCCTTTGCTCTTTTTTTTGATGGTTTGCCTGTCTGCTTTTTTTTCTTTTTCAACGTTTATTGATCTGTTAATTAAAGGATGGGCGATTAATCATTTCGTTTGAATATTCGCCGTCTTTATACTGCACACGATACCATTGGTCTCGTTCAGGACTGAAGAAATAGTCAGTAAATTCGGCAGGATCACCTTCATCTCCCATCAGTTTTCGGGTCAGTGCTCTTTTTACACGAGGCATCAGGTCGATATACCGGCTGGCTCCAACGTAAACAAGGCCATTTTCAAACGGGCCGTCAAGATCCAAAACCATCAAAGGCATTTCACCATCAATAATAAACCAGTATTCAAACTGGATGGCTTTGCCTGGCCTGAAGTTGTTATGAATCAGGTCTCCTATGGTTTGAGTGGGATCACCAAATGCCGCCTGAAGCCTGGAACGCAGTTCAATGGTGGGAATACGGTCGATGGTGGTGGGATTATACAATCCCTGCCCCGTCCAGCTAATATTGGCAAACTGCTGCTGAAATTGAGTTCGTTCGGAATATTCCACTTTTACGATTTCCGGCTCCTCAAACTGTGCAAAGGCATTCAGCCATACCAGCGAAATAGTAATCAGTAAGAATGTTTTTCTTAGAATCATAGCCGTTGATAATTTGTTACTTGTCTTCTTCGTCCATAGAAAGAACTGCAAGAAACGCCTCCTGGGGCACTTCTACCGTACCTACCTGCTTCATTCGTTTTTTGCCTTCTTTCTGTTTTTCAATCAATTTTCGCTTACGGGTAATATCACCCCCGTAGCATTTGGCCGTTACATCCTTGCGTAATGCACGTACCGTATCGCGGGCAATAACTCGTGAGCCAATTGCCGCCTGTACAGCCACTTCAAACTGCTGACGAGGAATAAGTTCCTTCAGTTTTGCACATATTTTTCTGCCAATATAATAGGCTTTATCTCTGTGAGCAATGCTCGACAGTGCGTCAACCTGTTCGCCGTTCAGCAGAATATCTAAACGTACCAGGCTCCCCTTTCGGTATTCAAGTAATTCATAATCAAGCGATGCATAACCACGGGTGCCGCTTTTCAGTTTATCGTAAAAATCGAAAACCACTTCGGCCATCGGAAGTTCGTAGGTAATTTCCACGCGGTTATTCTGCATAAAGTGCTGATTTACATAGACGCCCCTTCGGTCCTGGCAGAGAGACATAATGGGCCCGATGTAATCGGCCGGAGTGAGAATGCTGGCCCTGATATATGGTTCCCAAACCGCTTCTATTTTTCCGGCATCAGGCATTTCGCTGGGATTGTCCACACGGATGCGTCCGTTATCACTGGTTTCCACTTCATAGCGAACGTTGGGGACGGTGGTAATAATGTCGATGTTAAATTCGCGGTCGAGCCGTTCCTGAATAATCTCCATGTGCAGCATGCCCAGGAATCCGGCCCTGAAACCAAATCCAAGTGCTTTGGATGTTTCCGGCTGATAGGTAAGTGATGCATCATTAAGTTGCAGTTTTTCAAGTGCCGAACGGAGGTCTTCAAAATCTTCGGACTGAGTTGGAAACATTCCGCTGAAAACCATCGGCTTTACTTCCTTGTAACCGGGAATCGGTTTATCGGCTTTGTTTTTTTGATGGGTAATGGTATCACCAACCTTGGCATCCTGCAGCGATTTTACGCTTCCAATTACATATCCCACTTCACCGGCCGAGAGTTTATCAGTTGGCTCTTGTTTTAATTTCAAATAACCGATCTCTTCAGCATCATACTCTTTTCCAGTGGCCATAAAAAGCATACCATCGCCTTTTTTCAGTTCGCCTTCCATCACCCGAACATAGGCAATGGAGCCACGGTAAGTGTTAAAAATTGAATCAAAAATCAGTGCTTTTAATGGCTTATCCGTGTCTTGTTTGGGGCCGGGAACCCTCTCAACAATTGCTTCTAAAAGTTTCTCAACTCCCTCACCCGTTTTTCCTGAAACCTGCAAAATTTCATCAAAATCACAGCCGATCAGGTCTACTACCTGCTGCCCGATTCCTTCGGGATCGGCACCCGGAAGATCAATTTTGTTCAGAACCGGAATTATTTCCAGGTTTTGTTCAATTGCCTGGTAAAGGTTTGAAATGGTTTGTGCCTCTATACCCTGGGCAGCATCCACAATCAGCAAGGCACCCTCACACGCTTTCAGTGCACGCGAAACTTCGTACGAAAAATCCACGTGGCCGGGGGTATCAATCAGGTTAAACGTGTAGACCTCGCCGTTCGGCCTTTTATAATCCATCCGGATAGCATGGCTCTTAATGGTGATTCCACGTTCGCGCTCCAAATCCATATCATCAAGGACTTGAGCCTGCATCTCTCTCTCACTGATTGTGCCGGTTCGTTCAAGAAGGCGGTCGGCCAGGGTAGATTTGCCGTGGTCGATGTGTGCAATAATGCAAAAATTACGGATATTCTTCATTCAGGTGGAAAAAAACTAAAAATTCAGAAGCCTCAAATATACGAATTCGAAACGGTCATTGCATTTAAATGTTATTTGAATAAATTGCCATAAGCACTTAAAATTGCAGGCTCATCTGCATAACCGGATTTGCCTGTTGATTGTGAATATTAGTCATGCTCAAAAGTTTTGAATTTTTTTGAAATTCCACGGTTTTTATGACAGGCTTCCGGCAATGATTAAATTGAGTAAAGCGACCTTTCAGTGCGTTAGTCCCGACAGGCTGTCGGGATCGTGTTCAATACATCCGAACTCTGCGAGGACCTGACGGACTCTCGCAGGTTCTCAATTATCATTTTTCAATCATTAATCGCATTGATATTAATGAGCTTTCAACGTGAATAATTTCACAAAACCTCAAACTCATTTGCAAATCAAATGAAATCAAAATCACTGATTCTATCTTTCTTAATGCTGATTTTACTGCTTCCAGTGCAGGTTACCGGACAGGTTAAAACTTTCGAAGAAGTTGTTGGCCATAAAATTGGCGACCGCATTACCCTGAGCCACCAGATCCTGAATTATCTCAACTACCTGGAAGAAGCATCCGACAGAGTGGTACTGCAGGAAATCGGCACTACGTACGACCACCGCCTGCAGGTGGCGGCCATCATCACATCACCGGAAAACCATGCCCGGCTCGATGAAATCCGTGAAAATGCACAGCGGCTGAATGATCCCCGGCAAACCACCCGCAGCGAGGCCGATGAGATTATCGAAACACAGCCGGCAATTCTTTACCTGGGCGGGTCTATTCATGGATTTGAGCTCTCCGGAACCGAAGGCGTGCTGAAAATAATTGAGCACTATACAACCAGCAACGACCCGGAAACCATCGAAGAACTGAACAATACGCTGATGATTGCCGATCCGGTCATTAACTCCGACGGGCGTGACGCCTTTGCCCAGTTCAACCATCAGCACCGAGGCAAAAACGCTCACTCCGATCCGGCCGACTGGGCGAATGATTTCACCTCATGGGATGGCGTAAAATACCGAACAGGCCACTATTATTTTGACTTGAACCGCGACTGGTTTGCCCATACTCATCCTGAAACAAAAAACCGTGCCGCACTCATCCGGGAATGGCGGCCGAAAGCCGGTGTGGATGCCCACGAAATGGGTGCCGAGCGGGAATTTTATTTCGACCCTCCCACCGACCCGATTTCTCCGTTTTTCCCCGACTACACCTCCCGATGGTTTGAAAAATACGGCCGTGCCCATGCCGAAGCCTTCGACCGGGAAAACATCGAATACACCAAAAGGGAAATCTTTAACTACTTTTATCCCTCCTATTTTACATCCTATTTAACCTACCAGGGAGCTGTGGGGATGCTTTATGAACAAGGGTCTTCGCGCGGCTTTGCCTGGGAGCTTTCCGATGGAACCGTCCGCACCCTGGCTGATGGCGCCTTTAACCAGTACACCGCATTCCGGGCTATGATCGGGCTTTCCAGCGAGCGCAGAAGTGACCTTCTATCGGATTATTACAACGCCCATGCCGATGCAATCGAACAGGGAAGGCAGGGAAATGTACGCTACCTGATTACACCTGAAGGTGATCCGAATCTTGTTGCTGAAGCAGTTAACCTGCTGATGAGAAACGGGATTGAAGTTCAGCGGCTCTCTGAAAATACCACTCTTCGCAATGTGGCTGACCGATCAGGGAGCAGCGTTGGAACGCACTCGTTTGAAGCAGGCACTTATGTGATCGAAGCAGCTCAGCCAAGAAAAGCTTTCATCCGAAATCTGCTTGAACCCACCGTGCCAATACCCACAGAGTTTCTTGAAGAAGCCCGGGAACGACTTGAACGCGGACAAAATCCCCGTTTTTATGATATCACTTCGTGGTCGCTGCCACTGCTCTTCAATCTAAAGGGCTTCAGTACAACGGATGACAGCTCGCTGCAGGCCGAATATTTGAGTGAACCGGTGAGAAATCCAGGCAGCATGACGGACGAAATTGCCGGATATGCCTATCTGATTGACGGCAAGCAGGCCTCTGCTCTTTCAACAGTGATTCCGCTGCGAGAAAAAGGCATCCGTTTACACGTAATTTATGAACCCACTCAAATTGACGGAGTACCTTATGGCTCCGGTACCATTGTGGTGCGGACAGACGGCAACGGTGAATATGTGCATGAAGTGCTGAGCCGCCTTGCCGAAAAATATCACCTGAAAGTGGACGCCGTCCACAGCGGACGGACTGATGATGGTTATCCGCCGCTCGGCACCGTTGAAGGCAACCGGATCGACAAACCCAAAATTGCACTGCTTGGCAACTATCCGGTTTCGGGCTACTCATTCGGCTGGGCCTGGTTCACGCTCGACCGTGAGTATGATATTCCACACACCATCATCAATACAACAAATATTGCCTCAACACCCCTGGAGCGGTTTGATGTGCTGATTTTTCCCGAAACACCGAACCATTCCGAACTTCAAAGATATCTCAGTGAAGCGGGAATTGAACGAATTCAGCGATGGGTGCGTGATGGCGGTACATTGGTAACCTTTGGCACGGCAACCGAATTTGCACGACAGGAGCTTGAGCTCGGTAGCCTGGAATCGTGGTACGATGATGATGAAAACGAAGATGCGCAGCGTGTGTCCGTTCCGGGTGCATTTGTGCGTGCAGATCTTGACCGTAATGAATGGCTCACTTCCGGTTACGATGGTGATTTGCCGGTTTTAATCAATTCAAATCGGCTGTACCGTGCGCCTGAAGGCGCTCCCCGGCCGGCTCAGCGAACACCCGTAAAAATATCATCAGACGAAAATATAGGCATTTCGGGCCACCTGTGGGATGAAAATCTTGAACGCCTTCCGGGTTCGGTTTTTCTGTACGAAGAGCGGATTGGTTCGGGACGGATCATCTCTTTTGCCGAAGATGTAAACTTCCGCGGATACTGGCGAGGAGCCGACCGCCTTTTCCTGAATGCCATTATTCTGGGGCCGAGCGCTCCGTGATTGGTGATTGATTTCAATCATCAATCAAATACTAATCCGAATTCTTCAACCTCACCGGGCAGCAGGTAAATTTTGTCACTGAATGGATCCTGCTGTCCTGAATCATAGATCAACTCACCAAAGGGGTTAAATTCTACAGCAGCAGCTTTTGCCACCGGTTCAACCCCGGTTATAATTTGAAGCGCACGGGAAAACAGGAGTTCATCGGGATCGCCCAGCGGACGCATATTTGGCAAGTGTGTTCTGCTGAATTCCACAAAATAATTTTCCTCAGACGGCATAAATCCATCCGGATAATCCTCTTCAAGGCTGTTAAAAATTTTGAACACGATCGGCTGCATTGCCCTAAGATGGTTCGGGTTTGCCTCATTGCGATTGTTATAGTTTGGCGGGCTGTCGTATACCGTAATTGAGCCTTCGTCTTTTCCCCTGGTTTCAGATCCGATCTGAATAACATCCATATAAGGCTCAAGGCCATTTATTAACATTTCACTGGCAGAAGCCGTCCAGCGTGCAGTTAAAACAAATACACGGTTGAGGTTTAGATGGTTCATGGTAATCCAATCATCAAAGTTGCCTTCATCATCGTAAACAGGCACTTCATCGAAAATGGGAAATTCGGTATTTCTGTCCTGATTTTTTTCATTATAAATAAGTTGGGCAAAAACGTTGCTGTTGTGCAGGCCTGAGATCAAACCGGCCAAAACGGCACTGGTAACCAGTGAGCCCCCGCTGTTATACCTCAAATCGATAACAAGATCACTGATATGCTCGATCTGGAACTGACTAAAAGCGCTGTTTAATTCTTCATGAAAGTTGAATCGAAAAGCATTGAATGCCAGATATCCAACCTTACCCGCGTCCGTTTCAATTATTTTATGCTTAAAAACCGGATTTTCCTGCAGCTCAACAGACTGTATATTATCGGTTTCACCCAGCTCATTAAACCCTCCGTTTTCAATCTCAGCCAGAGTCAGCGTGTAGTTATCGTTTTGCAAAAGCGTGTTAAAGTTATTTACGGTGAGCTGAGTTCCGTTAACCCGGTTAAAAACATCTCCACGCTGCAATCCTGCAGCTTCTGCTGGAGAATCGGGCAAGACGTACTGTACATATCCAAAAACATCATTAGAAGTATCACTAATCCGTACAAGCCCATACCGGAATCCGAAAGATTGGGAAATGCCCCGCCGTGCTTCTTCATGTTCAATATAATTTTCGATGAACCAGGAAAAATCATCTGAAGGATCCAGGAGGCTGAAAAAGAGTTGTTCTTCATCAGAAAAACGATTCAAAAAATCGTGAAAGTCACCATCATCGGAAAAACGGTCATCGTCAAGATCGGATACACTGTTTTGCCAGAAATACCATAAATTCATTCCGTTCCAGACAAACTGTTTTTCCTCAGAAGCTTCTTCAAAACTGCTTGAGCTGGTGTCGCAGCCATTCAGGGCCAATAAAAGCGGTAAAATCAATAAATAGAATCGTCGTTTCATAATGCAGTTATAACGTCAAAATTTTGGTACATTCACTTATAATCATAATCTAAAGAACAGTACGTTCAATCACTGAAGTGTAACATTTTTTCAACAAATTCAGGTTCCTTGCTAACATATGAAACCAATTTTTATTTTTTCCACCGTATTTTTATTTATAGTTGCCTGCACCTCGCAAAGAGAGGCCGCAGTTGATGATCCTATAGAGCTGGAGAGTGCTGTATACGAAAATTGGGGCACACCATCTCCCAACGGTTCGGAAGGTATGGAACGGGGAACGGACATTACGTTAACCTTTTCTGAATGGCCGGAAAATTATTCACCTGAATATGTGGTTTTCCGAAACAGAGAGTCGTTTCCGGCAGAGCTGGAACTTTTAGACGACGGACGCGCCATTATTACGGCAAGAATTGTGCAGGAATCAGGTGTGATGGCGGAGATTTCTGAATCCGTTTTCCTGTCTGACCGCATTACTTTCACAAGGCCGGACGGTGACCGTGGATTCCTTGAAATTGACCAGTGGGAAAGAAGAAACGGATAGTAAAAACTTGTGAGCCGTAAATAAATAAGGGGCTGATGTGCCAACACATTGGCATCTTCTGCAATCCGGAAAAATCTGAAAAGCGGAACATATTTCAGAAAAATTGGTTAGATGACAGTGCAAATGAAATGTCTTTAATAAACAATTTGATTATGAAATTTCTTAAATACCTAACATTTATCATTGCAAGCAGCTTAATTTTCTTTGGTTGTGACCAATCAAGCGATACCGATTTCGGTACTCTGCGGGTTCTTTTAACAGATGCGCCCGGCAACTATGATGCCGTATATGTAGATGTTCAGGAAGTGCGTATTCACAAAAGCAGCGATGCCGAGGACGGAGACAGCGGCTGGATTACCATCAACACAGAACCCATGGTTGTGGATCTGCTTGAGCTCACCAATGGCCGCTATGAAATACTGGGCGAAGAAGAACTTGAACCCGGACGATATAATCAGCTGCGCCTGATTTTGGGTGATCAGAATGAGGTTGTGATTGACGGACAATCCCATGCGCTTACCACACCCAGTGGTCAGCAATCGGGCCTGAAACTTCAGATTGATGCCGATATTGAAGGCGGCCAGATTTATACACTTCTGCTCGACTTTGATGCATCAAGATCAATCGTCCAAGCAGGAGCTTCTGGGAATATTCTGCTGAAACCCGTTATCCGCACTGCCTGGCTCGAACAAACCGGCACTATTTCAGGATCCATTGAACCTTCCACATCCCTGCCGTGGGTATACGCCATTGCAGGTGCAGACACCGTAGCCGGTACACGAGCTGCAGAAAACGGTGATTTTCAGATTATAGGACTCGCATCAGGAACGTACCAGGTTTCAGTAATTCCGTCAGAAGACGGTTACACCCCGGTGGTTTTATCGGATGTTGAAGTAAATGCCCCCGATGAAACAGATGTTGGCACCATACAAGTAGACACTGAATAAATAATTCATAGAGCAGACACAAAGAAAAACCCGGACTTCGATCCGGGTTTTTTGTTTTTTGCAAAACCTTTGACAAACAGATTCTTTAGGAAGAAGCTTGACGGTGCATTATCGTCGGGGTGGAACGAAGCCCATCTTTTCCCAGTGTAGGCGAAATCGCCTGATTATAGTCTGCTAAACAAAAAATACCGGAAATCCATTTTTTATCCGTACCTTATGATCCGTTATCTGACGAACTATCCATTCGATTTTAAATTTTGCCTCTCTTCAGCAGGTTCTCTTCTGAATATTTGTAAAAGATCTTTTGGCGGACGAACCCTCCGATATTCTCAAAAGCAGGAAATGCGCATGGTTACGGCAGAAATTATTATTAATAATCAAAACTGCTTTTTGGTAAAATCAACTTAGGCGCAATCAAGCCTTGATTAAACGGTACGACCTCACAAAGCAGTTGAACAAAACAACATTATTTTGAAAGACATTTTATTTTCAGATTTGAACATCACACCTGAAATCAAGAAAGCCATCCATGAAATGGGGTTTGAAGCCCCCACAAAAGTTCAGAGCAGATCCATACCTCATATTCTGGAGGGCCGGGATGTGGTTGGTCATGCACAGACCGGAACCGGCAAAACGGCCGCATTTGGAATCCCGGCTTTACAGATGGCGAACAAAGGCTCCAAAATACCCAGTGTTCTCATTTTATGTCCTACCCGCGAACTGGCTATCCAGGTAACGGGCGAGCTGATAAAACTGGCAAAATTTACAAACGGAATTTACACCCTTCCCGTGTATGGCGGCCAGCCGATTAACCGCCAGATAAAAGCCCTGAAAAAGGGGGCGCAAATTGTTGTAGGCACCCCCGGCCGTGTGATTGACCACTTGAAAAGGGGCACATTAAAACTGGACAACCTCGAAATGGTGGTGCTCGACGAAGCCGACGAAATGCTGAACATGGGTTTTCGAGAAGATCTGGAAGAAATTCTGAGCTATAGCCACGGCAAATCTCAAACCATCATGTTTTCGGCAACAGTTCCGAAAACCATCCGGAACATTATGAACAGGTGGATGGATCAACCGGTCATGATTAAAGTGGAAGGCAAGGCTGAAACGGCGTCCGGCATCGACCAGTACTTTATGGAAGTTCGCGATTCGATGCGAACCGAGGCCATCTCCCGTGTAACGGACATGGCCAATTTTAAACTGGCCCTGATTTTCTGCAACACAAAACGAAAGTGCGATTCGCTGGTTCAGGAGCTGCTGGCACGCGGCTACTCGGCTGATGCTCTTCACGGAGATATGCGGCAAAAGGTTCGTGATAAAGTGATGAATAAATTCAGAACCGGTAAAATTGATATGCTGGTTGCAACTGATGTGGCCGCCCGCGGACTGGATGTGGATGAAATAGATGTGGTGTTTAATTACGACATCCCGAACGACCCCGAATATTATGTGCACAGAATCGGCCGAACCGGGCGCGCCGGCCGAACCGGAATGGCTATAACATTTACATCGGGCAGAAAGAAGAAAAGCATCCGGTTTATTGAAAAAATTATTCGAACGCAGCTCAAGCCGCTCCCGATGCCGTCAGCTAAAGAGGTGCGTATTTCCAAAATGGATCAGCACATTGATGATATCGTGGAGACACTTCAGGCAGGCGGATTGCGTGAATACATTGAGCAGCTTGAACCCCTGGCAGAGAGCAACTTCACCCCGATCGAAATTGCCGCTGCCCTGTTTAAGATGAAGCTTGCAGAGGGTTGATATAACTGCAAAGAGGTGTTTGGGAAAAGGATACAAGCAGATGATTGCACCAGTTACTTAGTTGATTTAAATTGAGGAGTGGCACAAAGACCAAAGGCACAAACGGGACGTTTGCGCCATCTCCCATTAAATGACCATCACCCACGATAAAGCGATAGCGCAAACGTCTCGTTTGTGCTAATAGCTACTTCCCAACAAAAAACACGGCGTTGGCTATCAGCAGTTTGCCGTTTTCCCAGAAGCCGCGGAACAGCGGGTTATCTGTAAAATAGACCACCTGCCCGGAGCCGTGCTGCTGAACCCCGAAACTAAGTGTATTTTCGAGAAGTTCTTTGGCTTTGTAACCGGCAAATCCGCTTATGTGGGCATCTTCTCTGACAGTTCCTACATTCCATCCGGAATCGAGAAACTGGTAGGCAGATGCATTGTTTTTCAGTGAGAAATAGGTTTCGCCGTAACCGAAGGCAAGCGGATGAGTGTTGTCCATCGTTACTTTGAAAATGGATCCTGAAGTACGGCTGCTTATGGCTCGCCGGGTTCTGTCACCATATGGCTGAAGCTGCTCATCCTTGCCTGGTTCTTCGGCCGGTTCAAGCTTGCGCTGAATCTGAAAACCGTTGCGGTCTGCAAGCTGTTGGTTGGCATCACCGAAGCTGATCAGAGTGCCTCCATCGCTGGTCCAGGCACTGATTTTCTCGATGGCCTCATCCGTTAAAATATTCGTGTAATTTCCTGAAGGAAGTACCAGTACATCATACTCTTTCAAATCTGCCTGCATCAAAGATGTGGTGTGCAGCATCGTGGCGGGATATTTTAACTGGTAGTCGAAAAAGTGCCAAATTTCACCTGCATTCAGCGAAGAGGTGCCTTCACCAATCAGGACGGCAACTTTTGGCTCATCAACAAAACGAAGATTTGCCGATCCGAAATCGGAACCGGATGTTACAAACCCGGTAGAAGCTCCGTAAACATTGCGATGAAATGTTTCGGCGGCATCTCTCACCAGTCGGTCAAAATCATCACCAAGATGGCGGTTATTGTCTCGTGTTATCACCAGTGTCCCGCGATCAAATTCTTCATCATTCATTTCAAAAGGAACTTGGGTAAAACGGCTGTTAACCCCGTTTTTTATGAGCTGAGCCAGAAAGCGGGCATCATCCATCGATTCCCATCGCAAAATGTAGGCGTATGGCGTCTCGGCGCCGGTAAACTCGGCCTGGCGAAAATCCCCGGCAGAAATATTCTTGACCGGATCTATCCTGTTTTCCAAAGCGTATCCCTCAAGGCCGAACCGATAATGGGCTTCCCATGAGGTAATGTCGTAAGTCAAAGAGTCAACCAGTTCGGGGTCGGGTTCAAAAAACACCCGCACAATGTTGCCCTGTGGCTGGTAGGCGCTAATCAGAATATCTCCCTCCTCAACAGTAACCGAAGACGTTTCCCCGGATGAAAAATTGTAACCTTCTGCTGTTTGGGTTGATTCGGCAGTGCCGTAACGAACTTTTTTCGTATCGAGAAAACTGAGCATGCTGTAAATATGATCGGCATTGTTATCCGCTTTCACGACAAATGTTTTGTAACGGCTGTCCGGGCTATTTTTTGACCGATCAAAAAAAGCTGCAAACTCTTCAATCATTCTTTCAGAGTGTTCAGAAGCAACCTCTACTGTAGACATCCCTGTGGTATGATGCTGTAAAATTCGCTGTTCCAGCGTCAAAGTATCCCCTTCGGCCTTTTCTATGGCAAGCCCCGCACGGCTGTGGCCCGGCATTTCGTAAGTCATCCCGATAGCCCCGTGGTATGTCGGCCAGGTGTCGCCGTAGGATGGATAAAATAAATCAAACCGCTCGCGGGTAAAATAGAGCCAGTGTTCATCATCGAAATAGCGCATATGGTTTTCACCAATGGTGGTTTGAAATTCACGTTGCCAGTCGGTGATCGCTTTGTGAAACGGTTCAGCAGCCGGAGCAAAATAGTAGGGCGCTGTGTAGCTCTGTTCGTGGTAATCCACGTGAATGTGAGGGAACCATTGTTTATAAATATCATAACGCAACTGTGACTCTTTCTGAATCTGCCAGGCCCAGTCTCGGTTCAGGTCAAATAGGTAGTGGTTGGAACGGCCGCCCGGCCACGGTTCTTCGTGTTCGCGGGCTTCGGGAGCAGGATTCACCTCTGCCCCAAGCATATTATTGAACCAGTTCACATAACGCTCCCTGCCGTCGGGGTTCAGCATCGGGTCCATGATGACCACCGTATTTTCGAGCCACTCTTTGGGTTCGGGCCGGTCAGGCCGCACCAGTTCATGAAGGGTTCTCATCGCCGCTTCACTGCTTGAGGTCTCATTGCCGTGAATGTTATAGCTCAGCCAGACAATCCCTTTTTTTCTATCAGTAGGCTCACCCTCTTCCAGTCCGGTCAGTTTCAGGTTATTGAGCCGGATTTCGTCGATATGCTGAAGATTTTCCGGTGAAGTTACAAGTAAATAGACCAGCTCCCGGTTTTGGTAGGTTTCTCCGTAAGTGTGAAGGGTCACAAATTCTGATTCTTCAGCGACGTGCCGAACATAATTGAGCACGTTGTGATGCTGTGTCCAGCGCTCACCCAGTTCATATCCCAAAAATTCATCGGGTGACTGAAGTTGAGCAAAAGCCGCTTGAACCGTTACAAAGCTGATCAGAAAAATGGTTATAATGGAACGCGTTTTATTCATGAGGTATTTAATGATAAATTGACAAAGCAAAAATTTGGGTAATCACCAAAATTCAATACTGCTAAAAATAGCAATCAATTTATGAAATTTGTTCATTTTACGGTTTTTCTGATTTTTTTATTTCTGCCGGCAGAATTGTCAGCTTATCAACAGGATAGCGATATCGTCAGGTTTACCATTCTTCACACCAATGATGAACATTCGCATCTGATCCCCCATCCTGCGATTGATGATCATCCGGAATTTTACAATGAAACCCGGGGAGGTTTTGCCCGGCTGGCTGGCGCCGTTAACCAGATAAGGGATCAAAAAAATGAGCTCGGAGAACCAGTTCTGATTTTTTCAGGCGGGGATATTCTGGGCGGACCGGCATTCGGCTGGCTTCCGCTGAAAGAGGGGGTTGCTGCCGAACTGGCTCTGTTCCAGGCCATTGGCTATGATGCCATCACCATCGGGAACCACGAATTTGATTATGGTCCGGATATTTTCGCTCAATACCTGAAGGCGGCCGGGTATCCGGAAGTATCAGACCGCACTGTAATTTTGGGAACAAATACCCGCCCGCCGGCAGAGCACCCGCTCAGTGCTTTGGGAATCAAAAAGCATTACATCAAAGAACTTGAAAATGGTGTAAAGATCGGGGTTTTGGGATTACTGGGGGATGATGCCATCAACAAAACAGCCCATCCGGGGCCGGTTAATTTCGAAGACCCGATACGGTCAGCCCGCAAAGCTGTCTCGGAATTAAAAATTGCAGGGGCTGATATCATCATATCTGTTAACCATTCGGGTATATACGAAGACAGGATCCTGGCCCGCGAAGTGCCCGAAATTGACATTATTGTGGGAGGCCATTCGCACACCCCTCTTTATGAGCCGGTGATTGAAGAAGGGGTGATTATCGTACAGGCGGGCAGTTATTTGCGATATTTGGGTGTTTTGGAACTGGAGTGGAACCGCAGTACAGGTGAGATGCAAATCCGCAATACTGAGGAGACGCCATTTTTAAAGTCCCTCGATGCATCAATCCCCGAAGATGAAGAGATCGCTGAAATGGTGCAGGAGTACAGAGAATTACTGAATAATTGGATAGCTGAACTGACAGTGGGAGCCGTGAATGAGATCACCGATCCCGTTGCGGAATCATCATTTGCTATCCGCGGCGGAAGATGGCAGACCGAAACGGCTATTGGAAATTACATCACAGATGCCATGATGCATGCGGCTGAAAAAGCCACGGGCAAAAAAGTGGATGTTGCCGTTCAGGCAAATGGCGCCATCCGGGCAGATATTGTGCCGGGCAGAGCGGAATGGTCGGAAGGGCTGATTTCTTTTTACGACCTGGTGATGTCAAGCGGCCTGGGTTCCGGTGAAGATGGAAATCCCGGTTATCCGCTGGTTTCATTTTATCTGACGGAAGCTGAAGTTCGAAATGCACTCGAGGTTTCGATATTGCTGTCTGAAATGATGGACAACACCTATTTTTTGCAATATTCAGGCCTGCGGAAAATGTATGATCCGAACCGCGCCATTTTATTAAGAATTCCATTTTTGGGTACTCCGGTTCCCACATCGCGTGCTGTGTTAAATGCCGGTCTGGTTCGCGATGGCGGTGATTTAGAACCACTCAGGCGAAACGGCGAAGAGCTGCTTAATGTAGTGACAGACCATTACATTGCGGGATTTTTACCCCTCGTTGGAGACGTTGTACCCAACCTGGCTATGGAACTGAAAAATGAACATGGCGAACCCATAGAGCTGGACGAAGCCATTATTTATCAAAACGGAACCCAGTTAAAAGTGTGGCAGGCGCTGCTCGATTTTACCCTCTCCCATGAAACAGGTGAAAGTGGCCTGCCGGTTATACCCGCTGAGTATGAAAATCCACAAGACAGGTTAGTGCAGGCTCATACACTTCCACTCTGGATTTGGCCGTTATTTTTTGTGTTTTTGATAGCAGCGGTAATTACCTATTTCATTCGCAGGAGATCGAACATCTGAACAAAAAAGTGGCTTTTGTCCAGGGCAAAAGCGTTCCCCTGCAAGCCTCAATAACTGGTTCAAGTGTCAGCCTGTCACCGCGGGGCTTAGGCCATAATCTGGTGGATACAAACTCCAATGGCACAAGCGGACGCTTGCGCCAGTACCAGTGAAAAGTGACCTTGAAGCGTTCCCGGTGCTTTTCCGGGATCCTCCAAGCGTCACTTCAATCGTTACAAACGAACGCTTCAATGACCCCGACGACTGTCGAGGACGCTTGAAGGTTCTTTTTCGGAAAAACTATTTATTCAACGTGTACTCGAGTTCAATATCGCAGCTCAGTACATTGGATACCGGGCATCCTTCTTTGGCGCCGTGAGCCAGCTTGTCAAATTCATCCTCTGAAATATCCGGCACTTTTGCATCCAGATTGAGTACGATTTTTGTGATGGCCCATCCTTCGCCCTGCTGATCAAGGCTTAGATCTGCTTTTACATCCAGTGCATCTGCGGTGTAGCCGGCTTTTTCCAGCCCTACGCTGAGTGCCATGGCAAAACATCCGGAATGTGCGGCTGCAATAAGCTCTTCAGGATTGGTTCCTTTTTTACCATCTTCATTTTCAAACCGTAGTTTTAATGAATAGGGCTGATTGCTGAATGCACCGCTTTGAGTTGTTAACGTTCCGGAACCTTTTAAGCCGGGTCCTTTCCAAACTGCATTTGCTGTTCTGATCATAAGTTTATTTGTTTTGTTTTCGGTTAGTTTAATTCCCTGATAATAAGCGCGTTCGACACACTCCGTTCACCTTCGTGGTCAAACTCGAAATTGTTGCTGGGATAGTTCACAATTCCATCATTTTTTTGGCAGCGAATCCACATCGACGTGGAGCCGCCCCCGTCCAGATTCAATGCATACCTGGCATCTAAACCGGATAAAAACCCGGAAAGTTCAGGAATGGTCATTCCGTATGACTGAAACGAGCGTCCGTCAACCGTAACCAGCAGCAGTCGGTTGTCTGATGTGAGCGCGACAGCCGTTCTCGGGTGGCGATTTTGATGAAAAGGATCGTGGTTGAAAGTCTGCTGTTCATCATCATAAATCAAAAGCGGCCCGGCGCTGAGCAGGTTCTCATATTGAACAGAATGCCAGCCGTCTTCAGGTTTCGGTATGATGACCGGCTCACCGGACTGATTCCAGCCAAAACCGCCGCGCTCCGTAAATGGATTGCTTCCTACAGCTCCTGGTGAGATCACCTCGCCAGCGGCTTTTAAAAAAACAATCGACTCTCCTTCAGGTCCGTAAAATGAACCGTTTACCGCGGCAAATGCATTGTGTTGATTGGCCAGGTCACTGGTTTTCATCAGGCCGTCTTCATTCCAGGCAAGCTGAAATTCAACAGAAGCACTGTCGAGAAGTATTTCGATGATATTGATACTCTGCCTCGATTCAAAAAGATCATCCCCCAGGTATGATTTCCAGTAAATTCCTTCAGCCAGTTTTTCTGATTCCCATTCCAGTTGATTTAATGACGGAGTTTCAGGATTACTTTGTGCTGATAAATCTGTGAAATATGAAACTGCAAAAATTCCCGCAACTGCAATCAGCAGCACGGATCGAAATAAATTTTTATGTGATTGCAGGGACGTCACAAATATGCAGAATGTGTTTTACTTTAAATGAACATAATTCACACCTTATTAACAATATTGATGATATAAGTAATTCCCAAATTATCACCGGCGAAGCTGATATTCCGCTGGCGGGGTTTTATCCAGCAAATGTTCCACAAAATAATCCCAGGTACGTCTGATTTTGTAGGGTTCGTTTGCATAGCCGTGACCCCGGTTGGGCATTACAATCAGATCAAAATCTTTATTGTGGCGAATCAGTTCATCAATCAAAAGCAGGGTCATTGACGGATGCACGTTGGTATCCATCGTTCCGTAAGAGAGTAGCAGTTTTCCTTGCAGGTTTTCAGCCAGAAGGTGTATAGCCTGGTTTTCGTAATTATCGCCGCCGTTTTCTCTTTCCAGCAGCCCCTGGTATTTTTCTCCCCAGTAGTAGGTATAGCCGCGGTTATCGAGATTTCCGGCACTTGAAACACCCACTTTGAAAAACTCCGGATACTGCAGAAGGGCCGCCGCTGTTGCATACCCGCCGCCGGAGTGGCCGTAAATTCCTGCCCTGTCAATGTCGATAAATGAGTGCCGTTCGGCCAGTTCTTTCATGCCTGCAATTTGATCGGGCAGGCCGTTGTCCATCATGTTGCCGTGGTAGTAGGTGTGAAAATCCCTCGAACGCATGGGTGAGCTGCCAAGCGCGTCAATCGCAACCACCACAAAACCGAGCTCTGCAAGCGCCTGGGCATTTCCGCGCTGGGATACCGAGAAACTACGCGATCCCAGACTGCCGCTCTGCGGGCCGGGATAGATGGAGTTGATGATGGGATAGGATTTACTTTCATCGAAATCGGTGGGCAGCAGCATGATGCCGTAAAGGTCGGTTTCACCGTCACGTGCCTTCACGGTAATTGGAATGGGGTTTTGCCAGCCGGTTTCCAGCAGTTCTTCAATATCCGCTTGTTCCAGTTCCATCAGCAGTTCACCATTGCTGTCGCGAAGTACGGAAACCGGCGGATTTTCAAAGGTTGAAAAGGTGTCCACAAACCAGGAAGCATCACTGCTTACATCCACTGAGTGATTTGCATCTTCCGGAGTGAGGAGAACCAGGCCGGAGCCGTCAAAATTTACTTTGTAATAGTGAACAAAATAGGGGTCCCTGCCATCTTCCCGGCCAACACCGGTGAAATTGATGGTCCGGTTTTCTTCGTCGATGTGCAAAATATCAATCACATTCCAGTCACCTTCCGTAATCCGGTTTATTTTCTCACCGGTTTCCAGGTCGTGCAGATAGAGGTGGCCCCAGTTGTCTTTCCGGGTAAACCAGATAAACTCACTCGAATCGTGCAGAACTCTCCAGTTCGGGACACCCCGCGAAGTGAGGTTCGATTCAAAAAAGATTTCATCATGTTCGTGATAAATTTCCCGAACATCTCCGGTTTCAGCATCGGCAATTTTCAGGGTCACATCTTTGTAGTCGCGGGAGGTAGAAACAAACGCGAGCCGGCTTGAATCATCACTCCATTCAATATCAGCCCAGTCGCCATCACGAAGCAGTCCGCAGCAGTTTGATGTTCGCTGATGATCGGGCTCCGTATCCAGCCAAATGGTTTCTCCGTTTTCCACATCGATGATCACACGCTCGAGCATCGGCACAATGGAATCGCCGGGAAGGGCATATGGCCAGATGTCTGCTTCCGGCCTACCTTCACGTGCTCGCCAGAGAGTCATTTTTTCAACATCGCGCTCATCCAGCCTGAAAGTGGCAATTTTTTTTGAATCGGGCGACCACATCAAAATTGGGCGTTCAGACCGCCTCCAGCCGTGATTATCGGTACCGTAGCTGTGAAATTCCACACCATCTGTGGTGAGCTGGGTGTGCTCGTCGGCCTCAAGATCATGCAGCCAGAAGTTATAGTCGCGGGTATAAACTGCGCGTTTACCGTCCGGCGACAGCACAGAAAAAGGCTCCGGATGAATAACCCGATCTTTGACCTCGCACTCATAGGTTTGGAGTGAGCATGCCATATGATTCCCGTTTTTTTCGAACCGGATTGAAGTATGATCGTCACTAAATATCAGGTTCCTGAGTCCAAGCTGAGAGGGGTCTACCGCATTTTCAAGTTCAGATTCAATAGCTCCGGCAAGCCGTTCGTGGTCAAATGCATGGTTTTTATTTCTTTCAGGAATATCCACCAAAAAATATTTGCTTCCGTTGCGGGTGGCCAGTACATACCAGAAACTGTGTTCATTGATTTCTTGAGGAGTGACTGACATATTGTAAACCTTATCGTTCAGGTTCCACCACAGCATATTTTCGGCACGCTGGTATCTCTCTTCCATAGATTGATCCTGCTGGGAAAAAACCGCAAGCGGAAGAAATGAAATTAAAAAACAGAAAAGCACAAATCGGGTCAGGCTGGTAAAATTCATAGCATTATTAGTTTTTGGCTGTGATGATGTTGTGTCTGATAAAATCCCCCTAAAATAATCGAAATTTTGAAAAGGAACCCTAATCATTCTCATAAATGCTATTGCCATTGCAAAAACGATTATTTCTTCATCCCGGACCGCCGCGTTAATGTACCCGCAATTAATCCCGCAAAAATTACCTTTTTTTATTGCATAATTAATCAGATATTAAATTGGCATGCATTAACTTAGTATGAATTATAAAACCCGAAATTAAACTCGCAAAATTATCTGAATATGTATGCACGCCCAGACCAAATGGAGCCTCTGTTTCCTAAAGAGAGTAAGGCATTGGCCGAACTTGCCTTGAGTGTGTATGCGAATGCGGCAGAACTTGCGGGTATGGTTCATCCCATCACACGAAGAGAGATCGCCCGGCTTTTAAGGCACATCAACAGCTACTACTCCAACCGGATTGAGGGCGAGCATACTACACCAGCCGATATTGAGAAGGCTGTAAAACAAGAATACAGCACCGATGAAAAAAAGAAACGGCTTCAGCTTCTAAGTGTGGCCCATATTGAGGTTCAAAAGTTGATCGATGAACGGTTCGAGGCCGGTGAGGATGTGTCGGTCTGTTCGTCAGAGTTCCTGTGCTGGATTCACAAAGAATTTTATAAGCGGGTACCGGAAAACTTTTTGAAGATTTCACATCATGACAGGAATGAACATATCATTATGAAGCCAGGCGAACTTCGAAAGGAAAATGTAGTCGTTGGGAATCATATCCCGCCTGAATGGGAAAGTCTGCCGGAGTTTCTGGAACGGTTTGAGGAGGTTTACGAATCAGAATCTGTTTATGGACACAAAAAACTGATCTCGGCCGCGGCCAGCCACCACCGGCTTTCATGGATTCATCCTTTTCTTGATGGAAACGGCCGGGTTTCGCGCCTGTTTACCTACGCTTTTATGAGAAGGGCAGGGATTGAATCGCACGGTTTGTGGACATTATCCCGCGGACTTGCCCGCAAAGATGAAGAATATAAACGGATGCTTGCACATGCCGATCAACCCAGGCAGGGAGATCTGGACGACAGGGGAAACCTGTCTGAAAAGGCACTTTCTGATTTTAGTATTTTCTTCTTTAAAACAGCAGATGACCAGGTTTCATTTATGAAAAAAATGCTTTCATTGGATGGATTATACAATCGTATTGTCAGTTATGTAATCAGGCGGGCCGATCAGTCGCTGCCGGATGAAAAACCGCTTCGGCCGGAAGCAAAGCATGTTCTCACCGAAGTAATGATGCGGGGTGAAATTGCCCGTGGTGAGGTTCCGAGATTGATAGGCCTGGGAGAACGCACAGCTACGAATCTCATCAGCCAGCTATTGGAAGAGGAGCTGGTGACTTCAGCATCACACCGAGCACCACTGCGGTTTCATATACCGGCCAAAGTTGTAGGTTACTATTTTCCTGACCTCTACCCTGTAGGTTCCATATAAGAATTAGTGTGAGATATTAACGATACACTGGATGAAGTGCAGGTTTTGGAAAAGGAGGAATATCCTTGTGCCGGGCAGGAGTAAAGTATAGAGAGATTTCACCATCTCGAGTAAAAAAACTTCTAATTTGAACGGAGAGCAAAAATGAAGAAGGTAACAAACCAAACAGAGCCAGAATCATCCCTGGCAGAGATGATGAAAACTCTTTCTTGGTTACTTTTAGGAATGATCATAGCTTTTCTCAGAACTTGGTTCAGTAATAACTTCAAGCCACTTGAGCAGATCCTGCATTTGGTGCAGCTTGAGTTTGCGCCTCCATCTTTCCATCGCATTTGAATGGGTTGAAATTTAGACCCACATGGCCACACTTAATTTTCCAAACAAGCCCAAAATTACTTGAACCGGTTGCCGCCTTTCCACTCTTTTACGATGTAGTCCGATACCCAGTAGCCAAGGGCCATAATCGTCAGAACCGGGTTGAAAGCTCCGTTGGTTACATGAAGGCTTCCGTCGGCAACAAAGAGATTGTCCACCTCATGTACCCGGCCGTATTTGTCGGTAACGGATGTTTGAGGATCGTTGCCCATCCGGCAGGTCCCCGATTGATGCTGGCTGCCGCTGACTCCGGTTCCCGGAATACTTTTCCAGACTTTGTAAGCACCGGCCGCCTCCAGCCACTTTGCAGCTTTTTCGGCAATAAACTCGGCCGTTCTGATATCTTCATGATGCTTAAACCCGGAGATTTTGGCTACCGGCATTCCCCAGTGATCCAGTACATCGGGCGCCACTTCCACACGCGATTCAAAGTTCGGCATCTCCTGAACCGGGCCTCGTATACTTGCATTTCTCTTGTAATAATGCTTTTGAAAATCTTTATGCTCGCGTCCCCACTGCGAGCTGCCCGGTGGCCGAAATCCACGGCTGTAGGCATAGGGCAATTTGATGAATTCATTGGTAAGCACAGCCCCGCCAATGACATCGGGGTTGTTATGGGCAAAATCACCGGCAGCCACACTGGCACCGGGGCCAATGCCGTCATAAATCTCCTCTTCAAAGAGTCCGTCGGCGCCGCAGTAGGCATGTCCCTGAAGGTTGCGGCCTAACCAATCGTACCGGTTCCCGATTCCGTCTGGATAGAGATTTGTGGCAGAATTAAACATCAAACGGGGTGTTTCCGTAGCCGATGCTGACAGGATGACGATATCCGCCGTTTGAGTATGCTTTCTGTCCTGCTCATCATAATACTCAACACCGGTGGCTCTGCCGTTGCTGTCGGTTAAAATTTTTACGACCTGCGAATTGATCCTGAGCTCGCAATTTCCGGTATCTATCGCTTTGGGGATAACAGTGTTTTGCGTGCCGTTTTTTGCATCTACCGGGCAGGCAAAACCCACACAATTCCGTACATGTACGCAAGCCGGGCGTCCGTCAAATTCTTCCGAATTCCGAAGCATAGGAATTGAAAATGGGTGATACCCTATTTTTTTCGCAGCCTCTTCCAGTATTCTTGCTTCTTTGTTATGCGAAAACGGCGGCATTGGGTGAGGCTTTCGCCTCCAGGGTGCAAACGGATTTTTGGAATCATCTCCTGCTACACCAATTTCCCATTCAGCTTTTTCGTAGTAGGGCTCCAGGTCATCATAGCTTATTGGCCAATCTTCCAGCGTTGAGCCTTCCACATGCCCATAGGTGGATTTCATCGTAAAACATTCTTCCATGAATCTCCAGGCCATAGCACCGTAATTCACAGTTCCCGATCCCACACATGCAGAAATGTTGTGATAGGCCCAATCGTTAGGATACACAATCCGCTCATTTCCCTGCTGATCAACAGCCACCCGCCGGTACCGCTCATTGTCGGGCCCGAAAAAACAGGCCAGCGGAAAAGACCTCATTGCAGTCAACTCATCATCACCGTGTGCGGCATAAGGAACCCAGCCGCCTCTTTCAAACAAAACTACGGACAATCCGGCATAACTCAATTCTTTGGCTACTACTCCGCCACCGGCTCCCGATCCTACTACAATTGCATTTACATGTTTATTTGTTGCCATAATAAAAAATTAAAATAATTAAAGGTGATTAAGACAGGTTTTAATATAAACTGAGCATCCGATAGCTCACATAATCCCGGTTGCCGCCATGGATTGGACTGCCGTAGAATCCCATCATGCATTGATTGCACATGGTGTTGAAAAAGGCCGATGGAGTAAAATCACCCCATCCTCTTTCTGCCGCCTGCGGGTTATATTGTCCGGCTTCAACCGCTTTCAAAAACTCGGCCTGATTTTCTTTGTCAAGCCGGGTAAAGACATCCCCGAATTCATTTCGGCAGTCGTTGTTTATGGCGGGAAGACAGGTTTGGTACATTTCGCGGTCGTGCTGAAGGTAACCGTAACGGCCTATCTGCTGGTCGATGAATCTTGTAACCCAGGCATCTTTGCCGCCTGCATATTCACCCGGCGGAATGATCGCATCAGCCAGGGCATCCATAATTTCAGCTTCACTTTCTGTCAGCACCCGGTGCGGATTTGCAGACAAGCTCGGCACACCAACAATCCAGGCGCCGCCCGCCCAGATAGCTGATACTTTTAAGAAACTACGCCGGCTCAGTGTGTCAAAGGAGTTTTCTTTATTCATATTTTTAACTCTCGTTTTTTAGGTAACTCCCTCTCCTTGCGGATTTGGGTTAATAATTGTCTGTATTTTCAACTTCGTTTATAGGTGTGAAATTTATATAAACCTGTCCTTAAATATTAATACCTGTAACGGTTAATGTACCCTTACAGTTGAACATCCAATTTCTTTATTAACCTGAGTTCGATATAATATTGAAGGCTTTAAAAGTCCCCCTTCGAAGGGGGAAAAGTCCGCCGGCTGGCGGACGAGGGGGGATGACCCTTTGAGCGTTGATTTGACTCAAATATTCATTATTGGGTTTAAATTCACTAACTATCATCCCCCATTGTCCCTTCAAAGGGGGACACTCTTAAACAAATTATTATATCGAACTGATGTTTATTACATTTTTATTTTTGGGTACTGAGAGGTCGGTATAATTTTTCAAAAATAAAAGATTATCGCATCTGCCAGCATTTTTGTTTAACTGTTTTTGTGATGTATCGGTTGCAATGCTCACAGCACAACATACCGTACCTGACGGCACGGTGGTGGTTTTCATGACTTGGTGTGTCGTACAAAGAATGGAATAATGACATCCATCTCAATACCGATAGAGGATTGGGATGGGTAATATTCTATTTATAATACTCTCAAGCTTCAAAAAAATGTCCCGGATGGGACAATATCTTTGGTGTGCCGGGCATGCCGTATGTCTAACGGGTGGAGGTGGAAGTCTCAAGTCCCGAAAGAGCCGTAATGACCGGAATCTTATAGTTATTGGCAAGGGTGTCCATCGTGAGATGGAATC